>NZ_SCNZ01000040.1:0-75466 GCF_005502655.1 Burkholderia sp. 4NA327C6 | reverse complement strand
CGCTGCCATCAAGCGCCCACACTTATCGGCTGTTAATTTTTAAAGAGCATTCTGCGAGGAACTTCGTGTTTCCCGGCAGCGCTGCGTTTTCAGCAGCAGAGAAGCGAGATTATGAGCCGTGTTTCGCAGTTCGTCAACAACTTTTTACACTGCATCGTTGCGACTGCGGGGCTCAACTTCCAGGCCAGCTGCGCACTACAGACTGCTGCGCACCGCCAACCCTGCTTCCCTCTTCCGCGCCGTGTTTCCGTTAGCGCGAAAGAGGCGTGATTGTAGGCACCCGCTTCGATCTGCGCAAGGGGTTTGAAGCAATTCTTTTGCAAAAGCTGCAATTTGGCCGGCCGGCCACGAGTCGGCACGAGACCGCTTATGGTGCAAAGAACGGACTAGAATGTGAGGTTCTTCGCCTCTTTCTATATACGTCTTTAATATGCGCCAGCGAATCGCCAAACGCCTCCCCCCCGATGCCGACAAACTGGTCGGTCTGTCGCTTGCGCTCTTCGCCTCGGGCAGCCGCATCGAGGACCGCTTCTGGGAAGCGAAGCTCGACGCGCTGCTCGCCAAGATTGTCCGCAACGGCAACCAGACCACGCTCGACGCAGCGCTCGACCATCTGCAGCAGAATCATCCCGACGCCTATGGCGCGCTCGCCGACATGGCCGAGACGCACAGCGAGTCGATGGTGATCGAGCATGACGGCCAACCGTTCGATGCGCTGCTCGTCGCCGTCCCGGTTCTCGCCTGGACGCGCTACATGATTCCATCGGGCCCGCTCAAGGGCGACGTTGCCGACGCACTGCGAACGCACCTGCAAGCGCACGTCCTTGCGAACGGGACCCTCGTCGGGCTTGCCCCGTTCCTCTACAGCATCGACCAGCTACCGAGGCATCACGTCGAGACCTACCGGCTTGCCCAGCAGCTCTCGCACGCGGCGATCAGCCAGCATACGCCCAAGCTCAGCTTCGGCGACCTGCCCGAAACCTCGCCGATCCTGGCCGACCCGCGCTTCCTGCTCGCCGTCGTCGCAGCCCCCGCCGGCGCACCGCTGTTCCGCTGGCAGGAAGAAGAAAACGGCAGCCGGATCGAACGCGGCCAGTGCCTCGAGCAATGGACGACCCAGGGCGGCCCGAACCTGTCGATCGCGCTGCCCGGCTGCGAATTCGAATGCCTGCTTCCGGACGCGTACTATTCGGCTTGCCGGGATGCGGACGAACGCATCCGTCCACATACGGTCCGAACGGCCATTCGTTATCTATTCGACACACTTGGTGCGGCACCGCAAGAGCTGCGCGCGGTGGTCGCCGGCTTCGGCGAACGCCGTATCGACGAGTACCGTGTCGGCTTCACACGGCGTGCCAGCAACGACGTAATCTACGGCGTCGTGTGGCCGCTGTACGGTCGCGAAAACGGCGACCTGTCGATCGACGGTGCGACGCTCGAAGGCGAAGCGCCGATCGAAGGACCGGTCGAGGAAATCGTGAATCTGCTGAAGGAATGCGGCGTAACCGACGTCCGGCGGCACGCGGGCCGCTTCGAACCCGAATATTGCGATGACTGCGGCGTGCCGCTCTACGCAGATCCGCTAGGCGAAATCGTCCACGCCGAAATGCCGGAAGACGCGTCACCCGCCCAGCCGCATTTCCACTAACCCGCAGCACAGCAGGCCCTGACAGCCTGCCCTTCTGAAGCCGCTCACGGTTCCCGCCGGAGCGGCTTTTTACTTGTCCGCCCTCCCGCCGCCCGAAATTTCATACTTTTCCTAAGCCTTTCAGCCAAGCAGACATCGTGTAAGGTCTTTGTCATCATCAGACCCAAGACATGCCAGACGGCAGATATGAATGGCTCACATCAAGGAGGTTGAATATGCGGTTCCTGATACTCAATTCAGACGCCGAGCGGCGTGACGGACTGAAGGCCCTGTTGCGACAGATCGACCGTCACGCCGGCATCAACGATGCGCACGACAGTTTTCAGGCGCGCAGGCTGCTGCGTAACCAGCGTTTCGACCTCGTTGCGATCGACTGGCTCGACGTCGGCCGGCTCAGCGAGCTTCAGGCGATTTGCAGCGCGTGCTCGCCGACACCCGTCGCCGTCCTGGTCGACGAAACATCGCCCGAAGCCATCCAGCGCTTCTTCAACTACGGTGTCGCCGGCGTGATCCCGCATTCCACGCGGCCGCAGTTGATCGTACGTGCGCTCGAGATCGTGCTGCTGGGCGGGCATTACATTCCGCCGATCGCGCTCCGCCTGCTGCCTTCTACTGCTGCGGCGCGCTACGACGCCCATTTCCAGACGCTCGCCGAGTCGCTTCCCCGGCGGCGGGCGAGCGGCCTCCTGTCGCCGCGGCAAGCGCAGATCATGCGCTTCGTCCACATGGGCAACACCAACAAGATGATCGCTCGTACACTCGGCATCAGCGAAGGCACCGTCAAAATCCACCTAGCCAGCATCTTCCAGCAGCTTGGCGCCGCCAACCGCGCCGCCGCGGTCGCGATCTACAACGGCTGGCTGTCGCCCCATCTCGAGGTGCTGCTGGCGAACCGCAATCGCGCGCGCAAGTCGCCCATCGGCGAGCACGGCCCAGTTCCGCTGCGTATGCAACGGAGCGACCGGCCGTACCCGTTGCCGGCGCCGATCGATAACGCGCAGGACCTGCCGATCGCCGCCGAGCCGCCAGCGCGGTTCCGGCGCGGACGCTAGTCAAACAGTCTCGATATTGCGACGGTCGACGTGTGCGGATTCCCACCTTTGATGCTCAACGAGTAATATGGACGCATGGGTTTTCTTTTCACACCGCTTCCGCTCTGGGTGGGCATCGGTGGCTGGATCGCCGCCGTGGCCCTGCTCGCGCTCGCGATCTGGAATCGTCCCTTCGTGCGCCTGCAGGACGCCACGCTCCAGCACGTGTGGCTCGCGCTCGTCACCGCCATTGCGGTCCTCTGGGCTTCGAATGCATGGCTCGATGATGGCATCGTCATGCATCTGCTTGGCGCGACGCTGCTCGTCACGCTGTTCGACTGGACACTCGCACTGATCGCGATGGGCGCCGTCACGGCGGTCGCCGCGATCATCTTCGATGCGCCCTGGCAAGGCATCGGCCTGACCTATCTGATCTACGGCGCGCTGCCGGTTGCCGTGTCGGCATTGCTGCAGCGCGCCGCACTCGCATGGTTGCCGCACAATCTCGCGTCGTTCATTACCGGCCAGGGATTCCTGTCGCCGGCAATCGCGATCATCACGGTCGCCGCTGCCGCTGCCGGGGTTCAGCTCGCACTCGCGGATGGCGCTCCCGTCGTGATTCCCGCCGGCTATCTGCTGAACACCGCGCTGCTCGCACTCGGCGAAGCGTGGTTCACCGGCATGGCGACCGCACTCATCGCCGTCTATCGTCCCGCATGGGTCACGACCTTCGACGTTCGGCGCTACCGTCTCGGCGGCCCGCGCGCCTGAATTACCCTCCGGCGGCGCCGCCGTCATCACGAGCCGACAGTCTCTCGTTCAGTACGGCAGAATGCGACATCTACTGCCGCACAACTTTTTTACGCTAAGATTGAACTCCGGTTCTTCATTGGGCATCTATACGTGCCCGATGTCTCATTCGCTCCTCACCAATAACCAGATGGACAGCTCTCCTGCGTCGCTCCGGATTTTCCGGGCGCTCGGCAAGCTGGCAGCCTGTATTGCGGGCCTGTCGCTTGCGCTTCCGACACCGGCATTCGCCGATCTGCTCGACCAGCGCTCCGAACTGATCAACAAATTCGTCAACGAAATGCATGCCGATCCGCTCGCCGCCGATTGTGCAGCGCACGGCAGCTTCATCGCCAGCACGTCGTCGGCCTTCGACCGCGTCGACTTCGCGCCGAACGCATTCGACAGCGGCAACGCGACGATCACGCCATGGAACGACTCGTTCGACCAGGGCAAGCAGCGCGTGAAGGTCGACAATATCGTCACTGTCGACGGCCTCGGCATCCACAGCGACGGCAGCGACCCGACGCCGCTGAAATTCCGATGCGGCTACGTCGGTCAGCAGATGCTCGCGTTCAGCTGGAACGACCCGGTTCCGCCGCTTAGGCCACGCGTCGAGCGCTCCTCGTCCTCGACGAAGAAATTCAAGGGCAAGTCGCACCGAGGCAAGGGCAAGGCAAAGGCATCGGGCCGTACCGGCAGCAAGAAGGCCGTCGCAACGAAAAAGTCGAGCGGCCAGAAGAAGGTCGTGAAGAAGACCGCGAAGAAGTCCTGATCCGCCGAAGCGACATCGACATAAGCAAAAAAAGCCGTGGCATCCTGAGATGCCACGGCTTTTTTCATACGGCGACGCGCTACGCTTACGCGAACGTGTCGACGTGCACCAGGATCGCCGCCAGCATCGCCGCACCAAGCGCCGCGCTTCGCTCGCCGTTCCAGCCGACGCGTTCGTCGGGCAGGTTCGCGTTGTCCTTGAACGGCATCTCGAGCGTCAGCGACAAACAGCCGAACTGATGGCCGATGTACTTCGACGCGAGCTTGAGCGCGTCCTCCTTGTACTTGCTTGCGGCGTAGCCGTGCTCCGTCTGGAAGTCGGGGCTCGCGACCTTGAATGCTTCGATGAACGCGGTCTGCTCCTTGCCCTGCTGCTCGGTGAAGCTCGGCAGCATCTCGGAGCCGGCAACGAACACATAAGGCAGATCTTCGTCGCCGTGAATGTCGAAGAACATGTCGCAGCCGATCGCATGGATTGCATCGCGCACGGCCAGCACCTCGGGGCTACGCTCGGCATCGGGCGCCATCCACTCGCGGTTCAGGTTCGCGCCTGCCGCATTGGTGCGCAGGTTGCCATGCACGCTGCCGTCGGGGTTCATGTTCGGGACGATATAGAACGTCGCACGATCGTACAGCTTGCGCGCGACCGGATCGCCAGCCCAGTCGCCCCATCCGGCGAGCCGCTTGACGAGGCCCTCGACGAACCACTCGGCCATCGACTCGCCGGGATGCTGGCGTGCGATGATCCATACCTTCTTCTTCGGCGCGCCGTCGGTTTCCGGCGTACCGAGCGTCAGCAGCGACATCGGGCGATCTTCAACCGTGCGGCCGAGTTCAACGACGCTCGCCTGCGGCAACTGCTGGACAGCACCGAGAAACGCCGCGTGACGTTCTTCCGAGTACGGCTCGAAATACGCGTAATAGATGCTGTCGAATTCCGGCGTGTGGTCGATGGTCATCGTCTTGCCGTCGAACGTCGTCGGCACGCGGAACCAGTCGACCCGGTCATAGCTCGCCACCGCGCTGTAATTGCGCCAGCCCGACGGATACGCGCATTCGGCAGCATTCTCGAACGTCATCACGCAGCGCTGGCCGCGCGCACCGGTCAAGCGGTAGTAAAACCATTGCGCGAATTCCGAGCGGGTGTCGCCGCGCACGCGCAGCCGAATCGCATCGGGACTGTCGCACGACACGACGTCGATTGCGCCTGCGTCGAAATTGCTGGTGATCGAAAGGGCCATCTGTCTCTCCTTTGTCGACCGGCGTTAGCGCTTTAGCGCTTACGCCGGTCCCATGTAAAGCTGGCGACCGGAACAGGCCGTGTAGCACTTGTCCGGCCTCATGCATGCACCGGCCGTCTCGTGAACGGCCGACAGGGTCACTCGCCGACTCGCCGGCGAAATACGTACGTCGAATCGTTCGACGCGGTTGCATCGAACGCATAGCCTTCCGTCGTGAAATCCTTCAGCGCCTTCGGGTCGGCAATACGGTTCTCGACGATAAAACGCGCCATCAGGCCGCGCGCACGCTTCGCATGGAAGCTGATGATCTTGTAGCGGCCGCCCTTCCAGTCCTCGAACACCGGCGTGATGACGGGCGCGGCCAGCAGTTTCGGCTTGACCGACTTGAAGTATTCGGTCGATGCGCAGTTGACCAGCACGCGCGCCGCGCCGCTGCGCGTTTCGAGCTGTTCGTTCAGCGCCTGCGTGATGCGGTCGCCCCAGAACGCGTACAGATCCTTGCCGCGCGCGTTCGCGAAGCGCGTACCCATCTCGAGCCGGTACGGCTGCAGCAGGTCGAGCGGACGCAACAGCCCGTACAAGCCCGACAGCACGCGCACGTGCTGCTGCGCATAGTCGAGATCGGCGGACGACAGCGATTTGGCGTCGAATCCTTCATAGACGTCACCGTTGAACGCGAGCACAGCCTGTTTCGCGTTGGCCGGGGTAAAGGTTCGCGACCAGTCCGCGTAGCGCTGGAAATTCAGGCGTGCGAGCGGATCGGAAATATCCATCAGCGTCGCGATGTCCTGCGGCGACAGCTTGCGCAGGCCGTCGATCAGCTCGGACGCGTCGTCGACGAATGCAGGCTTCGTGTAAGACTGGACGTGCGCGGGCGTATCGTAGTCGAGGGATTTGGCTGGAGAGAGAACGATTATCATAGAGGCTCGCTGGCACGCCGTGCCTTGCGGTCAGACGAAAACCACCGATTGTAACGAATGACCCGCTCTCTCGCCCCGCACGCCGCGCACCGCGTCGTGCTCGACTCGAACGTCTGGATCGACATCCTCGTATTCGACGACCCCGCCACGCGCCCGATCCGGGCCGCGCTGGAAAGCGGCGCGCTGGCCGCCGTGATCGACGGCCGCTGCCTGACCGAGCTCGAATACGTGCTCGACTATCCGCAGTTCCAGTCGCGCGCCATCGACAAGGCGGCCGCACTCGCGACCGTCTCCCGGCTCGCGAGTCTCGTCGAGCCGCCGCCCGTCGACGCCGACGCGCCGCCGCTGCCGAAGTGCAAGGACCGAGACGACCAGAAGTTTCTGGAACTCGCCCGTGCTGCGCAGGCCGACTGGCTCGTGTCGAAAGACCGAGCGCTGCTGAAGCTCGCGAAGCGCACCGCACGCGACTTCGGCTTCCGGATCGCGCAGCCCGCGCCATTTACCGAGGCCTGCTCGCTCGACGCCGCGCCGGACACGACGACCACGCCGGCCTGACCTAGGCCGCACCACCCGATTTCGACCGTATCGATGAACGCTCCTTCAGACATGCCAACGACTCCTGTTTTCCCCTCGCGCCTGCCGAACGTCGGCACGACGATCTTCACGGTCATGAGCGCGCTTGCCGCAGAAAAAGGCGCGGTGAACCTCGGCCAGGGCTTTCCGGATTTCGATTGCGATCCGCGCATCATCGATGCGGTTGCCGCCGCGATGCGCAGCGGGCACAACCAGTATCCGCCGATGGCCGGTGTCGCGCCGCTGCGCGACGCGATCGCAGACAAGATCGCGCAGGTCTACGGCCGGCGTTACGATCCGGCGACCGAAATCACCGTCACGGCCGGCGCGACGCAGGCGCTGCTGACCGCGATCATGTGCACGGTGCATCCGGGTGATGAAGTGATCGTCGTCGAACCGACCTACGACAGCTACCTGCCGTCGATCGAACTCGCGGGCGGCAAGCCCGTGTTCGTCACGCTGGAAGCGCCCGACTACGCGATCCCGTTCGACCGCCTCGCGGCCGCGATCACGCCGAAAACGCGCATGATCCTGATCAATACGCCGCATAACCCGACGGGCACCGTATGGCGCGAGTCGGACATGCGCAAGCTCGAGGAGATCGTGCGCGGCACCAACGTGCTGATCCTGTCCGACGAGGTCTACGAGCACATGGTCTATGACGGCGCGCGCCACGAGAGCGTCGCGCGCTATCCGGAACTCGCCGCGCGCAGCTTCATCGTGTCGAGCTTCGGCAAGACCTATCACGTGACGGGCTGGAAGGTCGGCTATGTCGCGGCGCCTGCCGCGTTGACCGCGGAATTCCGCAAGGTCCACCAGTTCAACGTGTTCACGGTGAACACGCCGATGCAGATCGGGCTCGCCGACTACCTGCGCGACCCGGCGCCGTACCTGACGCTTGCCGACTTCTACCAGAAGAAGCGCGACTACTTCCGGGCCGGCCTCGAGCGCACGCGCTTCAAGCTGCTGCCCTGCACGGGCACGTACTTCCAGTGCGTCGATTATTCGGCGATCAGCGACCTGCCGGAAGCGGAATTCTCGAAGTGGCTCACGTCGGAGATCGGCGTGGCCGCCATTCCGGTGTCGGCGTTCTATCACGAGCCGCACGAATCGGGCGTCGTCCGATTCTGCTTCGCGAAGCAGGAAAGCACGCTCGCGTCCGCGCTCGAACGGCTCGCACGCCTGTAAGACCCGCACGGGCGGTCGCACACCGCCCTGCGGGAATCGCGCTTACGAACGCGCGACGCTCGTCGCGTCGATATACGCCTTGCGCTCGGCCGCCACGCGCTGTGCGGCAGGGCGCTCGCCCACCTTCTTCGCATGCGTCTTCCAGTCGATGCCTGCATCGAGCAGGAAATCGCGTCCGAATACGGCTTTCGTCGCCATGCCGATCACCGGCAGATGGACCCATGCGGCAATGTCGGCGAGGCCGAACGACTCACCGAGCACATACGGCGAAAACCGCGTCATCTGCTTGAATGCATCGATCGCGCGCGGCAGGCGCTTCTCGACGTGCGCCTTCATCCCGTCGCTGACCTTGCCGCCGAAAAACGCTTCGGTGTAAACCTCGCGCGCCATCCATTCGAGATACAGTTCGAGCGTCTCGATGAGTTCGCGCACCTTCGCGGCCGCGAACGGGCTCGCCGGGAAAATGCCTTTCTCGGGATAGCGCGCCGCCAGGTACTCGATGATCACCTGGGACTCGAACAGCGCGCCTTCTTCGGTCTTCAGAAAGGGAATCTTGCCGAGCGGCGAATCGGCGAGCTGCGCCGGATCGCTGACCGGCAGTCCACATACCGACTCCTCGAACGGAATGTCGTGCTCGAGCAGGACGAACTTCACCTTGTTGTAATAGTTGGACAACGGAATACCGCACAGCTGTAGCATCGGAGTCTCCTTCCTTGCTGAAGCGCGGCCGCATCGATGTCGGCCGCATCCGGATTCATCGCGCTGAAAAGCACGTTCGTGCTAGTCTAAAGCAAGTTTTTCGTCCGTCACGACAACATTACATCCGCTTCGGCATCGGCTGCATCAGCACGCGCAACGCGTGGGGCGCCGCGGCCCTGCCATCCGATGGAGACACGCTCGCATGAGTGCTGAACTGCTGGCCTCACGTCCGCCCGAGAGCGAATCGACGCTCGTCCTCACGCTGTCCAATCCCGGCGCACGCAACGCGCTGCATCCCGACATGTACGCGGCCGGCATCGAAGCGCTCGCCACCGCCGAACGGGATCCCGGGATCCGCGCGGTCGTGCTCACCGGCGCCGATCGCTTTTTCTGTGCTGGCGGCAATCTGAACCGGCTGCTCGACAACCGCTCGAAGGATCCGTCCTACCAGGCCGACAGCATCGACCAGCTCGGCGCATGGGTAACGGCGATCCACGCTTCGACGAAGCCGGTGATCGCAGCGGTGGAAGGCGCCGCGGCCGGCGCGGGCTTCTCGCTCGCGCTCGCGTGCGACCTGATCGTCGCCGCGCACGACGCGAAGTTCGTGATGTCGTACGCGCGTGTCGGCCTGACGCCCGATGGAGGCGGTTCGTGGTTCATTGCCCGCGCGCTGCCGCGAGCGATCGCGGCCGAGATCCTGTTCGAGGGCAAGCCTGTCGCAGCCGAACGTCTGCACACGCTCGGCGTCGTCAATCGGCTCGCCGTGCCCGGCGCGGCACTGACCGATGCACTGGCATGGGCCGATGCGCTCGCCGGCATCTCGCCGAACGCACTCACGCGCATCAAGTCGCTGCTCGACGACGCGACGACGCAACCACTCGATGCGCATCTCGCCACGGAGCGCGATCATTTCGTCGCGTCGCTCCATCATGCGGACGGGCTCGAAGGCATCACCGCATTTCTCGAGAAACGCCCGCCCCGCTACAAGCGCTGAGCGGTCGCGCCCACGTTCGAATCGACATGTCGCCGTGCCGCATCGACCCGATGCGGCGCGGCGACGCTTCTGTCTCGACGACTCGGGACGATACGCAATCGCCTCCGGCGCCATGTAGCGCACCACGCGCGCACACGCATCGGCACGCACATTCCCGTCGCCAGCAGCCCACATCGATCCATGCTCTAATGACCGCCTGTCGCGGCGCTGCCGGCGCCGTTTTCGCGCATGCAACATAGGAGTTCACGATGATCGACGTCTATAGCTGGGCGACCCCGAACGGTCACAAGGTGCACATCATGCTCGAGGAAACGGGCCTCGCTTATCGTGCCCATCCGGTCGATATCGGCGCGGGCGACCAGTTCAAGCCGGAATTCCTGAAGATCAGCCCGAACAACAAGATTCCCGCGATCGTCGATCCGGACGGCCCCGGCGGCCAGCCGATCTCGCTGTTCGAATCGGGCGCGATCCTGATCTACCTCGCGGAGAAGACCGGCAAGTTCCTGCCGACCGATCCGGCTGCACGCTACGCAACGCTCGAATGGCTGATGTTCCAGATGGGCGGCGTCGGCCCGATGCTCGGACAGGCGCACCATTTCCGCCTGTATGCGCCGGAGAAGATCGAGTATGCGGTCAACCGCTACACGAACGAGGCAAAGCGCCTGTACAACGTGATGGACAAGCGTCTCGGCGAATCCGAATATCTCGCGGGCGACGCGTACACGATCGCGGACATTGCGACGTTCCCGTGGACGCGCTCGTGGCAGAACCAGGGCATCGTGCTCGACGAATTGCCGAACGTGAAGCGCTGGTACGACACGATCGCCGCGCGACCGGCCGTGCAACGCGGTGTCGAAGTGCTCGCGTCGATGCGCAAGGCGCTGCAGGACGACAAGGCACGCGAGGTGCTGTTCGGTGCGACGCAATACGCGAAGCACTGACACGCATGTGACGGGCGGAGCGGCATCCGTGCATGCCGCTCCCCGCTTCAGAAGTAATGCAGCGTGATGAATTCCGCCGCGCAGACTGGCAGCGGCACATCGGGACGCTCGACCTGCATCGTCACCGACCACGTCACCTGCACACCGTCCCGCGCGGCCTCGGCGGTTTCCTTTACCGCAAACAACGCACGCACACGCGCACCCACCGGCACCGGCTTCAGGAACCGCACGCGGTTCAGTCCGTAGTTCACCCCCATCTTCTGCTCGAAACGCATCGTATCGGTCATCAACGCCGGAATCAGCGACAGCGTCAGGAACCCGTGCGCGATCGGGCCGCCGAATGGCGACTCGCGCCGCGCACGTTCGGGATCGACGTGAATCCATTGATGATCGCCGGTCGCATCGGCAAAGCCATCGACACGACGCTGGTCGATCGCGATCCAGCCGCTCGCGAGCGGCTCTGCGCCGACCCGCGCCTGCAGCGCCTGCGCCGATGCGATCAGCGGCAAGGTCACGTCGGTCATGCGTGCGTGCCTCCCGGATGGCGCAGCCCGAAGATCACCTTGGTATGCACGGTGATCACCGTCTCGCCGGCGCCGTTCACGCCGACCCACTCCGTCGACACGATGCCGCGGTCGGGCTTGCTCTCCGACACGCGCTTGTCGTGGACCTTCTGGTACATCGTGATCGTGTCGCCGGCGCGCACCGGCTTGAGCCAGCGGATCGAGTCGATGCCGGGCGAGCCCATGCTCGTCGAGTCCGACCCGAGCTTCTTGATGAGCAGGCTCATGAACACCGAACACGTATGCCAGCCGCTCGCGACGAGCCCGCCGAAATGCGATGCTTTCCCGGCTTCTTCGTCGAGGTGGAACGGCTGCGGGTCGTAGCGTCGCGCGAACGCCTTGATGTCGTCGGGTTCGAACGTGTAGCGGCCCACTTCGGTGGTGCTGCCGACCACCAGGTCTTCGTAACTGATGCCCACTAGGTGTCTCCTTGTCTGGTGCGCTCTCGCGTCGCCGTCATGCCGCGTCGGTCTGCGCGAAATCGGGCAGCGCCGCGATGCGGGCGAGATGATGATCGGTGTCGCCGAGCGTCGTCTCGATGATCGTCAGCCGCTTGAACAGGTGCGCGGCGGCGACCTCGTTGGTCACGCCCATGCCGCCGTGCAGCTGGACGGCCTGCTGGCCGACGAAGCGCGCGGCGGCGCCGACGCGCGCTTTCGCGGCCGACACGGCCTTGCGCCGCGCATCGGCATCGCCACTCGCGTAGCGTACGGCTGCCAGGTAGGTCAGCGAACGCGCCTGCTCGGCATGGATCAGCATGTCGACCATCCGGTGCTGCAGCGCCTGGAAACGCGCGATCGGCACGCCGAACTGTTCGCGCGTCTTCGTGTATTCAACCGTCGCGCGATTCAGTTCGTCGAGCACGCCGACCGCCTCCGCGCACAGCAGGAACGTCGCGTAATCGGCAACCTGCTCGAGGGCCGCAGCGTCGCGCGCACCGCCCGTCAGCAGTCGCGCCGGCGTTTCATCGAACCCGATCGTCGCGGCACGCTGGCCGTCGATCGTCCGGTAGTCGACCACCTTCGCGTTCGCGGCATCCCGTTCGACGACGAAGAGGCCGATGCCGCCACCATCGACGCGCGCCGGCACGATCCACGCATCCGCCTGTGCGCCATGCTGAACGACCGATTTCGTGCCGGTCAGCCGATACGTGCCGCCTTGCTCGCGTGCATGCGTGTCGAGTTCGAACAGGTCGTAGCGCGCATGCGGTTCGTGGAATGCAACAGCCACGCGCTTCTGCCCCTGCGCGATCGCCTCCAGCAGCGCCGCATCCTCGCCAGCGCCGGAACCGGCGATGCGCAATGCCTCGACGCCCACCACGGTTGCCCAGTACGGCTCGATCACGAGCGCACGGCCGAGTTCCTGCATCACGACCAGCATGTCGACCGGGCCGCCGCCAAAGCCACCCTGCGCGTCCGGCACGGGCAGCGCGGTCAACCCCAGTTCGCCAAATGCGCTCCATTGTGTGTCCGACACGCCCGCGTCGCTGCGCACGATTGCCTGGCGTGCTTCGAAGCCGTATTGCTCGCCGAGATAACGGCGCAGCGCGTCGGCAAACTGCTGCTGCTCATCGGTAAAGCTGAAATCCATGGTTGTCTCCGTTCCCTGATCACAGCCCCAGAATCATCTGCGCGATGATGTTCTTCTGGATCTCGTTCGAACCGCCGTAGATCGACGTCTTCCGGTAATTGAAGTAGTACGCGGCAAGCGGTGCCGCATCGTCGTCGCCGGCGATGCTGTGCTCGCGCTGCCCGTCGAGGAACGGTACGTCGAACGGTGCGGCGAGCGGGCCGATCGCGTCGACCATCAGCTCGGTGAGCGCCTGCTGCACTTCCGTGCCCTTGATCTTCAGCATCGACGCCTCGGGGCCCGGCCCCTTGCCGCTCGTCTCGCGGCTGACGACGCGCAGCACCGTCACCTCGAGCGCCATCAGTTCGACCTCGAGCGCCGCGACCTTTGCGGCGAACACGGGATCGGCGAGCAACGGCTTGCCGTTCTTGCGCTGGTTCGACGCGACGCGCTTCAGGAACGCAAGCTCGCGCTTCGACGCGCCGACGCGCGCGATGCCGGTGCGCTCGTGGCCAAGCAGGTATTTCGCGTAGGTCCAACCGCGGTTCTCGTCACCGACGAGATTCTCGACCGGCACCTTCACGTCCTCGAAGAACACCTCGTTGACCTCGTGGTCCTCGTCGAGCATGACGATCGGGCGCACCGTGATGCCGGGCGTCTTCATGTCGATCAGCAGGAACGAGATGCCTTCCTGTTTCTTCGCTGCGGGATCGGTACGCACGAGACAGAACATCATGTCTGCGTACTGGCCGAGCGTCGTCCAGGTCTTCTGGCCATTGACGACGTAGTGGTCGCCCTGACGCTCCGCGCGCGTGCGCAACGATGCGAGGTCGGACCCCGAACCCGGCTCCGAGTAGCCCTGGCACCACCAGTCCGACCCGTCGAGAATGCGCGGCAGATAATGACGTTTCTGCGCTTCGCTGCCGTATTTCATCAACACCGGCGCAACCATCGATACGCCGAACGGCAGCACGGTCGGCGCGCCGATCCGCGCGCACTCCTCGTCCCAGATGTGTCGTTGCGTCGCGTTCCAGCCCGGGCCACCGTATTCGACCGGCCACGCGGGCGCAGACCAGCCACGCTGGCCGAGAATCCGGTGCCAGCTCGCGAAATCCTCGCGATCGAGCCGTTTGTGATCGAGTACTTTGGCGCGCAGTGCGTGAGGCAGGTTGGCCTCAAGCCAGGCGCGGACGTCGACGCGGAACGCGTCGTCCGAGGGGGAATAATCCAGATCCATGCGCAGTGTCTCCTGTCCGCAGCCGTCCGGCCCGGCAAGGACTCACTGCATGTTTCATTGCAGCGGTTCTTTGAGCGCGGCAGGAATCGGCAGCGGCATCACGTCGATGCCTTCTTCGGCCAAGGATTGCGCATCTTCGGGCGTCGTGACGCCACGAATGCTGCGTGCCGGCGCCTCGTTGTAATGGATGCGCCGCGCTTCCTCGGCGAAGCGCTCGCCCACATTCTCGGTTTTCTCCAGCACCTCGCGCAGCGCACGCATTACCTGCGCCTGCAGTGCACGCGAAGCGACCGGCTGGGCCTGCGTCGCGCCCGACAAGTTCAGGCGCGGCGCCGACGGCAGACGGTTGACCTCGGTCGTTCCGCACACCGGACATTCGACCAGCTTGCGGGACAACTGCGCTTCGAATTCATCGGCGGAAGCGAACCAGCCTTCGAACCGATGACCGTGCGGGCACTGTAAATCGAGGACCTTCATGCTGAATCAGGGCGTGTGGCGAGTGTAGCGCAAAAAGCGGTTTTGTGAACGGTCGTGCTAAATATCGATCGCGCGACGCGAGGACGCCGCGTCACCGGATTGTAACGCGGCGCCCCACCGGCCGCTGACGCCGCGCTCAGGGCGTCAGGACCGGCCCGAGCGGCCACGTCCCGGACAGCACCTTGTCGAGCCACATCGTGCCGATGATCGTCTTCACGTCGGAGATCTGGCCCGTGCGCACCCATTCCTGCAGATCGGCCTGCGTCGCAGTGAAGGTCTCGAGGAATTCACCTTCATCGAGCTTGCGCTCGCCGGCCGTCAGCCCGCGCGCCAGGTACAGGTCGATGAATTCGGTCGAATAGGAAATGATCGGGTGAATCCGGGCCAGGAACACGTACTCGCGTGCCGTGTAGCCGGTTTCTTCGCGCAGTTCACGCACCGCGCATGCGAGTGCGCCTTCGTTCGGATCGAGCTTGCCGGCCGGGAATTCGGCCATCACCTTGCCGATCGGGTAGCGATACTGGCTTTCCATCAGCACGCGGCCGTCGTCGAACAGCGGGATCACCATCACCGCGCCCGGATGCTGGACGTATTCGCGCGTGGCTTTCTTGCCATCCGGCAGGCGGACGGTATCGCGCTTGAACTTGAGGAACGAGCCTTCGAAAATCGCCTCGCTTTCGAGGCAGGTTTCGGTCAGTGCGGCGTCGTGATTGGGTAGTTCGGCCATCGGCGGCTCCGGGAATGAGCGCGACGGCCGAAGCCGTCAGCGTCGTTTGACGAGATACTGGAACGTGAAGCCGGGAAACGCGAACACGACGAAAAGACTGAACGTGATCGCGTAGAACTGCCAGCCCTGTTCGAAGCGGTTGCCGGCGCGTGACTCGAGCCAGAAGCCGAGCGCGCCGACGATGAAGTACAGCACGATCAGCTCGCCGATCCGCACCCACCCGCTCTTCTTCGCCGCGCCGAACGGCACGACGGCGAAGAGGCGTTGGTTCAGGAACGGCAGGTTGGCGCAGACGAGCGCCAACAGCACGATAAACCAGCCGGCTGCCGACATTACAGCGGCAGCGTGTGACGAATTGCCTGCAGGCAGGCCGTCAGCAGCGGACTCGGGATCAGGCCGAGCGCGACGACCGCGAGGCCGTTCAGCACGAGGATCGTGCGCTTGCAGAAATCGCCCGAGATCGGCGTCGTATCCTGCGGTGCATCGAAGTACATCAGCTTCACGATGCGCAGGTAGTAGAACGCGCCGAACAGCGACGTGATCACGGCCAGCACGGCCAGCCACGTGAGGCCCGCATTGACGGTCGCCTCGAGCACGGCGAGCTTCGCGTAGAAGCCGACGGTCGGCGGAATACCGGCCAGCGAGAACATCATGACCATCATCACGAACGCGAACACCGGGCTGCGCTTGTTGAGGCCCTTGAAGTCGTCGATCGTTTCGGCTTCGAAATCGCGGCGTGCGAGCAGCATCACCACGCCGAACGAGCCGAGCGTCGTGATCAGGTAGACGATCGCGTAGAACATCGCCGAGCTGTATGCGTTCGCCGGTGCCGTTGCGTCGCCCTTCACGATGCCTGCGAGCAGGCCGAGCAGGACGAAGCCCATGTTCGAGATCGCCGAGTACGCCAGCATCCGCTTGATGTTGCGCTGGACGATACCCGTGATGTTGCCGACGATCAGCGACAGTGCGGCCAGGATCACGAGCGCGGTCTGCCAGTTCTGTGCGAGCGGCAGCAGGCCCATCACCAGGAAGCGCAGGCCCCACGCGAACGCGGCAACCTTCGGGCCGCCGCCGACGAACAGCGTCATCGCGGTCGGTGCGCCCTGGTAGACGTCCGGCACCCACATGTGGAACGGCACGGCGCCGAGCTTGAACGCGATACCGGCGACGATGAAGACCACGCCGAACATCAGCACGGCTGCATCGGTGTTGCCGCCGACCGCCTTGTACACCTCGCCCAGCTCGAGCGAGCCGGTCGCACCGTACAGCATCGAGATGCCGTACAGCACGAAACCCGACGCGAGCGCGCCCAGCACGTAGTACTTCATCGCCGCTTCGCTCGACTGTGCGGCATCGCGGCGCAGCGCGATGACGGCGTACAGCGACAGCGACATCAGTTCGAGGCCGAGGTACAGCGTCAGGAAGTTGTTGCCCGACACCATGACCAGCTGACCGAGCAGCGAGAACATGCCGAGCAGGAACACGTCACCCCGGAACATGTCGCGATCTTCGAGGTACTTGCGCGAGTAGACGAGCGAGACCGCGAAACCGAACGACACGACGGCCTTCATCATGCTCGCGAACGAGTCGACGACGACCATCTTCGAGAAGAAGTAGTACTGCTGCGGGTCGAGTGCCTGCACCGCGAACCACACGCCGGCGACGACCGACGATACGACCGCGATCAGATAAGTCAGGCGGCGGCCGGAGGCGCCGGTAAAGGTGTCGTTCAGCCATGCGACGACGATGGCGGCCAGCACCAGCGCGTCAGGCAACAGAACATTCATAGGGGCGTTTTGCATGATCTTGAGTTCCTCCGCTCGCGATTACTGGGCCAGCGGCAGCTTCGACTGCGCGACGTGGGAGAGGAGGTTTTCCACGGAAACGTGCATCACGTCGGTGAAAGGCTTCGGATACAGGCCCATCAGCAGCGTGAACGCGGCGAGCACGGCCAGCATCAGGAATTCGCGACGGCCGATGTCCTTCAGCTTGGCGACGTGATCGTTCGCAACCGCGCCGAAGTACACGCGCTTGTACATCCACAGCGTGTAGGCCGCGCCGAGGATCAGCGTGAATGCCGCGCCGAATGCGATCCAGAAGTTGTACTGGACGGCAGCGAGAATCACCATGAACTCGCCGACGAAACCGGACGTACCCGGCAGGCCGCAGTTGGCCATCGAGAACAGCATCGCGAAGGCCGCGAACTTCGGCATCACGTTGACGACGCCACCGTAGTCGGCGATCTGGCGCGAGTGCACGCGGTCGTACAGCACGCCGATGCAGAGGAACATCGCGCCCGACACGAAGCCGTGCGAGATCATCTGGATGATCGCGCCTTCGACGCCGAGCTGGTTGAAGATGAAGAAGCCGAGCGTGACGAAGCCCATGTGCGCGATCGACGAATACGCGACCAGCTTCTTCATGTCGGCCTGCACCATCGCGACGAGGCCGATGTAGATCACCGCGATCAGCGACAGCGTGATCACGACGGGCGCCAGGAAATGGCTCGCGTCAGGCGTGATCGGCAACGAGAAACGCAGGAAACCGTAGGCACCGAGCTTCAGCATGATCGCAGCCAGCACGACCGAGCCGCCCGTCGGCGCTTCCACGTGCGCGTCCGGCAGCCAGGTGTGGACCGGCCACATCGGCACCTTCACCGCGAACGCGAGGAAGAACGCAATGAACAACAGTATCTGCGGCGTCATCGCGATCTTGGCGTTCTGCCACGTCGCGAGGTCGAACGAATGCGTTTCCGTGTACAGGTAGATCAGCGCAACCAGCATCAGCAGCGAGCCGGCCAGCGTGTACAGGAAGAACTTGAAGGCCGCATACACGCGGTTCGGGCCGCCCCACACGCCGATGATGATGTACATCGGGATCAGGGTCGCTTCGAAGAACACGTAGAACAGCAGGCCGTCGGCCGCCGAGAAGACGCCGATCATGATCCCGGACAGGATCAGGAACGCCGCGAGGTACTGCGCGACGTTCTCGGTGATCACTTCCCATGCGGCGATCACGACGATCACCGTGATCAGCGCGGTCAGCACGACGAACCACATCGAGATGCCGTCGACGCCGAGGTGATACGCGATGTCGAAGCGTTCGATCCAGGTCGACTTCTCGACGAACTGCAGCGCAGCCGTGCTCGAGTCGAAGCCCGTGATCAGCGGGATCGTGACCGCCAGGCCGAGCAGCGAACCGATCAGCGCGATCCAGCGGGCCGTCCCCGGATTTTTGTCGTTACCCACCGCAAGCACGAGGAGGCCGAAAACGATCGGCAGCCAGATCGCGGTACTGAGAATCGGAAAAGCGTGCATTAAGTTGTCCCCCGCCTTATTTGCCGCCGAGCGTTACAAACAGGGTCAGGAGCCCCAGCATGCCGATGATCATGGCGAACGCGTAGTGATAGATGTAACCGGATTGGAGGAAGCGGATCACGCCGGCGAACCAGCCGATGAACCGGGCGCTGCCATTGACGAGGCCGTCGATCACCACGACGTCACCCTCCTTCCACAGGCCGCGGCCGATCGCCACCGAACCACGGGCGAACACCACTTCGTTGATCTTGTCCATGTAGTACTTGTTGTCCAGCAGCGTGTAGATCGGGCCGAACGCGCGGCGGATCGACGCCGGCAGTTCCGGACGCTTCAGGTACAGGAACCAGGCGACAACGACACCGGCAAGCGCGAGCCAGACCGGCAGACCCGACACCGAGTGCAGGCCCATGCCCACCCAGCCGTGGAACTCCTCGGCCATCTCGGCCAGGGCCGGATGGTTTTCGCCGATGAAGATCACCTTGTCGAATGCAACGCCGTGCTGGAAGAAGTCGCCGAACAGCATCGGGCTGATCGCGATCGCACCGATGATGACCGACGGGATCGCCAGCAGGACCAGCGGAACCCACACGACCCACGGGGTCTCGTGCGGTTCGTGCGCGTGGTCGTCATGACCGTGGCCATGGCCGTGGTCGTCGTGGCCATGCGCAGCCGCCATGCCCATCGGCGATTCCGGATGCTTCGGCTTGCGGAAGCGCTCTTCGCCGTGGAACACCAGGAAGTACATGCGGAACGAGTACAGCGCCGTGACGAACACGCTCGCGACGACCGCGAAGTACGCGAAGCCCGAACCCGGCAGGTGCGACAGCTTCACCGCGTCGATGATCGAGTCCTTCGAATAGAAGCCCGAGAAGAACGGCGTACCGATCAGCGCGAGCGAACCGACGAGCGACGTGATCCACGTGATCGGCATGTACTTGCGCAGGCCGCCCATGTTGCGCATGTCCTGGTCGTGGTGCATGCCCATGATGACCGAGCCGGCGCCGAGGAACAGCAGTGCCTTGAAGAACGCGTGCGTCATCAGGTGGAACACGGCGACCGGGTAAGCGGACACGCCGAGCGCGACGGTCATGTAGCCGAGCTGCGACAGCGTCGAGTACGCGACCACACGCTTGATGTCGTTCTGGACGATCCCGAGGAAGCCCATGAAGAGCGCCGTGATCGCGCCGATCACCGTGATGAACGACAGCGCGGTATCCGACAGCTCGAACAGCGGCGACATGCGCGACACCATGAAGATGCCGGCCGTGACCATCGTCGCCGCGTGAATCAGCGCGGAGATCGGGGTCGGGCCTTCCATCGAGTCCGGCAGCCACACGTGCAGCGGGAACTGGGCTGATTTACCCATCGCGCCGATGAACAGGCAGATGCAGGCGACGGTCAACAGGCCCCAGTCGGTGCCCGGGAAGTGCAGGCTCGCGAGTTCCGCGCGCTTTGCGAACACTTCGCCGTAGTTCATCGAGCCGGCGAACGCGAGCAGCAGGCCGATGCCGAGCAGGAAGCCGAAGTCGCCCACGCGGTTCACGAGGAACGCCTTCATGTTCGCGTAGATCGCGCTCTCACGCGTGAAGTAGAAGCCGATCAGCAGGTACGACACCAGACCCACCGCTTCCCAGCCGAAGAACAGCTGCAGGAAGTTGTTGCTCATCACGAGCATCAGCATCGAGAACGTGAACAGCGAGATGTACGAGAAGAAGCGCTGGTAGCCGTCTTCTTCCGCCATGTAGCCGATCGTGTACACGTGCACCATCAGCGAGACGAAGGTCACGACGACCATCATCATCGCGGTCAGCGAATCGACGAGGAAGCCGACTTCGAGCTTCAGCGAACCGACGTTCATCCATTCGTAGACGGTCGCGTTGAAGCTTGCGCCGCCCATCACGTCGAAGAAGACTTTCGCCGACAGGAGGAACGCGATCATTACGCCGAGGATCGTGATCCGGTGTGCGCCCTTGCGCCCGACTGCGTTCCCGAACAGCCCCGCAATCAGCGAGCCGGCCAGCGGAGCGAGCGGAATCGCCAGCAGCAGGTTTTCATTGAGTGTCGTTGACATAACAGCGTTGCCTGAAATTAACCTTTGAGCTGATCGAGATCCTCGACATTGATCGTGTCGAGCTTACGGAACAGGGTCACCAGAATCGCGAGACCGATCGCGGCTTCCGCTGCGGCGACGGTCAGCACGAAGAACACGAAAATCTGGCCGTGCACATCGCCGAGGTAATGCGAAAACGCGACGAAGTTGGTGTTCACCGCCAGCAGCATCAGTTCGATCGACATCAGGATGATGATGACGTTGCGGCGGTTCAGGAAAATCCCGACGATCGCGATCGCAAAGAGGATCGCGCCGAGCACGAGGTAATGAGCAAGAGTCAGCATGTTTTCTTTTCCTCCGCTTAGCCGTTGGTGCCCGAACCGGCTTCGCTCTGCGCCGTTTCCGGCTGCGGCTTGTCCGCTTCCATCTTCACGAGGCGCACGCGGTCGTTGCGGCGCACCTTGACCTGATCCGACACACGCTGGCGCTTGCTGTCCTTGCCCTTGCGCTCGGTCAGCCCGATCGCGGCAATGATCGCGACCAGCAGCACGAGGCCTGCGATTTCAAACGCGAAGATGTAGTCGGTGTAGATCACCTTGCCGATCAGGCGCGTGTTCGACCAGTTGGCCATCTCGCCCGTGGCCATCGCGTGGACCGTCTGCGTGTCGCCGTAGCCGCGCCACAGGATCAGCGCCGTTTCGATCACGATGATCGCGCCGACCACGGTCGCCATCGGCACAAAGCGCTTGAAGTCACGGCGCAGGTAGTCGATGTTGATGTCCAGCATCATCACGACGAACAGGAACAGCACCATCACGGCGCCCACGTAGACCAGCACCAGCAGGATCGCGAGGAACTCCGCTTCCAGCAGCATCCAGATCGCGGCGGCGTTGAAGAACGCCAGCACAAGGAAAAGCGCAGACGCCACCGGGTTGCGCGAAGTGATCACCTTCAGCCCTGATACCACCAGGAGCAGCGCGAAGATGTAGAACAGTACGGTCGTGAATTCCATGATTACCGGTTCATCGTTAGGCCATAGTCAGGCGCGGCTTGCGGGACGCTCTCGCGTGCCGCACCCGTCGCGGCGGCTCGGCCCTGGCTTCGGGCCGGCACTGCAAACACAATCAACGATACGGCGCGTCGGCAGCCTTCGCCGCGGCGATGTCCTTCTCGTAGCGATCGCCCACCGCGAGCAACATTTCCTTGGTGAAATACAGGTCGCCGCGCTTTTCGCCGTGGTACTCGAGAATCTGCGTCTCGACGATCGAATCGACCGGGCAGCTCTCTTCGCAGAAACCGCAGAAGATGCACTTCGTCAGGTCGATGTCGTAGCGCGTCGTGCGGCGCGTGTTGTCCGCGCGCGTTTCCGATTCGATCGTGATCGCCATCGCGGGGCATACGGCCTCGCACAGCTTGCACGCGATGCAGCGCTCTTCGCCGTTTTCGTAGCGGCGCAGCGCGTGCAGCCCGCGGAAACGCGGCGAAATCGGCGTCTTTTCTTCCGGGAACTGCACGGTGACCTTGCGCTTGAACGTGTAACGCCCGGTCAGCGCGAGCCCCTGCAGGAGCTCGGTCAGGAAGAAGGTCTTAAAGAAGTGTTGGATTGCGCTCATGATTTCGTCCGATTACTTCACCCAGATGTTGAGCGGCGACATCATCCAGAAGCCGACCACGACCACCCAGACCACCGTGACGGGCAGGAATACCTTCCAGCCCAGGCGCATGATCTGGTCGTAACGGAAACGCGGGAACGTCGCGCGAACCCAGATGAACACCGACAGCAGCGCGAATATCTTCAGCACCAGCCAGAAGATGCCCGGAATGAACGACAGGAATTCGAACGGTGCATCCCAGCCGCCGAGGAACAGCGTCGCGGTCAGCGCCGAGATCACGATCATGTTGATGTACTCGGCGAGGAAGAACAGCGCGAACGCCATACCCGAGTAATCGATCATGTGGCCGGCAACGATTTCCGACTCCCCTTCCACCACGTCGAACGGGTGGCGGTTCGTTTCGGCAATGCCCGAGATGAAGTACACGACGAACGCCGGCAGCAGCGGCAGCCAGTTCCACGACAGGAAGTTCACGCCGTGGCCCGCGAAGAAGCCGTGCTGCTGCGAACCGACGATTTCCGACAGGTTCAGGCTGCCGGCCGTCATCAGCACCAGCACCAGCGCGAAGCCCATCGAGATTTCGTACGACACCATCTGTGCCGCGGCGCGCATCGCACCGAGGAACGCGTACTTCGAGTTCGATGCCCAGCCTGCGAGAATCACCGCGTACACGCCGATCGACGAGATCGCCATCGCGTACAGCAGGCCCGCGTTCACGTTCGCGAGGACCGCTTCGGCCTGGAACGGGATCACGGCCCACACGGCGAACGCCGGCACGACAGTCATCACCGGCGCGATCAGGTACAGCCAGCGGCTGGCGGCGCTCGGCTGAATGACTTCCTTCAGCAGCAGCTTCAGCACGTCGGCGATCGGCTGCAGCAGGCCGCCGGGGCCGACGCGGTTCGGACCGAGACGCACGTGCATCCAGCCGATCAGCTTGCGTTCCCACAGAATCAGGTACGCGACGCACAGCAGGATGACGACGGAGACGACGAGGATGCGCACGATTGCCCACACCGTCGGCCATGCGAAGCCGAGAAGCTGGGACCCGCCCGCGTTGATCGTATCGAACAAGCTCATTTACGCCTTCTCCACCACCAGTTCACCGGACAGGCCACCGAGCGCTGCGCCGGCAGGCGTCGCCGCCGATACGCGAACGACGGTCTCCGCAAGATTCGCGTCGCGCACGGCCGGCAACTGCACCGCACGCTCGCCCTGGCGCACGCGCACGGCGTCGCCTTCCTTCAAGCCCAGCTTGTCGAACAGCGCAGCCGGCAGTGCCGCGGCATTCGCCGCCTTCGCAGCGGCCGTCAGGTGCAGCGCACCTGCGCGGCGCACGAGTGCGTCGGCGTGATAGATCGGCACATCGGCCAGGCGCTCGAAACCGCCGTTCGCGGCATTCGCCGCGACGCGCACCGGTGCGACCGACGTGTGGTTCGACAGACGGCCCGCGACGCCGGCGTCGCCGAGCGCGGCGAGACGCACTTCTTCCGCGGTCTCGTATTCGAAGTTCGGCAGGCCGAGCAGGCTGCCGAGCACGCGCAGCACCTTCCAGCCCGGACGCGTGTCGCCGAGCGGGCGCACGACGCCGTTGAAGCTCTGCACGGTGCCTTCCGCATTCACGTACGTGCCGGCCGTTTCCGTGAACGGCGCAACCGGCAGCAGCACGTCGGCGTAGTCGAGGCCGTGCTTGAACGGCGACATCACGACGACCATCTCGGCCTGGTTCAGCGCGGCAAGCGCCTGCGCCGGATCGGCGGTATCGAATTCCGGTTCGACGTTCAGCAGCACGTAGCCCTTGCGCGGCTGCGCGAACGCTTCGCGCGCGTTCAGGCCGCCTTCGCCCGGCAGTGCGCCGACGACGTGCGCGCCGACCGTGTTCGCCGCTTCCGTCAGGAAGCCGAACGTGGCGCCGGTGTTGTCGGCGATCCACTTGGCGACGGCGTGCAGCTTGGCGAATTCCGGATGGCGGACCGCCACGTTGCCGAGCAGCACCGCGCGGCGTTCGCCGTTCGCGAGCGACTGGGCGACAGCCTGCGCGGCCGGCGATGCCGTGACGCCTGCGAGCGTGTCGGGCAGTGCGACGCCGCGCAGTTGCGCGACGGCCGCCGCGATACCGGCCAGCTGGTCAAGCCATGCCGACGGGGCAGCAACGATGCGCTGCGCGGTCGGGATCAGTGCGTCGTCACCGGTCGCGTGCAGGAAGTGCAGCTTCGCACCGTTCTTCGCGGCCTGACGCAGGCGCGATGCGAACAGCGGGTGGTCGCGGCGCAGGAACGAACCGACGACGAACGCGGCGTCCACGTTCGACAGCTCGGCGATCGGCATGCCGAGCCACGGTGCGCCCTGGACCGGCGCCGAGAAATCCTGCTGACGCAGACGGAAGTCGACGTTCGGCGTCTTCAGTTCGTTCGCGAGCTGCTTCACGAGGAACAGCTCTTCGGCCGTGCTGTGCGCGCTCGCGAGCATCGCCAGCGCATTCGCGCCATGATCCGCGGCGATGCCCTTCAGGCCCTTCGCGACGTATTCGAGTGCGGTCTGCCAGTCGGTTTCGATCCACTGGCCGCCCTGCTTCAGCATCGGCTTCGTCAGGCGCTCTTCGCTGTTGAGGCCTTCATACGAGAAGCGATCCTTGTCCGAGATCCAGCATTCGTTGATGGCTTCGTTCTCGAACGGCAGCACGCGCATCACGCGGTTGTTCTTCACCTGAACGACGAGGTTCGCGCCGACGGAATCGTGCGGGCTCACCGACTTGCGGCGCGACAGTTCCCACGTACGGGCGCTGTAGCGGAACGGCTTGCTGGTCAGCGCGCCGACCGGGCACAGGTCGATCATGTTGCCCGACATTTCGGAATCGACCGTCTTGCCGACGAACGTCGTGATTTCCGAGTGCTCGCCGCGGCCCAGCATGCCGAACTCCATCACGCCGGCAATTTCCTGGCCGAAGCGGACGCAGCGCGTGCAGTGGATGCAACGCGACATTTCTTCCATCGAGATCAGCGGGCCCACGTTCTTGTGGAACACCACGCGCTTCTCTTCCGAGTAGCGCGACGACGACTTGCCGTAGCCGACCGCCAGATCCTGCAGCTGGCATTCGCCGCCCTGATCGCAGATCGGGCAGTCGAGCGGGTGGTTGATGAGGAGGAATTCCATCACCGACTGCTGCGCCTTCACGGCCTTGTCGGATTGCGTATGGACGATCATGCCGGCCGACACGGGGGTCGCGCAGGCAGGCACGGCCTTCGGCATCTTCTCGACTTCGACGAGACACATCCGGCAGTTGGCCGCAACCGACAGCTTCTTGTGATAGCAGAAGTGAGGAATGTACTTGTCCGCCTTGTGCGCAGCCTGGATCACCATGCTGCCTTCGGGCACCTCGACCTTCTTGCCGTCTATTTCAAGTTCAACCATGATGGTGAATGGTCCTTAACCTATTTCCGCCCGTTCGCGCCTTCGCCCGACCGTGCGCTCAAATTCCGCAACCGGGTTCGCTTCAGGCTGCCGCCGCGTGCGCGTGGCCGCCGACCATGCAGTGCTTGTGCTCGACGTGGTACGCGAATTCGTCCCAGTAGTGCTTGAGCATCCCGCGTACCGGCATCGCCGCCGCATCGCCAAGTGCACAGATCGTGCGGCCCATGATGTTCTCGGCAACCGAGTTCAGCAGGTCCAGATCTTCCTGGCGGCCTTCGCCGTGCTCGATACGGTTCACGACGCGATACAGCCAGCCGGTGCCTTCACGGCACGGCGTGCACTGGCCGCACGATTCCTCGTAGTAGAAGTACGACAGGCGCAGCAGCGAGCGCACCATGCAGCGCGTCTCGTCCATCACGATCACCGCGCCGGAACCGAGCATCGAGCCCGCCTTCGCGATCGAATCGTAGTCGAGATCCGTCTGCATCATGATGTCGCCCGGGATCACCGGTGCCGACGAACCGCCCGGAATCACGGCCTTGATCTTCTTGCCGCCGCGCATCCCGCCGGCGAGCTCCATCAGCGTCGCGAACGGCGTGCCGAGCGGCACTTCATAGTTGCCCGGACGCTCGACGTCGCCCGACACCGAGAAAATCTTCGTCCCGCCGTTGTTCGGCTTGCCGATCTCGAGGTAGTTCTGCGGCCCGATGGACAGCAGGAACGGCACCGCGGCGAACGTCTCGGTGTTGTTGATCGTGGTGGGCTTGCCGTACACGCCGAAGCTCGCCGGGAACGGCGGCTTGAAGCGCGGCTGGCCCTTCTTGCCTTCGAGCGACTCGAGCAGCGCCGTTTCTTCGCCGCAGATGTACGCGCCGTAACCGTGGTGCGCGTGCAGCTGGAACGAGAATTCCGAGCCCATGATGTTGTCGCCGAGGAACCCGGCAGCGCGTGCTTCATCGAGCGCGGCCTCGAAGCGTCGATACACTTCGAAGATCTCACCGTGGATGTAGTTGTAGCCGACGGTGATGCCCATCGCGTACGCGCCGATGGCCATGCCTTCGATCAGCGCGTGCGGGTTCCAGCGCAGGATGTCGCGATCCTTGAACGTACCCGGCTCGCCTTCGTCCGAGTTGCAGACGAGGTACTTCTGCCCCGGAAACTGGCGCGGCATGAAGCTCCACTTCAGGCCGGTCGGGAAGCCCGCACCGCCACGGCCACGCAGGCCCGACGCCTTGACGTCGGCGATCACCTGCTCGGGCGGAATCTTTTCTTCGAGAATGCGGCGCAGCTGCTTGTAGCCGCCGCGCGCAACGTAATCTTCGAGGTGCCAGTTCTCGCCGTTCAGACCAGCGAGGATCAGCGGTTTGATGTGACGGTCGTGGAGGGACGTCATTTCGAGAGCTCCTCAAGCAGCTGGTCGATCTTCTCGCGGCTCATGAAGCTGCACATTCTGTGATTGTTCACCAGCAGCACCGGCGCATCGCCGCACGAGCCCATGCATTCGCCTTCCTTCAGCGTGAACTTGCCGTCGGGCGTGGTCTCGCCGAAGCCGATGCCGAGCTTCTGTTTCAGGTAGTCGGCAGTCGCTTCCGCGCCACCGTCCGGGCCGAGCTGGCACGGCAGGTTCGTGCAGAGCGTGATCTTGTGCTTGCCGACCGGTTTGAGCTCGTACATCGTGTAGAACGTCGCGACTTCCTGCACGGCAACGGCCGGCATGCCGAGATAGTCCGCGACGAACTGCATCAGTTCGGGCGACAGCCAGCCGTGCTCTTCCTGAGCAACGGCCAACGCCGACATCACGGCGGACTGTTTCTGATCGGCGGGATACTTCGTCAACGCTCGATCGATTTCCTTCAGGCCTTCAGCTGAGATCATTTTCAGACACGACTCTTTCAATTCCTACCGAACGAACAACCTGCCGCACACTGGGGTGCATGGACGGCAGACCTGGCGCTCACTGTTGACAGCTTGCGAAGCCGCGCCGGTTCAGCGCGCATCGCGTGTGACTTGCTGCTCGCCGCCCGCTCGCGCGGGCGGCGCTAACCATTAGCGATCGATTTCGCCGAACACGATGTCCTGCGTACCGATGATCGTGACGGCGTCGGCGATCATGTGACCGCGCGCCATTTCGTCGAGCGACGCCAGGTGCGCGAAACCCGGTGCGCGAATCTTGAGGCGATACGGCTTGTTCGCACCATCCGACACGAGGTAGATGCCGAACTCGCCCTTCGGATGCTCGACCGCCGCGTACGCTTCGCCTTCCGGCACATGGAAACCTTCGGTGAAGAGCTTGAAGTGGTGAATCAAGTCTTCCATGTTGGTCTTCATGCCGACGCGCGACGGCGGGGCAACCTTGTGATTGTCCGTCATCACCGGGCCCGGATTCTTGCGGAGCCACTCAATACACTGTTTCGCGATGCGGATCGACTGGCGCATTTCTTCGACGCGCACCAGATAGCGGTCGTAGCAATCGCCGTTCACGCCGACCGGCACATCGAAATCCATACGGTCGTACACTTCGTACGGCTGCTTCTTGCGCAGATCCCAGGCGATGCCCGAGCCGCGCAGCATCGGGCCCGTCAGGCCCATCTGCAGCGCACGTTCCGGGCTGACCACGCCGATCCCGACCAGACGCTGTTTCCAGATCCGGTTGTCGGTGAGCAGCGTTTCGTATTCGTCGACGCACTTCGGGAAGCGCGTGAAGAAGTCGTCGATGAAGTCGAGCACCGAGCCGCTGCGCGCTTCGTTCATCTTCGCGAGCGCCTTCTCGTTGCGAATCTTCGACGCCTTGTATTGCGGCATTGCGTCAGGCAGGTCGCGGTAGACGCCGCCCGGACGGTAGTACGCCGCGTGCATCCGGGCACCGGACACCGCTTCGTACACGTCCATCAGGTCTTCGCGTTCGCGGAATGCGTACAGGAACACGGCCATCGCGCCGACGTCGAGCGCGTGCGCGCCGATCCACATCAGGTGGTTCAGCACGCGCGTGATCTCGTCGAACAGCACACGGATGTACTGCGCGCGCTCCGGCACGTCGATGCCGAGCAGCTTTTCGATCGCGAGCACGTAGCCGTGTTCGTTGACCATCATCGACACGTAGTCGAGACGATCCATGTACGGCACGGACTGGATGAACGTCTTGGATTCCGCGAGCTTTTCCGTCGCGCGGTGCAGCAGGCCGATGTGCGGATCGGCACGCTGGATGACTTCGCCGTCGAGCTCCAGCACGAGGCGCAGCACGCCGTGTGCTGCCGGGTGCTGCGGGCCGAAGTTGAGCGTGTAGTTCTTGATTTCTGCCATGACGCCCCCTTAATGTTTCAGACCGCCATAGCGATCCTCGCGGATCACGCGCGGCGTGATTTCGCGCGGCTCGATCGTCACCGGCTGGTACACGACCCGCTTCTCTTCCGGGTCGTAACGCATTTCGACATAGCCCGACACCGGGAAGTCCTTGCGGAACGGGTGGCCGATGAAGCCGTAGTCGGTGAGGATGCGGCGCAGGTCGGGGTGGCCTTCGAACACGATGCCGTACAGGTCGAACGCTTCGCGCTCGTACCAGTTCGCGGAGGTCCAGATGTCGACCAGCGATGCCACGATCGGCAGGTCGTCGTCAGGCGCGAATGCGCGCAGGCGCAGGCGCCAGTTGTTCGTGACCGACAGCAGGTGCGACACGGCCGCGAAGCGCGGGCCGTCGTAGGCGCCGTCGCCGAAGGTCTGGTAGTCGACGCCGCACAGGTCGATCAGCTGCTCGAAACGGAGCTTCGGATCGTCGCGCAGCGTCTTTGCGACTTCGAGGTAATCGCTCGCCTTCACGACGAGCGTCAGTTCACCGATCGCTTCGGTGAGGCTCACCACGCGCGCGCCGAGCGCGGCTTCGAGGTTTGCCTTCAGGGTCTCGATTTTGCTTGCCATATTGAGGGGACGCTCGGGGCTTTATTGACGGGCGATGGTATTGGTGCGGCGGATCTTCGCCTGAAGCTGGATCACGCCGTAGACCAGCGCCTCGGCCGTGGGCGGACAGCCCGGCACGTAGACGTCGACCGGCACGATCCGGTCGCAGCCGCGGACCACCGAGTACGAGTAGTGGTAGTAGCCACCGCCGTTCGCGCACGATCCCATCGAGATCACCCAGCGCGGCTCCGCCATCTGGTCGTACACGCGGCGCAGTGCGGGCGCCATCTTGTTGCAGAGCGTGCCGGCGACGATCATCACGTCCGACTGGCGCGGGCTCGGGCGGAACACGACGCCGAACCGGTCCAGGTCGTAACGGGCCGCGCCCGCATGCATCATTTCGACGGCGCAACACGCGAGCCCGAACGTCATCGGCCACAGCGAGCCGGTACGCGTCCAGTTGATCAGCTTGTCAGCCGTCGTGGTGACAAACCCTTCCTTCAAGACCCCTTCGATACTCATTTGCTTTCCACTCCAGACGAGCGACCGAGCGTGGCCGCCCATGCAAACCGGCGATTAACCCATCACTCCCAGTCGAGGCCGCCTTTCTTCCAGATATAGGCAAAGCCCAGCAGGAATTCGAGCAGAAAAATCATCATTGCGATGAAACCCGGCCAGCCGATATCCCGGAGCGCGACGCCCCACGGAAACAGGAATGCGGTTTCGAGATCGAAGATGATGAACAGGATGGCGACGAGGTAGTACCGGACGTCGAATTTCATCCGGGCGTCTTCAAAGGCTTCGAAGCCGCACTCGTACGGTGCGTTCTTCTCGACGTCCGGCTTGTTGGGACCAAGGAGCTTGCCGATGCTGACCAGCGCTATACCTAAACCAGTGCCCACGAGGAGGAACAACAAGACGGGGTAATAGGCTGCGAGGTTCAAGGCAATCCTCTATCGGTTGGTTCTGAGCGTCCGGAGAATACCACTTCCGGCGGAAGGAATCATTTCGGAGTGCATGCGATCGCAAGACAACCGCAAGCACACCCCAGAAATGAAAAATGCCAGCCACTAGAAGCGGCTGGCATTGAGTAACTTTGGTGCCGACGGCGAGACTCGAACTCGCACAGCTTTCGCCACTACCCCCTCAAGATAGCGTGTCTACCAATTTCACCACGTCGGCACTGCATGCAACCGGGGTTGTAACTACTTGTTTCCCGCGAATCGCTTCAAGAATTAAATTCTAACCCGACTTCGGGATTTGTTCAACGCACAACCGCAAAAAATTTAACTTTTTATTTCGGGACGTCCTGGCCCGGCGCGCTTGCAGCCGAACCGGCGGCAGCAGATGCCGCGACAGCCGGCGCCGATGCTGCAGGCGCCGATGCCGGCGCGGTCGCCACCGCACCCAGCACGCCCGCCGACGGCGTCGACTTGTACGAGCCGAGGTACGTCAGCGCGAGCGTCGCGACGAAGAAGATCGTCGCGAGAATGCCCGTCGTACGCGACAGGAAGTTCGCCGAGCCCGTTGCACCGAACAGGCTGCCCGACGCGCCGCTGCCGAACGCGGCACCCATGTCGGCACCCTTGCCGTGCTGCAACAGCACGAGACCAATCACACCAAGTGCAGACAACACCTGCACCACAATAATCAGCGTCTTGAATAACAGCATCACACCCACCCGAATGGATCGGGCGACCGGACCGACCGGCCGCCGTCATGGTTCAATTCGATCTCGGACCGCTCAGCGCGCGGCCCGGCAGATCGCCAGGAAATCTTCCGCCTTCAGCGACGCGCCGCCGATCAGGCCACCGTCGATGTCCGGCTGCGCAAACAGCTCTTCCGCGTTGTCCGGCTTCACGCTGCCGCCGTACAGCACGGACACGTCCGCCGCGCCCTTTGCCGCGAGACGCGCACGCAGGAACGCGTGCACGTCCTGCGCCTGCGCCGACGTCGCGCTCTTGCCCGTGCCGATCGCCCAGACCGGCTCGTACGCGACGACGATCCGCGCGGCCTCGTCGGCCGTCAGCACGGCCAGCACTGCGTCGAGCTGCGCACCGACTACCTGCTCGGTCGCGCCCGACTCGCGCTCGTCGAGCGTCTCGCCGACGCACACGACCGGCGTGAGCCCCGCTGCGAGCGCGCGCTGTGTCTTCGCCGCGACCGCCTCGTTGCTTTCGCCGTGATACGCGCGGCGCTCCGAGTGACCGACGATCGCATAGCGTGCGCCGAACTCCGCAACCATCGCGGCCGCGACTTCACCGGTGAACGCGCCCTGCTCGTGCGCCGACACGTCCTGCGCGCCCCAGGCGACACGGCCGCCGTCGAGCTGCGCCTGAACCTGCGCGAGATACGGGAACGGCACGCACACGCCGACCGACGTTTCGGCCGCTACCGCGCCCGCGCCCTGCACAACTTCGTTCAGCAATGCCTGGTTGCCGGCCAGCCGGCCATGCAACTTCCAGTTGCCGATCACACGCTTAGTTCTCTGTTTCGACATCGTGTCTGTCTCGTCACCGCTTGGTCGTTAACGCGCCGGAAACCGGCCGTCAGGTTTGATCTGGCGAAGCAAACCGGCGATTTTACTGCGCGCGGCTTGAACCGGTCAAACCGCGCATGTCAAGCCCGGCCACACGGGCTGTCAGGCGTTCGTACCCCAATCGAGCACGATTTTGCCGGTGTGCTCGCTGCTTTCCATCAACGCATGCGCCTGCGCGGCGTCCGCAGCCGGCAATACGCGATAGATCACCGGCTTGATGCGGCCGTCGGCAAGCAGCGGCCACACGCGCGACTTCAGCTGCGCGGCGATCCGCGCCTTGAACTCGACCGGACGCGGGCGCAGCGTCGAGCCCGTGATGGTCAGCCGGCGACGCAGGATCTCGCTCAGATTGACGTCGGCCTTCGCGCCGCCAAGCAGCGCGATCAGCACGAGGCGGCCGCCATCCGCGAGCGCGGACAGTTCGCGCGGCACGTACGAGCCCGCCACCATGTCGAGGATCACGTCGACGCCGCGATCGTGCGTCAGCGACTTCACGACCTCGACGAAGTCTTCCGTCTTGTAGTTGATCGCACGTTCCGCGCCGAGCGCCTCGCACGCGCGGCATTTATCGGCGGTGCCGGCCGTCGCGAACACGCGAAAGCCGAGCGCATGCGCGATCTGGATCGCGGTCACGCCGATGCCGCTCGAGCCGCCCTGCACGAGCAGCGTTTCCTGCTCGCCGCCCTCGCCCGCGCCGAGCTGCGCACGGTCGAACACGTTGCTCCACACGGTGAAAAACGTTTCGGGCAGCGACGCGGCCGCGATATCGGTGAGCCCGTCGGGCACCGGCAGGCATTGCAGCAGCGGCGCGACCGCATATTCCGCATAGCCGCCGCCCGCGAGCAGCGCACACACGCGATCGCCGAGCTTCAGGTCGAACGGGTTCAGCGCGGCGTCCGACAGGTCGCCTCCGACGATCTCGCCCGCGACTTCGAGGCCCGGCAGATCCGACGCACCCGGCGGCGGCGCATACGCGCCCTTGCGCTGGAACACGTCAGGCCGGTTCACGCCGGAAGCCGCCACCTTGATCAGCACTTCGCCGCGCTTCGGTTCGGGGCGCGGACGCTCCGCAAGCTTCAGCACGTCGGGGGCGCCGAACTCGGTGATTTCGATGGCTTTCATGGTGATGGTCGCTCCAGGATCGGAATCGGATGGCGCGCCCGCATATGGCACGGACGCTTTGCCGGCGCTGCTGCGCCGCACAACGATGCTACAGAAAAAACGGCCGGCACGCTTTCGCACTGCCGGCCGTTGGTCCGCCTATCCGCTTACTGCTGCGGCGGCGTGTCCGACTGCGACGCCGCCGCTGCTTCGTTCAGCAGCGCCTTCGCCGACAGACGCACACGACCCTTTTCGTCCGTCTGGATGACCTTGACCTTCACTTGCTGGCCTTCCTTCAGGTAGTCGTTGATGTCCTTCACACGCTCGTTGACGATTTCCGAGATGTGCAGCAGGCCATCCTTGCCCGGCAGCAGGTTCACGATCGCACCGAAATCGAGCAGCTTCAGAACCGTGCCTTCGTACACCTGACCCACTTCGATCTCGGCCGTGATCTGCTCGATACGCTTCTTCGCTTCGGCCATGCCGTCGCTGCTCGTGCTCGCGATCGTCACGACGCCGTCGTCGGAGATGTCGATGGTCGTGCCGGTCTCTTCCGTCAGCGCGCGGATCACCGAACCGCCCTTGCCGATCACGTCGCGGATCTTTTCCGGGTTGATCTTGATCGTGATCATGCGCGGCGCGAATTCCGACAGTTGCGTGTTCGCACCCGAAACCGCCGACGTCATCTTGCCGAGGATGTGCATGCGGCCTTCCTTCGCCTGCGCGAGCGCGACCTGCATGATTTCCTTCGTGATGCCCTGGATCTTGATGTCCATCTGCAGTGCCGTCACGCCTTGTTCCGTGCCGGCCACCTTGAAGTCCATGTCGCCGAGGTGATCTTCGTCGCCGAGGATGTCGGTCAGCACCGCGAACTTGTTGCCTTCGAGGATCAGGCCCATCGCGATACCCGCGACGTGCGCCTTCATCGGCACGCCGGCGTCCATCAGCGCGAGGCAGCCGCCGCACACCGATGCCATCGACGACGAACCGTTCGATTCGGTGATTTCCGACACGACGCGGATCGAGTAGCCGAATTCGTCGGCGCTCGGCAGGCACTTGACCAGTGCACGCTTCGCGAGGCGGCCGTGGCCGATTTCGCGGCGCTTCGGCGAGCCGACGCGGCCCGTTTCGCCGGTCGCGAACGGGGGCATGTTGTAGTGGAGCATGAAGCGCTCGCGGTACTCGCCTTCGAGCGCGTCGATGATCTGCTCGTCACCCTTCGTGCCGAGCGTCGCGACGACCAGCGCCTGCGTCTCGCCGCGCGTGAACAGCGCCGAGCCGTGGGTACGCGGCAGCACGCCGGTGCGGATTTCGATCGGGCGCACGGTGCGCGTGTCGCGGCCGTCGATGCGCGGCTCGCCGTTCAGGATCTGCGAACGGACGATCTTCGCTTCGATGTCGAACAGCACGTTGCCGACCGTTGCCTTGTCGGCTGCGACCGTACCGGCTGCCTGCGCATCTTCCTCGAGCTTCGCCGAGGTTGCCGCGTAGACTTCCTTCAGCTTGGTCGAGCGCGCCTGCTTGTCGCGGAGCTGGTAAGCAGCGAGCAGGTCGTTCTGTGCCAGCTCGGTCACGCGCGCGATCAGCGCTTCGTTCTTCGGCGCCGGCTGCCAGTCCCACTCGGGCTTGCCGCCTTCGCGCACCAGTTCGTGGATCGCGTCGATCGCGACCTGCATTTGCTCGTGGCCGAACACCACGGCGCCCAGCATCACGTCTTCCGACAGCTGATCGGCTTCCGATTCGACCATCAGCACGGCACGTTCCGTACCTGCGACGACGAGGTCGAGGCTCGATGCCTTGATCTGGTCACGCGTCGGGTTCAGCACGTACGCGTTGTCGATGTAGGCCACACGTGCGGCACCGACCGGGCCGTTGAACGGCAGGCCCGACACGGCGAGCGCAGCCGATGCGCCGATCAGCGCGGGGATGTCCGCCGGGATTTCCGGGTTCACGGACAGCACGTGGATCACGACCTGGACTTCGTTGTAGAAGCCTTCCGGGAACAGCGGGCGCAGCGGACGGTCGATCAGGCGCGACGTCAGCGTCTCGTGCTCCGACGGACGGCCTTCGCGACGGAAGAAGCCGCCCGGGATCTTGCCGGCCGAGTAGGTCTTCTCGAGGTAGTCGACGGTCAGCGGGAAGAAATCCTGACCCGGCTTCGCCGACTTCGCGCCGACGACGGTTGCCAGCACGACGGTGTCTTCCACGTCGACGATCACGGCGCCGCTTGCCTGGCGAGCGACTTCACCGGTTTCGAGGCGCACCTTGTGCTGGCCCCACTGGAATTCCTTCACGACCTTGTTGAACATGGACATGGTTGCTCCTTTGAATTCATGCATTTCATTCGCCGCGCCGGCCATCCCGCGCGGCGGCGTCCCGACCGAATCACCCGGAGCAAGGTGTGTTTTTTATGCCATTCCAGCGCGGCACTCATGCAGCGACGCGCTGGAATGACACAAATCCTGCCCCGGTATCAGTCGTTGCGGCAGCCCGGCACAATCGTGCCGGAACAGCCTGCGGTGCGCGTGACGCTACGCACCGCGCAAAAACAAAATGCCTGTATCAGCGGACTGACACAGGCATCTTGCTGGCGGCAATCGCCTCGATTACTTACGCAGACCCAGCTTCTCGATCAGTGCGCGGTAACGGTCGGCATCCTTGCCCTTGAGGTAGTCGAGCAGCTTGCGGCGGCGGCTCACCATGCGCAGCAGGCCGCGGCGGCTGTGGTGATCCTTCGCGTGGGTCTTGAAGTGACCCGTCAGTTCGACGATACGTGCGGTCAGCAGTGCGACCTGGACTTCGGGCGACCCCGTGTCGTTGGTACCGCGGGCGAACTGAGCAACAACTTCCGACTTCTTGATATCTGCAACAGACATGTGATTTCCTTTCTAACTGAACAGGCGGACACGGAAGAATGGCCGTGCCGTGATTTACAACCGGCGCGCATTGTAGCACAACTCCGCGCCGTTCTTACCGCCTCCTGTCACGGGCGCGTCATCGAGCAGGTAGACGGCATCTCCGTGCGCTGCGCCGGCACCGCGAGCACCGTCCGGAAGCCGTAGCCCGAGCCCTCGTTGTCGAAGCGCACGCCCGGCGTGCCGGCCCTGTCCATCTCCATCACGTAAAGGGGCTGGATCAACTGATGATCCTGCGCGCGCATCCGCGACGCGTGGAAGCCGTCGTCGAACGACAAGCCCTCGAGCGCACGCGCGACCGCCACGGGGTCGGCCGAACCCGCGCGGTTCATCGCGGCGGCCAGCATCTCGATCATCAGGCTCATTCGTCGCACCGGATAGTCGTCCTGGGCGGCCGGAAAACGGTTCCGGAACGCGCGGTAGAACGCGTCGGATTTCACGCCGCCCGCGTTCGGGTGCCAGTCCGCCACGGCCACGACCCGCCCGACACCGGCGTCGCCGAGTGCGGCCGGCGCACCGAGGCTATTGCCGTAGAAGGTATAGAACTTCGCATTCAGCCCCTGCTCGCGCGCCGCCTTCACGAGCAGCGTGAGGTCGTTGCCCCAGTTGCCGGTCACGACGGCGTCGGCGCCGCTCGCACGGATCTTCGCGACGTACGGCGAGAAATCCTTGATCCGGCCGATCGGGTGGAATTCGTCGCCGGCGATCGTCACGTCCGGGCGCCGCGCAGCCAGCGCCTGCCGGGCGAGCATGCTGACGTCGCGGCCGAAACTGTAGTCCTGGTTCAGCAGGTAGACCTTGTGGAGCGCGCGGTCGCGCGCCATCACGTCCGCGAGCGCGGCCATCCGCATGCCCGCGTGCGCATCGAAGCGGAAATGCCAGAAACTGCAGCGCGCACCGGTCAGCGCCGGGTCGTCGGCCGAATAGTTGAGGAACAGCATCCGGTTGTCCGGATCGCGCGCGTTCAGCTTGTCGAGCGCCGCGACCAGTGCGGCCGCGACGGCCGAACTGTTGCCCTGCGTGACGAATCCGATATGGCGGTCCGCGGCCGCGCGCAACTGCACGAGTGCCTCCTCGGGGCTGCCCTTGCTGTCGAGCACGACGAGTTCGAGCGGATGCGCACCGTCGCGCAGCTTCACACCGCCCGCCGCGTTGACCTGCTCGACGCCGAAGCGCAAGTTGCGCTCGACCGCCGCGCCCGCATTCGCGAACGGGCCCGACATGCCTTCGATCAGCGCGATCCGCACCGGCTCGCCGCCGGCAAACGCCGACGACACCAGCATCCATCCCGCACTCAACGCGAGCGCGCCCCGCTTCCATCCCCGCATCGGCCACCTGCCCTTCAATCTGCCCGAGAAGCGCGGATCATAGGCCGGCGCCCCCGCCGCCCGCAAGCGCGGCGCGCCCGGCGATCCGCACCGATTTTTTCCGCGCGATGCGCGGTCGGGCGCCGTCCGTGATAAAACGGCACCTGTTTCCGTGTTCTGGAGGATCCCCATGCGCATTCGCATTTCCGCGCGACTGCCGGTACTGGTCGCCAGCGCCGCCGCGCTGCTGGCCGGCTGCGCGCAACCGTGGCAGCAATACCAGGCCGGCCAGGACGAGTCGGCGATCGTCGCACGCATGGGCCCGCCGCGCGAGATCTACGACCTGCCCGGCGGCGGCAAGCGCCTGATGTGGCCGACCCAGCCGATGGGTGAAATCACCATCGCGGCCGACGTCGACGCGGCCCACAAGATCGTCAACGTGCGCCAGGTCCTGCAGCCGAACGAGTTCTATCGCGCAGAGATCGGCAAATGGACGAAGACCGACGTCCTCGTCAACTTCGGACGCCCCGTCGAGACGTCCTACTTCCCGCTGATGAAGCGCGAGGTGTGGACCTACCGGTATCTCGAGGACAACGTCTGGTACATGATGTACAGCTTCTATTTCGATCCGCAGGGCATCCTGCGCACGACGCAGAAAACACCCGACCCGCTGCACGATCCCGACCGCCGCAACCTGTTCTGACCGGATCGATTACGCATTTCCGCGCAATTTTCACAATGGCCATTCACGAATCATTGCGTGAATGGCCATTTCATTTTTTCCGTTATATTCGATTAATCCCCAATTCGACACGGCAACACTTTCCGATCGTTACCCGCTCGTCACGTCATTACGCGGAGCCCTTTCGGTGCGGTAGCCGGCGAGAAACCAGCATTCGCAATCCATGTCATGCGTTGTATTGGTGCATTTGATGCACTTCATTCGAACCACTTGAAACAATTTGTATCAATGGCACCGGACACTAGGGCATACCCCTAATATCAGTCGAAATTGAACCTTTCAATTTAGAAAGAATCATATTGCTCCACTTCAGCTTCTATTTGTTTTCCTTGATCAAAAAGGAGTCCTCATGAATCGCCCCAAGAGCATGCTGGTTGCCAACATCGCCTGGGCCCGCGAAACGCGCGAACACACGCCCGGCTTCTTCGACGCGCTCGCGCGCGGCCAGAATCCGCGCGTGCTGTGGATCGGCTGCGCCGACAGCCGCGTGCCGGCCGAGACCATCACGCACAGCGCGCCCGGCGAGTTGTTCGTCCATCGCAACATCGCGAACCTGTGCCATCCCGACGACGACAATTCCGCCAGCGTGCTCGAGTACGCGGTACGCGTACTGCAGGTCGACCACGTGATCGTGTGCGGGCACTACGGTTGCGGCGGCGTACGCGCATCGCTGCTGCCGCCGCCGTCCGACCTGCCGCACGTCGCGCGCCGCATCGCACCGTTGTGCGCGCTCGCGCGACGCCATCGCGACACGCTCGACGGGCTCGACGACACGGCCGCCGCCGACCGCCTCGCCGAACTCAACGTGCTCGAACAGGTGCGACTGCTGCGCGCGTCTCCGATCGTGCAGGGCCGCGAACGTCCACCGCTCGTGCATGGCTGGATCTTTTCGCTCGCCGACGGCCGCCTGCTCGAGCTCGATTCCGGCTATACGACTCCGCCCGTCGACGTCGAACCGGTGCAGGCCGCAACGGCCGATGCGCTCGGCTGACCTACCCCGCCCCCAAAGCCAATGAAATCGCCCCAATCATGAAACTGAACGAGCGCCTGTCCACTCTGCCGCGCGACATCGTCGCCGGCGTCGTCGTTTTCCTCGTCGCGCTGCCACTGTGCCTCGGCATCGCCAATGCGTCCGGCGTCGAGCCATTCGCCGGGCTCGTGTCCGGCATCGTCGGCGGCATCGTCGTCGCATTGCTGAGCGGCTCGTCGCTGTCCGTCAGCGGCCCGGCCGCCGGTCTCGTCGTGATCGTCGTAGAAGGCATCGCCCAACTCGGCAGCTTCTCCGCGTTCCTGCTCGCGGTGCTGCTGTCCGGCGTACTGCAGTTCGGGTTCGGCATGCTGCGCGCCGGCCGCTTCGCCGCCTATGTGCCGTCGCCCGTCATCAAGGGCATGCTCGCGGCGATCGGCCTCCTGCTGATCGTGAAGCAGATTCCGTTCGCCTTCGGTATCGACGGGTCGGCTGCGCAATCGTTTGCGAATTGGCCGGGCCTGCCTGTCGCGTGGGCCGCGACGGCCATCGCGCTCGCCTCGCTCGCGCTGCTGGTCGCGTGGGACACGCCCGTGCTGCGCCGCTTCGCGTTCGTGCGTTCGGTGCCGGCCCCGCTTGCCGTGGTCGTGCTCGGCATCGGCGCCACGCTCGTGCTGGGCGTCGTCGCGCCGTCAGTTGCACCGGGCGCCGCCCACCGCGTGACGTTGCCCGAACTCGGATCGTTCGCAGCCTTCACGGCGTCGCTCAAGCATGCGGAGCTCGGCCCGAACTTCGCACAGCTGGTCAATCCGGACGTGTGGCGCGTCGCGATTACGCTCGCGGTCGTCGCAAGCCTCGAGACGCTGCTGAGCCTCGAAGCGGTCGAGCAGATCGACCCGAAGCGCCGGCCGACCCAGCCTGACCGCGAACTCAAGGCCCAGGGAGTCGGCAATCTCGTCGCCGGCGCGGTCGGAGGACTGCCGATTACGTCGGTGATCGTGCGCAGCTCGGTGAACGTCAATGCAGGCGCGCAAAGCCGGATGTCGGCGATCGTGCACGGGATGCTGCTGCTCGCGAGCGTGTTCGCGCTCACCGGCCTGATCAACCTGATCCCGCTCGCGAGCCTTGCCGCGATCCTGATCCACACCGGCTTCAAGCTCGCGAAACCGGCGCTGTTCCGCTCGGTGATGAAACAGGGGCCAGCCGCGTTCGTGCCGTTCGCCGCGACGATTGCCGGCGTGCTCGCGGTCGACCTGCTGTTCGGCATCGCGCTCGGCCTTGCCTGCAGCGTGCTGGCGGTCGCCGTCGCGAACCTGAAGAGCCCCGTCACGCTCGCGCAGCACGACGACCACTTCCTGCTGTCGTTCCGCAAGGATGTGTCGTTTCTCGGCAAGGTGCAGGTCAAGCATCACCTGCGGCACATTCCCGACCGGGCCGCGGTGATCATCGACGCGACGCGCGCCGACTATATCGATCACGACGTGCTCGAACTGCTCGACGCGTTCGTCGCCGATGCGCCGCGACGCGGCATCGCTGTCGAGTTCCGGCGGCGCAGCCCGGCGCCGCGCACGGCCGCGCGCCGCTGGCTGTTCCGTGCGCCGGCCGCCGAATGAGCGGTCAATGAGCGGCGTATGAAAAACGCCCCGGCGGCGCAGGGCCGCACGGGGCGTTTCGGTGATGCGCAGCGCGCTGCGCTTATGCGCGCTGCGGATTGACCTTGTCGTCCTTCGAATGCAGCTTGTTCAGTGCGGAGATGTACGCCTTCGCGGATGCGGCGACAATGTCCGGATCGGTGCCGACGCCATTGACAATCCGCCCGCTCTTCGACAGCCGGACGGTCACTTCGCCCTGCGCCTGCGTGCCGGTCGTGATCGCGTTCACCGAGTACAGCAGCAGCTCGGACCCGCTGCCGACTTCACCCTCGATCGCATTGAACGTCGCGTCGACCGGGCCGTTGCCGCGCGCTTCACCGGTCACTTCCTTGCCTTCGACCGCGAACACGATTTTCGCCTGCGGTTGCTCGCCCGTCTCCGAACGCTGCGACAGCGACACGAACTTGAAGTGCTCCTGCTCGTGCGCGAGCGCCGATTCCTCGGACACGATCGCGATGATGTCTTCGTCGAAGATCTCGGCCTTGCGGTCGGCCAGATCCTTGAAGCGCATGAACGCGGCATTGAGTTCGCTCTCGCTGTCGAGCGCCACGCCGAGCTCCTGCAGGCGCTGCTTGAACGCGTTGCGGCCCGACAGCTTGCCGAGCACGATCTTGTTCGCGGTCCAGCCCACGTCTTCCGCGCGCATGATCTCGTAGGTGTCGCGCGCCTTCAGCACGCCGTCCTGGTGAATGCCCGACGCATGCGCGAACGCGTTCGCGCCGACCACCGCCTTGTTCGGCTGCACGACGAAGCCGGTGATCTGCGACACGAGCTTCGACGTCGGCACGATCTGCGTCGTGTCGATGCCGACGTCGAGGCCGAAGTAGTCCTTGCGGGTCTTCACGGCCATCACGATTTCTTCGAGCGACGTGTTGCCCGCGCGCTCGCCGAGGCCGTTGATCGTGCACTCGATCTGGCGCGCACCGCCGATCTTCACGCCGGCGAGCGAGTTCGCCACCGCCATCCCGAGGTCGTTGTGGCAATGCACCGAGAAGATCGCCTTGTCCGAGTTCGGAATGCGCTCCCGCAGCGTCTTCACCAGGTTGCCGTACAGCTCCGGCACGCCGTAGCCGACCGTGTCGGCGATGTTGATCGTCGTCGCACCTTCCGCGATCACGGCTTCCAGCACACGGCACAGGAAGTCGAGATCCGAGCGGCTGCCGTCTTCCGGCGAGAATTCGACGTTGTCGGTGAACTTGCGCGCGAAACGCACCGCGAGACGCGCCTGCTCGAACACCTGGTCCGGCGTCATCCGCAGCTTCTTCTCCATGTGCAGCGGCGACGTCGCGATGAACGTGTGGATCCGCGCGCTGTTGGCCGGCTTCAGCGCGTCAGCGGCGCGCTGGATGTCCTTGTCGTTGGCGCGCGCCAGCGAGCAGATCGTGCTGTCCTTCACGAGACCGGCGATCGTGTGGATCGCGTCGAAATCGCCGTTCGAGCTGGCGGCGAAGCCGGCCTCGATCACGTCCACCTTCATCCGTTCGAGGTGCTTCGCGATGCGGATTTTCTCTTCCTTCGTCATCGACGCACCGGGCGATTGTTCGCCGTCACGCAACGTCGTATCGAAAATGATCAGCTTGTCTGTCATGGGGGGCTCCAGGGCTCTTTATACGGAAGTCAAACGTAACGAGATCGCGCCACCGCTGGCGACGCTCGACAACAGACGAAGCTTGACGGGGGGCGAGAACGGTCAGCGCGGCAGGCGCGCCAAAGCTAGCGCGCGTAGCGGCGCACCGGCTAGAAGGAGGGAGAGGCGGGAAAATGCAGTCATGCCAAAGACTATAGCGGCATTCCGTTGGGTGCGCAATCGGACGGCACCCGGGGTTTCCGGCGGCCCGGGTCGAACGAGGGACAAATGAAAACGGCGGCCTCGAGGCCGCCGTTTCCGGGCAAGGAATGCGCGTGCGTCAGTGATCGCGCTGCGACGAGCGCGCCGGATTCGCGCGCCCGCGGATCGCCATGTAGCCCCAGAACACGTAGCCGGACAGCCCGTACAGCACGAACAGGCAGAACAGCATCAGCGGCGGATCGGACGACACGAGCACGAACGCGACGACGACCAGCAGGATCGCCGCGAACGGCACGCGGTGCCGCACGTCGAGCGCCTTGCCGCTGTAGAACGGCGCGTTCGACACCATCGTCACGCCCGCATAGATCGTCAGCGCGAACGCGACCCACGGCAGCCAGCCGAGCTTCATCGGCACGCGGTTGTCGGTGGCGAGCCACACGAAGCCCGCGATCAGTGCGGCGGCGGCCGGGCTCGGCAGCCCCTGGAAGAAACGCTTGTCGACGCTGCCGATGTTCGTATTGAAGCGCGCGAGGCGCAGCGCGGCGCCCGAGCAATACACGAACGCGGCGAGCCAGCCCCAGCGGCCCAGATCCTTCAGCACCCACTCGTACATCACGAGCGCCGGCGCGACGCCGAACGACACCATGTCCGACAGGCTGTCGAACTGCTCGCCGAACGCGCTCTGCGTATGCGTCATGCGTGCCACGCGCCCGTCCATCCCGTCGAGCACCATCGCGACGAAAATCGCGATCGCGGCAATCTCGAAGCGCACGTTCATCGCCTGCACGACTGCGAAGAAGCCGCAGAACAGCGCGGCGGTCGTGAACGCGTTCGGCAACAGATAGATGCCGCGCGTCTTCAGGAACCGCTGGCGCGCGGCACGGCGGCTTTCGAGCGGCGCCGCATCGGGCGCCATCACCTTGTTGCGCCGGAACGGGCGTGGCGTCTGGCCGGCGCCGTTGCGCGGCCGACGCGGTTTGAATGCGGCCATCGTGCGCCCCGCCGCTTACTGTTCGAGCTCGGCGAGGATCGTCGACGACGCGTAGACCTTCTCGCCGATCGACACCTTCGCGCGGCTGCCGAGCGGCAGGTACACGTCGACGCGCGAACCGAAGCGGATGAAACCGTAGCGCTGGCCGCGCGACAGCGGTTCGCCCGCGCGCACGTAGCAGAGGATCCGGCGTGCGACGAGGCCGGCGATCTGCACGGCGGTCACGGTCTTGCCGCTCGCCGTCTGGATCACGACCGCATTGCGCTCGTTCTCGGTCGACGCCTTGTCGATCGCCGCGTTCAGGAACGCGCCCGGGAAGTACTCGACCTTCGAGATCGCGCCATCGACCGGCGAACGCTGCGAATGGACGTTGAAGACATTCATGAACACGCTGATCTTCAGCGCTTCGCGGTTCGCGTACGGATCTTGCGCGGTCTCGACCGCGACGATGCGGCCGTCCGCCGGGCACAGCACCGCGTTCGGCTGCGCCGGGATCGGGCGCTGCGGGTCGCGGAAGAACTGGACGACGAAGACGAGCAGCAGCCAGAACGGCCACGCGAAGCCGAAGCCCCCGACAGCATGGATCAACAGCGCGATGACGGCTGCAATCGCGATGAACGGCCAGCCTTCGCGCGCGATGATCGGATGAGGATAGTTCATGGATTCGTTCTGTGTTCGGTGAATTGCAAAGCCCGTAGGATAGCAAAAGCCGCCCGGGGCACTGCTGCCTTCGGGCGGCTTTTTGGTACCGGCCCTCTATTCGAGGGGCCGGAACAGCACGCGGTGCTTAGTTCTTCGACTGGTCGACGAGCTTGTTCTTCGCGATCCACGGCATCATCGCGCGCAGCTTCGAGCCGACCTGCTCGATCTGATGCTCGGCCGTCAGGCGGCGGCGCGACTGCAGCGTCGGCGCGCCTGCCTTGTTCTCGAGAATGAAGCTCTTCGCGTACTCGCCCGTCTGGATGTCGGTCAGGCACTGCTTCATCGCCTTCTTCGTCTCTTCCGTGACGATGCGCGGGCCCGTCACGTACTCGCCGTACTCGGCGTTGTTCGAGATCGAGTAGTTCATGTTCGCGATGCCGCCTTCGTAGATCAGGTCGACGATCAGCTTCAGCTCATGCAGGCACTCGAAGTACGCCATTTCCGGCGCGTAGCCTGCTTCGACCAGCGTCTCGAAACCCGCCTTGATCAGCTCGACGGTACCGCCGCACAGCACGGCCTGCTCGCCGAACAGGTCGGTTTCGGTTTCTTCACGGAAGTTGGTTTCGATGATGCCTGCACGGCCGCCGCCGTTCGCTGCCGCGTACGACAGCGCGATGTCGCGTGCCGCGCCCGACTTGTTCTGCGCAACCGCGATCAGGTGCGGCACGCCGCCACCTTGCGAGTACGTGCCGCGAACCGTGTGGCCCGGTGCCTTCGGCGCGATCATGATCACGTCGAGGTCGGCGCGCGGGATCACCGCACCGTAGTGGACGTTGAAGCCGTGCGCGAATGCCAGCGCCGCGCCCTGCTTGATGTTCGCGTGGACTTCCTTCGCGTACACGTCGGCGATCTGCTCGTCCGGCAGCAGCATCATCACGACGTCGGCGCTCTTCACCGCTTCCGCGACTTCCTTGACCGACAGGCCTGCGTTTTCGGCCTTGCTCCACGACGCGCCGCCCTTGCGCAGGCCGACCGTCACGTTCACGCCGCTGTCCTTCAGGTTCAGCGCGTGTGCATGGCCTTGCGAGCCGTAGCCGATGATCGTGACTTGCTTGCCCTTGATGAGGGAGAGGTCAGCGTCTTTGTCGTAGAAAACGTTCATGATGGTTCCTTCGCTAATTCAAAAATTCAACAATTCGTTCGGATGGAGTACTGCGGGCCGGGACATGACGGCGCACCCGGCGTGCCTGTCTGGCATCACACCTTCAGGATGCGCTCGCCGCGTCCGATGCCGGAGCTGCCGGTGCGCACGGTCTCAAGGATCGCGCCCGCGTCCAGCCCCTGGATGAATGCGTCGAGCTTGTCGCTCGCGCCCGTCAATTCGATCGTGTAGGTCTTTTCGGTCACGTCGATGATGCGGCCGCGGAAAATGTCCGCCATCCGCTTCATTTCTTCGCGCTCCTTGCCCACTGCACGTACCTTGATCAGCATCAGCTCGCGTTCGATGTGTGCACCGTCGGTCAGGTCCACCACTTTCACCACCTCGATCAGGCGGTTCAGATGCTTCGTGATCTGTTCGATCACGTCGTCGGAGCCAATGGAAACGATGGTGAGCCGCGACAGCGATTGGTCTTCGGTCGGCGCCACCGTCAAGGTTTCGATGTTGTAGCCGCGTGCGGAAAACAGACCGACCACGCGCGACAGCGCGCCCGGTTCGTTCTCCAGCAGGACGGAAATGATGTGTCTCATGTTCGCTTCTTCCAGAATGTGTCCGTGTCGATTCACTCGCGCCGCGCGCCGCCGCGTGCCGCGCCGCCCTTCGTGAAGGCGGCCGCATCGGGCTCAGGCGCGCGTCGCGCCGTTACAGATCTTCCGATCCGAGCAGCATCTCGGTGATGCCCTTGCCGGCCTGTACCATCGGCCAGACGTTTTCGGTCGGATCGGTCTGGAAGTCGAGAAACACGGTGCGGTCCTTCAGGCGCAGCGCTTCCTTCAGCGCCGGCTCCACATCCGAAGTCTTTTCGATCCGCATGCCGACATGGCCGTACGCCTCGGCGAGCTTCACGAAATCAGGCAGCGCATCCATGTACGAATGCGAATAGCGCTTGCTGTATTCGATCTGCTGCCACTGGCGAACCATGCCGAGATAGCGGTTGTTCAGCGAAATGATCTTCACGGGCGTGTCGTACTGCAGGCAGGTCGACAGTTCCTGGATGCACATCTGGATCGAGCCTTCGCCCGTGATGCACAGCACGTCGTCGTCCGGGTGCGCCATCTTGACGCCCATCGCTGCCGGCAGGCCGAAGCCCATCGTGCCGAGGCCGCCGGAGTTGATCCAGCGACGCGGCTTGTTGAAACGGTAGAACTGCGCCGCCCACATCTGGTGCTGACCGACGTCCGAGCACACGAACGCATTGCCGTCCGTCAGCTCCCACGCCTTCTCGACCACGTACTGCGGCTTGATGATCTCGCTTTCGCGGTCGTACTTCAGGCAGTCCTTCGCACGCCAGCCCTCGATGTCCTTCCACCATTGCGCGAGCGCCTCGGTGTCGGGGCCATGCTCTGCCGTCTGCAACTGCTCGATCAGTTCCTTCAGCACTTCCTTCACGTCGCCGACGATCGGGATGTCGACCTTCACACGCTTCGAGATCGACGACGGGTCGATGTCGATGTGGATGATCTTGCGCGGACGCGACGCGAAGTGCGCAGGGTCGCCGATCACGCGATCATCGAAGCGGGCACCGATCGCGATCAGCACGTCGCAGTGCTGCATCGCCATGTTCGCTTCGTAGGTGCCGTGCATGCCGAGCATGCCGAGGAATTTCTTGTCCGACGCGCGATAGCCGCCGAGGCCCATCAGCGTGTTCGTGACCGGGTAGCCGAGCAGGTCCGCGAACTGGTTCAGTTCGCGCGATGCGTCGGCGAGGATGATGCCGCCACCCGTGTAGATGTACGGACGCTTCGCCGTCAGCAGCAGCGACACGGCCTTGCGGATCTGACCCGAATGGCCCTTCGTGACCGGGTTGTACGAACGCAGCGACACGCTCTTGACGGGCTCGTATTCGCACGGCGTCTTCGAGATGTCCTTCGGGATGTCGATCAGCACCGGGCCCGGACGGCCGGTGCGGGCGATATAGAACGCCTTCTTGACGGTTTCCGCGAGGTCGCGCACGTCCTTCACGAGGAAGTTGTGCTTCACGCACGGACGCGTGATGCCGACGGTGTCGCACTCCTGGAAGGCATCCTGGCCGATCGCGGCCGTGGGCACCTGGCCACTGATCACGACCATCGGAATCGAATCCATGTACGCCGTGGCGATGCCGGTCACCGCGTTGGTGACACCGGGGCCCGACGTCACGAGACAGACGCCGACATTGCCGGTGGAACGCGCATACGCATCGGCTGCGTGCACGGCCGCCTGTTCGTGGCGCACCAGCACGTGCTGAATCTTGTCCTGCTTGTAAAGCTCGTCGTAGATGTAGAGTACCGAGCCGCCGGGGTAGCCCCAGATGAATTCGACGTTTTCATCGGCCAGTGCCTTCATGAGCACGGTACCGCCGATGGAGTCGCTATCGGGAGGGGAAAGGGGTTCCGACGTGGAGAATTCCGCGCTGGGCATGTTCATTTTGACCTTTCGAATTTTCGGCAAAAAATTGATCGGGTGCTCTCTGCCGGGCTTGTGGCTCGGGTTCAAGCGGCGCGTCCAGTTTGAAGGGCAGGCTTCTTGGGCCAGCCTCAAATGAGACCATCACTTCATGTTGCGAATCATTGACGATAGCGGGTCGTGATTGGGTCGTCAAGCAAAATATCCCGCACCGCATCATGCGCGCCGCCCGGCACCCCGCCGCCGCGGCTCGCGCGCAACGTACGGCGCCCAACCCGGTGCCAAGCGGCGCGAAAATTTGATAGCATCCGCGGGTTTTACGAAATTTTTCGACCTTTTACACCACGCAGCGGCCCGCAGCGCATACCTTCACGGAATGGCATCAGACAAGGAACTCGCCGACTTTCTGGCGGGCGTCGAAAGGCGCGCGTTCAAGCAGGCTGCGTACGCCGTGCGTGACGACGATGCGTCGCTCGACATCGTGCAGGACGCGATGATCAAGCTTGCGGAGAAGTACGGCGACCGGCCGGCGGCCGAGCTCCCGCTGCTTTTTCAGCGGATCCTGCAGAACGCGATCCACGACTGGTTCCGCCGGCAGAAAGTCCGCAACACATGGGTCACGCTCTTCTCGTCGCTGAACAACAGCGACGACGAAGACTTCGACCCGCTCGAAACCCTCGAATCCGCGGACGACAACGCGGGCGTCGAAAGCAGCGAGCACCGCCTCGAACGCGAGCAGGTTCTGGCCCTGATCGACGAAGAAATCCAGAAACTTCCGGCGCGTCAACGGGAAGCGTTCCTGATGCGTTATTGGGAAGATATGGATGTCGCCGAGACTGCCGCCGCAATGGGGTGCTCCGAGGGCAGCGTGAAGACGCACTGCTCACGGGCCACCCACACGCTGGCGCACGCGCTCAAGGCCAAAGGAATCACGCTATGAGCTCCGCTCCCGCAAATCGAGAACACGAATTCGCGTTGAAGGTTCGCCGCGCGCTGGACGAGCGCGCGGCCGACCTGCCTGCCGCGACCACCGACCGCCTGGCCGTCGCCCGCCGGGCTGCGCTCGCGCGCAAGAAGCCCGAAGCCGCGACCGTGCCGGTGTTCGTGCCGGCCTTCGCCGGCGCGGCCGGTGCGTACGGCACGGCGCCCGCGAACCGCCCGCAGGCGTCGTTCGCGCGCCGCCTGCTGCGCGCGTGGCCGCTGGCGCTGCTGCTCGCGGGGCTCGTCGGCATCGCCTACTGGGAAGACATGCAGCGCACCGCCGAACTCGCCGACATCGACGCGGCGATGCTCAGCGACGACCTGCCGCTCAACGCGTATCTCGATCACGGGTTCAACGCGTATCTGTCGCGCGCTCACTAACAGACAATAACGAGGGGATCGCACGGGTGAGTCAGAAGCGCGGCCTGGCCGTATTTTTCGGATGCGTAATCGCGATCGCCGTTTCCTATGTCGCCACGTACCCACGATTCCACCCGGCCCCCGCGACGACCACCGCCGCGGCCACCAGCCCTGCCGCGCCCGCATCGGCCGCGACCGGGCTGACCACCGAGCTGCCCCCGCTGCCCCTTCCCCTGCCGCTGCCGGCCGCTACCGGCCCGCTGTCGTGGGCACGCCTCACGCCGGCACAGCACGCGGCACTGGCGCCGTTTGCCGACCAGTGGGACGGCTTCAGCGACGCGCGCAAGCGAAAATGGCTGAAGATCGCATCGCGTTTCGCGAAGTTGACGCCCGATGACCAAAAACGCCTGCAGGACCGGATGACCGAATGGGCGAAGATGACGCCCGAGCAGCGCCGCGTCGCGCGCGAGAACTACCAGAGTGCGAAGGAGCTTTCCGCGCAGGCGCGCGAGCGTGCGTGGAAGGCATACCAGCAACTCCCGGAAGAGCAGAAGGAACGTCTCGCTGCCGCCGAGCGCCGCCGCCGGCCGAGCGTCGTCAGCGCGCCGCCGACCGCCGCCGACCGGGACGTGCGCCGCCTCGTCAATTCGCACGAACACCCGGCAAGCGGCCCGGCCACCGCACCGGCGCCGGTCTCGGCCGCCGTCGCGCCGCCGGTACCCGCATCGTCGACGGCCGGCACCGCATCCGCGCCGGCTGCCGTGGCGCCGGTGTCGCCCGCCGATGCACCCTCGCTGTTCAAGGGCTCCTGAACGCCCGTGGCAAACGCCCACGCACCTGAAACCCCGGCCGCCGCGCCGTCCGTGCGACGGCGTCTCGCCGCGCTGCTCTACGAAGGTGTGCTGCTGTTCGGCGTGGTGTTCTTCGCCGGGCTCGCGTTCAGCCTCGCGACGCAGCAACGCAACGGCCTCGTCCATCACAACCTGCTCGCCGCGTGGATCGCGCTCGTGGTCGGCGCGTACTTCGTCTGGTTCTGGACGCACGGCGGCCAGACGCTGCCGATGAAGACCTGGCGGCTGCGGCTCGAATCGTCGAGCGGCCGGCCGCTGAGCGCGGGCCACGCGCTCGTCCGCTATGCGCTCGGCTGGCTGTGGTTCCTGCCGCCGCTCGCGCTGCATCCGCTCCTTGGCCTGTCGGTACCCGTCACGCTCGCGCTCACCGCCGCATGGATCGCCGTATGGGCCGGCGCCGCGCGACTGCACGCCGACCGCCAGTTTCCGCACGACCGGATCGCACGCACGCGCGTCGTCGCGATACCGCGCTGACGCGCCGCATTCACCAGACGAAAACACCTCGCCTCCGCAACTCCCGCCCGGCCCGACCGCCTTGCCGGACAATGGTCGGCGGTTCCGTACGGCAGGTTACGCAACGCCCCGTCGTTCATTGCTAAACACCCTGCGGCGGGCGTAATAAGAACGTCTCGTGACTGTCATGGCACAGTCACGCCCGCATGGCGGAATGCCGGTAATGTCAACCGGCGCGAGTCATGCATGGGCCAGAAATCGTCCGCCACCTCCCTGTTCCGTCACCCCATCGGCGCCCGCGCCGCCACAGCTTTCCTGTCCGGTTCCGCCACGGCCGACGGGCTGGTGTCGCAAGACCCGTCTGCCGGGCACGCCACGCAGCATGACGACCCCGACTCGTCGGCCCATCGCTACCGCACCATCTGGCTGTCCGACATCCATCTCGGCTCGAGCGGTTGCCAGGCGCCATACCTGCTCGACTTCCTGCGCCACAACGATTCGGAGTACCTGTACCTCGTCGGCGACATCATCGACGGCTGGCAGCTGAAGAAGGGCTGGTACTGGCCGCAGGCGCACAACGACGTCGTGCAGAAGATCCTGCGCAAGGCACGCAAGGGGACCCAGGTCGTCTACATCCCCGGCAATCACGACGAAGGCGCGCGGCAGTTCAGCGATCTCGCGTTCGGCGACATCCAGGTGCGCGGCGAGGCGTTCCACACGACGCTCGCGGGCAAACGTTTGTGGATCGTGCACGGCGACCTGTTCGACGGGGTGATCCAGCACGCGAAATGGCTCGCGTACCTCGGCGACACGCTCTACACGCTGATCCTCGTGCTGAACCGCTGGTTCAACCGGATCCGCAGCCGGCTCGGCTTCCAGTACTGGTCGCTGTCGCAGTACCTGAAGCACCAGGTCAAGAACGCCGTCAACTTCATCTCCCAGTTCGAGACCGTGATGACCGACGAGGCGCGCCGCCGCGGCTGCGACGGCGTCGTATGCGGCCACATCCACAAGGCGGAGATCCGCGACATCGACGGCGTGCTGTACTGCAACGACGGGGACTGGGTCGAAAGCCTGTCCGCGCTCGTCGAAACGATGGAAGGCGAACTGAAGATCGTCTACTGGACGGTGATGCGCACCGCACCGACGGAGACCACGTCGCGCAAGGCCAAGGCCACTGCCTGACATACCCCTACTTACAGGACAAAGCCGCGATGAAGATCATGATCGTCACCGACGCGTGGGAACCGCAGGTCAACGGCGTCGTGCGCACGCTGAAGAGCACGGCACGCGAACTCACCGCGCTCGGCCACCGCGTCGAACTGCTGACGCCGCTGGAATTCCGCACGGTGCCCTGCCCGACCTACCCGGAAATCCGCCTGTCGATCCTGCCGTACCGCAAGCTGCGTGCACGGATCGACGCGTTCGCACCCGACGCGCTGCACATCGCGACCGAAGGCCCGCTCGGCCTCGCCGCGCGACGCTACGCGCGTTCGCGCAAGCTGCCGTACACGACCGCGTACCACACGCGCTTTCCGGAATACGTGCAGGCGCGCTTCGGCATCCCGCTCGCCGCGACCTATCGCTTCCTCCACTGGTTCCACGGCCCGTCGCTCGCGGTGATGGCGCCGACGCCGGTCGTCAAGCAGGACCTCGAGAAATTCGGCTTCACGAACGTCGTGCTGTGGACGCGCGGCGTCGATCTCGACGTGTTCCGGCCGATGGAATCGAAGGTGCTCAATACCGCGCGGCCGATCTTCCTGTACGTGGGCCGCGTCGCGATCGAAAAGAACGTCGAGGCATTCCTGCGCCTCGACCTGCCCGGCTCGAAGTGGGTCGCGGGCGAAGGCCCCGCGCTCGCGGAGCTGAAGTCGCGCTATCCGGAAGCAAACTATCTCGGCGTGCTGTCACAGGCCGAGCTCGCCAAGGTGTATGCTGCGGCCGACGTGTTCGTGTTCCCGAGTCGCACCGACACGTTCGGCCTCGTGCTGCTCGAGGCGCTCGCCTGCGGCACGCCGGTGGCCGCCTATCCCGTGACGGGCCCGATCGACGTGCTCGGCGAAGGCGACGCCGGCGCGATGCACGAGGACCTGCAGGAAGCCTGCCTCGAGGCGCTGAAGATCGAACGCTCCACTGCGCGCGCATGGGCCGAACGCTTCTCGTGGCGTGCGGCATCCGAGCAGTTCGCGTCGCATCTGAAGCCGCTGCCGAAGACCGCGTACTCGCCAGCAGAAGGTGCCGCCGTTTGAAACGAGACCTGAACGACAAAATCCCGCCCCCCGACGCAACGCCGCAACGGCACCGCCCGTTCGACGAGGAAGAGCCGCACGCCGACGCGGACGTGCATGCGCACGAGCCGCTCGGCCCCGACGACCGGCTCGCGCCGCTGCCGCCGAACCCGTACAAGCGCCACCGCGGCATCACGCGCGCCTGGTACGCCCTCAAGCATTCGCTGAACGGCTTTCGCGTGGCGATCCGCGAGGAGAGCGCGTTTCGCCAGGAGCTCACGCTCGCTGCGCTGATGCTCCCGATCGGCGCGTTCGCACCGGTGCCGGCGGCATCGCGTGCGCTGCTGATCGCGTCGGTGCTGCTCGTGCTGATCGTCGAGCTGCTGAACTCGAGCGTCGAGGCCGCGATCGACCGCATCTCGCTCGAACGTCACGAACTCTCGAAGCGTGCGAAGGACCTCGGCAGCGCAGCCGTGACGGTCGCGCTGTTCGCGTGCGTGACGACGTGGGGCTTCGTACTCGGACCGGTCGTCGCGCGCTGGCTCGGCTTCTAGGCGGCTGCCCCGCGGGTATCCGGCCCACCGCCCGCGTGCGGCGCTGCACCATGCGCCGCGCGGGGCGGCGAACAGGAAATGCCCCGGTGTGGCGAAACCCCGGTTTATAATCGTCCGCTAGACATAGAACAGCAACCCGCGCCGGACGAATCACGCAGCATCGATTGCAGCGCCCGCCAGTCCGGCACACACAGGGCCGGACGACATGGAAGCGAAACCTCCCCGCCGCACCCGCGAACGGATTCTCGAGTTGTCGTTGAAACTCTTCAACGAGATCGGCGAGCCGAACGTCACGACCACGACGATCGCCGAGGAAATGGAAATCAGTCCAGGCAACCTGTACTACCATTTCCGCAACAAGGACGACATCATCAACAGCATCTTCGCGCAGTTCGAGCAGCAGATCGAACGGCGGCTGCGCTTTCCCGAAGATCATCGTCCGACGATCGACGAAACCTGGTCGTACCTGCAGTACATGGCCGATTTCATGTGGACCTACCGGTTCCTGTATCGCGACCTCAACGACCTGCTCGCCCGCAACCGCACGCTCGAGACGCATTTCAAGCAGATCATCAGCCACAAAGTGCGCTTCGCGCGCGACATGTGCGAACTGCTCGTGTCCGACGCCGAGATGGTCGCGACGCCCGCCGAGATCGAAGTCATCGCCACCAACATGGCCGTCATTTCGACGTACTGGCTGTCGTATCAGTACGTGATGCATCCGCGCAAATACAACGACCAGGACGCGATCCGCGAGGAACTGCACCAGGTCAGCATGCACGTGATCTCCGTGATGGCGCCGTACCTGCGCGGCCGTTCGCGCCAGCTGTTCGACGACCTGGTCTCGGGCAAGCTGCCGAAGCGCCAGTTCACCGACTACCTGCCGCCGCGCGACGGCTCGCCGCGCCCGGCCGGCAGTCCGGTCACCACCGGGCAAGCCCCCGCCAAGGATTCCAAGCAATGAAGGCTGTGTGTGTTTACTGCGGCTCGTCGTCAGGCGTGCGGCCCGTCTATGCCGATGCCGCGCGCGCATTCGGCCGCGCGCTCGTCGATGCGGGCCTCACGCTCGTGTACGGCGGCGGCCGGGTCGGCCTGATGGGCGTGATCGCCGACGAAGTGATGGCGGCCGGCGGCCGTGCGGTCGGCGTGATCCCCGAACTGCTCGTCGACAAGGAAGTCGGCCATACGGGGCTGTCGGAACTGCACGTCGTGCCCGACATGCACCACCGCAAGAAAATGATGGCCGACCTGTCCGACGCGTTCGTCGCGATGCCCGGCGGCGCCGGCACGCTCGAGGAGCTCTTCGAGGTCTACACGTGGGCGCAGCTCGGCTATCACCGCAAGCCGGTCGCGCTCTACAACATCGATTCGTTCTACGATCCGCTGATCGCGCTGCTGCGCCATACGGTCGACGAGGGCTTCATGCGTCCGGCCTATTTCGACGCACTGTGCGTCGAGTCGGAACCCGTCGCACTGATCGAGCGACTGCGCCGCTACCAGCCGCCCGCCCGCGACAAGTGGGCACCCGACGCGGCCAAGTAACCGTAACCGTCACCGGAACCCGCACGCGATGACCGCATCGTCCGACCGCAAGGCCGTCCTCATCACCGGCGCGAGCCGTGGCATCGGCCGCGCGACCGCCGTGCTCGCGGCCAAGCACGGCTGGGACGTCGGCATCAACTACGCGCGGGACGCGGCGGCGGCCGAACTCACCGCGCAGGCCGTCCGCGACGCGGGCGGTCGTGCGTGCGTCGTCGCGGGCGACGTCGCGAACGAAGCCGATGTCGTCGCGATGTTCGACTCCGTCACGGCCGCATTCGGCCGCGTCGATGCGCTCGTCAACAATGCGGGCATCGTCGCGCCGTCGATGCCGCTCGCCGACATGCCGACCGACCGGCTGCGGCGGATGTTCGACACCAACGTGCTCGGCACCTACCTGTGTGCGCGCGAAGCCGCGCGCCGGCTGTCCACCGACCGCGGCGGCCGCGGCGGCGCGATCGTCAACGTATCGTCGATCGCCTCCCGGCTCGGCTCGCCGAACGAATACGTCGACTATGCGGGGTCGAAAGGCGCGGTCGACTCGCTGACGATCGGCCTCGCGAAGGAACTCGGCCCGCACGGCGTGCGCGTCAATGCAGTACGCCCCGGCCTGATCGAGACCGAGATTCACGCGAGCGGCGGCCAGCCGGGCCGTGCGGCCCGCCTCGGCGCAACGACCCCGCTCGGCCGCGCGGGCGAAGCGCAGGAGATCGCCGAAGCGATCGTCTGGCTGCTGGGCGACGCGGCGTCCTACACGACCGGCGCCCTGCTCGACGTCGGCGGCGGCCGGTAATTCCGCACTGCGGCACATCAAAACCCGCCGCCCGAAGCAATCCGTCGTCACGACACCACAAATCTCCACAATTTCGTGACACGAACGGTAATCCACCGTAACAATTCCGTGGTCTACTAGCGGACATTCAGACAGGTGTCATAAACCCCTGCCCGTTGGCCCTTGATGTGGCCCCAATCGGTCCTGCCCAAGTCGCCGGACCGGCTCGACTCGACCCGAGACTCCCTTCCATGCCCGGAACCGCAGCGCCCAGCCGGCGACGCACGTCTGTGCCCGCCCCGGCCCAGCACACCCGCTCGACCGCCGACGCCGACCTCACTGCAGCGCTCGACGCCGCCGGCACGCCCGTCGTCGCCTCGACCGCCGCCACCAGCGCGACGCGCGAACGCGCGCGCCCGCTCGGCTGGCGCACGTGGCTGTTCGTCGTCGCCCTGATCTGCGCGTATACGCTGCCGGGCGTGCTCGGCCACGATCCGTGGAAGCAGGACGAAACCTACACGTTCGGCATCATCCAGCACATGCTCGAGACAGGCGACTTCGTCGTGCCGACCAATGCCGGCCTGCCATTCATGGAAAAGCCGCCGCTTTACGCGTGGGTCGCGACCAGCCTTGCATGGCTGCTGCAGCGCGTGATGCCGCTGCACGACGCCGCTCGGCTCGCGAGCGCGCTGTTCGCCACACTCGCATTCGGCTTCATCGCGCGCGCGGCGCGGGTCGCCAGCCGCGCAGACTCCTGGTTCGACCTGCGCGTGATCGGTCCCGTCGTGCTGAGCGCCGGCACGCTCGTCGTCATCAAGCACGTGCACGACATGATGACCGACGTCGCGCTGTTCGCCGGCACGGCAATCGCGTTCTGCGGACTGCTCGAACTCGTGATGCAGCACGTCGCGCGCGCGCAGCAGATGCGGCACGGGCTGCCGGTCCGGCCGTCGAGTCGCTGGGCCGCGCCGATCTTCGGCGCGGGCATCGGCATCGCGCTGATGACGAAGGGGCTGTTCGTGCCGCTCGTGTTTGCAGCCACGCTCGTCGGTGCGCTGGTGCTCTACCCGGCCTGCCGCACCCGCGCGTTCGCGCGCTCGCTCGGCGTCGCGGCACTGGTGTTTGCGCCGTTCGCGCTCATCTGGCCGATTGCACTGTTCCTGCGCTCCGAGACGCTGTTCATGACGTGGTTCTGGGATAACAACGTCGGCCGCTTCTTCGGTTTCTCCGTCCCCGAACTGGGCGCGGAAAACGACAAGCCGTTCTTCATCCTGCGTGCGTTCCTGCTCGTCGGCTTCCCGGTCGCGCCGCTCGCGATCGTCGCGCTCGCGCGCGGTGCGTGGCGCGACTGGCGCACGCCGCGCATCGCGCTGCCCGTGATGTTCGTGGCGATCGGGCTCGCCGTGCTGCAAGTGTCCGCGACGTCGCGCCAGCTCTACATCTTGCCGTTCTTCGCCCCGCTCGCGCTGGTCGCCGCGCAAGCCATCGACCGCCTGCCGCACCGGCTGCATCTCGTGTGGGATTACCTGAGCCGCATCCTGTTCGGCACGGCCGCCGCGCTCGCATGGGCCATCTGGGCGGTGATGGCCGATCCGGCCGCGTCGCGCGCGGATCTCGCACCGCTCGGCCGCTGGCTGCCGCTCGACTGGACGATGCCGATCGAACCCGCGCTCGTGATCGGTGCGCTCGCGCTGACGGTCGGCTGGCTGACGCTGCTGCCCAAGCTGCGCGCGACCGGCGTGTGGCGCGGCGCGCTGTCGTGGGGCGCCGGCGCACTCGTCGCATGGGGGCTCATTTACACGCTGCTGCTGCCGTGGCTCGACGTCGCGAAGAGCTACCGCTCGGTGTTCGACGACCTGAACGCGCACCTCGCGCTCGAGTGGAACGACGGCGACTGCATGGCGAGCCTGCACGGGCTCGGCGAATCGGAAGCGCCGATGCTGTACTACTTCTCCGGCATCCAGCACACGCCGATCGCCGACGCGAAGACGACGCGCTGCACCTGGATGATCGTCCAGGGCGTGCGAGCCGTCGATCCGGCGCCCGGCAACGCATGGAAACTGTTCTGGACGGGCGCCCGCCCGGGCGACAACGAGGAACTGCTGCGCGTATACGTGCGCACGCCCGAACAGCACGCGGAGTAACGGGCGGAGGCACGGCGTGCCGCCGTGCTGGCTCTCATGCCGGGCGTGGAGCGGTGAGCGCCACCGCCCGAACAGCGAACAGCCATCGGGAAATGCGCGCCGCCGACCGGTGTTCCCCGCCGCCACCGTGCCCGCGTGACTCCGCGGGCCTGCCCCCTTCCCACGTCACGCAACTGCCCGAATCGTCAGAACGAGGAACCGGGCTCGCGAAGAAACGCCGTCTCCTCGTCGCTCGATGCCCGGCCAAGGATCGCGTTCCGGTGCGGAAAGCGGCCGAAGCGCTCGACGACGGCCGCATGCAGCAACGCGAAGCGGTGATAGCTCTCGCACCCTGCCTCGTCCCGGATGCCCGCGCACAGGCGCACGGCCTCGCGCTGGCTCTCGACCGACTCGTCGTGCTCGAACGGCAGATACGCAAACGCACGGTGATGCCCGCTCGGCAACTGCGCGTCCCAGCCAGCCGCGACGACACGGCGCGCGAGCGCGAGCGCCTTCGGATCGGCGGCAAACGCGCGCGGCGTGCCGCGATGGATGTTGCGCGAGAACTGGTCGAGCACGACGATCAACGCCAGCGCCCCCGACGGCGAGCCGGCCCAGTGATCGCAAGCGCCTTCGCACGCGGCGTCGAGCAAAGCGCCGTAGCGCGTGCGCAGCACGTCGTCGAACGCCGCGCCGCCGTTGAACCAGACCTTGCGGTTCTGGCCGAATTCGGCCGAGCCCGGCTCGCCGAACCAGAAATCCAGAATCTCCCGCGCTTGCGGATCGAGCGCCGCCGCGCCCGCGTGGGTGGTGTCGATCGTCATGCAAACTCCAGTACGAGGCGCCGGGTGCGCGCGCTCTTCTTTTCCAGTTTCGCGACCCGCAGCTCGCCGATTTCGGACGTATTGCGCACATGCGTGCCACCGCACGGCTGCAGGTCGACCTGCTCGATGCGCAGCAGCCGCACACGGCCGAGGCCCATCGGCGGCTTCACGCTCATCGTGCGCACGAGGTCCGGCCGTGCGGCCATCTCGTCGTCGGTGATCCATTCGGTCGTGACCGGGTGCGCGCCGACCACGAGGCCGGCGAGGCGCCGCTCGACGTCGTCGCGGTCGATTGCATCGGATGTCGCGAAATCGAGCCGCACGTAGTCGGCCGTCACGCTGCAACCGTCGACCGCGTACGGCAGCACCGCGCACATCAGGTGCGCCGCGGTATGCAGCCGCATGTGGCGATAGCGGCGCAGCCAGTCGATTTGAGCGACCACGCGCATGCCGGGCTCGAGCGCCGCGACACTCGCCTCCTGCCCCGGTGCGGGCACGTGCACGGCGTCGTCGGGGGTTGCGCCGTCGAACCTGGCCTTGCGCGTATCGGCAATCGCGATCGTGCTGCCGTCGGGCAGCGTCAGCTTGCCGGTGTCGCCGGCCTGGCCGCCGCCGAGCGGATAGAACACGGTGCGGTCGAGCCGGATGCCGTCGTCGCCGACGGCCAGGACGACCGCGTCGCATTGCGTGAGGTATGCGTCTTCGCGAAACAGTGCTTGTGTCGTCATCGGGCGAGCCTCGTATCGATTCGGGAAGCGGCCAGTGTCGCGCCGCACGGCGCGCGCGCCCAGACGCAAATCGCCCCCGCACGGGCGGCGGCGTACCGGTCGATCAACCGGGCCGGTTGCGCATCCAGTCGGCCGTGTCGTAGAACGAATGCATGAGCCGCTCGCGCAACGGCTCGGCCAGCCCGATGTCGTCCATCGCCCACGCCATGCAGCGCAGCCACTGGTCGCGCTCGACCGACGCGATCGGGAACGGCAGGTGCCGCGCGCGCAGCCGCGGATGGCCGAACCGGCTGATGTAGTGGTCGGGGCCGCCGAGCCACCCGCACAGGAACCAGAACAGCTTGTCGCGCGAACCGTCGAGCGACGCCGGGTGAATCGCGCGAATCTGCGCGAACTCGGGCTCGAGGTCCATCAGGTCGTAAAAGCGGTCCACCATTTCGCGCACGCGGGCTTCGCCGCCCACGAGCTCGAACGCCGTCGGCTGCGACGGCGCATCGTCATTCACATCGGTCATACGGATAGTCGGAAAACGGGATCTTCGGGGCCGCCGGCGACGCTCAGGCGTCGCGCAGCGACTGCAGCGCGGGGCGCCGCAACACATTATGCAGGCTCAGCCAGCCGGCCGCACCGGCGCACGCGACGCCGGCCGCGATGCCGGCCGGCACGAGCCACGGATCGACGGCGAGCTGGAAGTCGAACACGCGCGACGCGAGCACCCAGCCGACCGCGATCGCGCCTGCCGAGGCCAACGCACCGGCCAGCGTGCCGACCACGACGAACTCCGCGCGCTGCACCGCGTTGACCTGCGCGCGCGACGCGCCGAGCGCGCGCAGCAGCGCCGCCTCGCGCACCCGCTCGTCGCGCGTGCCGGCCAGCGCCGTGTACAGCACGAGCACGCCGGCCGCGAGCGTGAACATGAACAGGAACTGCACCGCGCCGACCACCTGCAGCATCATCCGCTGCAACTGCGCGAGAATCGGCGCGACGTCGATCGCGGTCAGGTTCGGATAGCGCGCGATCAGCGGATCGAGCAGCGCGGCATTCGATGCCGGCAAATGGAAGCTTGTCAGGTACACGGCCGGGAAATCCTTCAGCACCGGTGGCGGCATCAGCACGAAGAAATTGACGCGGAACGAACCCCAGTCGAGCTTGCGCACGCTCGTGATCGGCGCATCGACCGTCAGCCCCGTCACGTCGAAGCGCAGCACGTCACCCGGCTTCACGTTCAGCGTCTTCGCGAGGCCAGCCTCGATCGAGATCTGCGGCGTCGCCGCGGTGCCGAACCAGTCACCTTCGACGATCCGATTGTCGGACGGCAACCGGGTCGTATAGGACAGGTTGAACTCGCGGTCGACGAGCCGGCGCGCCTCCTCGGACGGGTAGGCGTCCGGATTCACCGGCTTGCCGTTGATCGCGACGAGGCGGCCGCGCACCATCGGCTCGGGCACCGCGTCGCGCACGCCGTGCGCGGCCAGATAGGCCGCGACGTCGGCGCGCTGGTCGGGCTGGATGTCGATCAGGAACTGATTCGGCGCATCGGGCGGCGTCGACTGCCGCCACCCTGCGACGAGGTCGTTGCGCGTGATCGCGATCAGCAGCAGGCACATCAGGCCGAGCGCGAGCGCGGTGATCTGCAGCGCGCTGGCCGTGCCGCGCCGGTGCAGCGACGCGAGCGCGTAACGCCAGCCGACGCCCGCCGCCACGCGCGCGTTGCGCACCGCGCGCGCGGCGGCGAACAGCACGAGCCGCGCGATCAGCGCGAAACCGACCAGCGCGCCGGCGAAACCGCCCGCGACGATCAGCCCGAGCTTCAGGTTGCCGGCGGCCACGATCAGCAGCCCCGCGAACAGCACGACGCCGATCGCATACGCGGCCCATGCCGTGCGCGACGCGTCGCCCCACTCGCGCCGCAGCACGCGCACCGGCGGTACGCGCGTGAGCGGCACGAGCGGCGGCAGCGCGAAGCCGAGCAGCAGCACGAGCGCGGCGCCCATGCCGATCAGGGCCGGCCACAGCGTGGGAGGCGGCAGCACCACGTCGATCAGGCCACCGAGCGCGGCCAGCAACGCCCAGTGGCCGCCGTAGCCGAGCACCGCGCCTGCCGCGCCAGACACGATCCCGATGCCGGCGAATTCGAGTGCGAACAGCGCGCCGAGCGTGCGGCGGCTCACGCCGAGGCAGCGCATCGTCGCGCAGCCGTCGAGATGGCGCCGCATGTAGCGCTGCGCGGCCATCGCGATCGCGACCGCCGCGAGCAGCGCGGTGAGCAGCGCGACGAGCGTCAGGAAGTGACGCGCGCGATCCAGCGTCTGCCGCACCTGCGGCTGGCCTTCCTGCAACGACTCGAGACCGACGCCGCGCAGTTTCCCGCCGTCGACGCGTGCATGCGCATACGCTTCGAAGCGGGTGACAGCCTGCTGGTCGCCGGCAACCAGCAGCCGGTACGTGACACGGCTGCCGTAGCCCGTGAGCCCGGTCGCGGCCAGCTCGTCCGCGCGCATCATCAGCCGCGGCGAAAAATTGACGAAGGAAAACCCGCGATCGAGTTCGCGGGAAATCGACGCGGCGACCTTGAACGTGCGCAGCCCGACGCGCACCGTATCGCCCGCCTTCAGGTGCAGTGCATCGAGCAGCGCCGGATCGGCCCATACGGTGCCGGGCGCGGGAATCGCGGCCGCCTTCTGCGCGGCGGCCGCGCCGGCCGGCACGATATCGACCGCGCCGCGCAACGGATAGCCGGGCGACACGGCCTTCACGGCCGCGAGGCGCGAGGGCGCCGCGTCGGTCGCCTGCCCGCCCGTGGCGGACGCGATCATGCTCGGGAAGATGGCGGTCGTCGCGGTACGCAGGCCGAGCGCGCGGGCTTGCTGATCGAACGACGGATCGACGGGGCGATCGGCCCGCACGACGAAATCGGCGCCGAGCATCTGGCGCGCGTCCCGCTCGAGCCCCTGGCGCAGCCGGTCGGCAAGGAAGCCGACGCTCGTCAGCGCCGCGACCGCAAGCACCAATGCAAGGACGAGCAGCGTCAGCTCGCCCGCGCGCCAATCGCGCGCGGTCATGCGGGCGGCCTGGCGAATCAGGTCGCGCAGGCCGAAGCGGCCGGCATGCACGTGCACCTCATGGCCGGGTTGCCCGGCCGGCGGCTGCGCCGCGTGTTGCCGCCCCTTCAATCGCGCTTCCCCCCGATCGAGTTGAGCCGCGACACCATGTGGTTCGCCATGCCGCGAAAGCCGCCCGAGACACCGCGCCACAGGCGCGGGAGCGCCCACGCGGACGCCGCGATGAAGGCGGCAAGCAGCACGAGGAAGGCTAGCGGAACGAAGAACGCGAGCACGAGCCCGCCGACCACGAGGCCGTCCTCGGTCGACGAGGCGATCCAGTTCGAAATCGGTTCCGGCGACAGGTTGATCATCGCGCGCGTGCCGGCCTTCGCCACGTGTGCGGCACCGGCGAGCGAGCCGCCTGCGAGCCCCGCGACCGCGAGCACGGTCGGATCGGCGTGGCCGAGCGCGCCGGCCGCGAGCACCGCGCCGGCCGGAATGCGGATGAAGGTGTGCACGGCATCCCACAGCGAGTCGAACGCGGGGATCTTGTCGGCAAGGAATTCGGTGACGGTGAGCACGGCCGCGGCACCGATGACCCACGGCGACATCAGGACGGCCAGCGTGTCGGGCAGGTGGAGCCAGCCGAACCGCGCCAGCACGCCGGCGATCAGCACGGTCAGGTACAGGCGCAGGCCGCTCGCCCACGCGAGCCCCGCGCCGAGCGAAATGGCTTCGATCATGGCCCTCTCCTTGCACTTTCCGTGCGATTTGCCGATTGATCGGATCGGGTTGGACAGACAGGCCGCGCGGCGCGTGGCGACCGGCACCGCGTGCCGCGAGAAGCACGACGGTATTCAGGCCCGAATGCGTTCCATTATAGACAGGCTAGGCGCACGGCCGGCGCAATTCCTCGGTGCGGCACCCGGGTGCACGCGCGCCCGGGTGCCCGCGTCAGGCAGCGGACGACAGCTTGAGGCCGATCAGCCCCGCGACGATCAACGCGGCGCTCGCGACGCGCGCGACGGTCAGCGCCTCGCCCATCATCACGATGCCGAACACAAACGCACCGACCGCGCCGATGCCCGTCCACACTGCGTACGCGGTGCCGAGCGGCAACTGGCGCATCGCGACCGCGAGCAGCCCGAAGCTGGCCAGCGCCGTCACGATCGTAAACACCGACGGACCGAGCTTCGTGAAGCCGTCCGACGATTTCATGCCGGCCGCCCAGGCCACTTCCAGCAACCCGGCAATGAACAACAATACCCACGCCATCTCGACGTACTCCGTATCGGATGGGGCCGTCCCCGTTGAAACGAATGACCCGGGGTCGTCCCCGGGCGGCGCCGAGTATAACAAGATGCTTACGGCCGCGGCGCGTGGCCGGCGGCCGATCGGGGGCGCAACCGGCCCGCTGCCGGTCAGTTCGATACGCGCTTCGGCGTGGCGCCGCCGACGCAGCGGTCGTCGCGGTACAACGCCCACTCCTCGCACACGCGGCCGTCCTTGAACACGCACATGCCGACCTGCCCGCTCGCCAGGTTGCGGATCGTGTGGCGGCCGCCGAGCTTGGCGCAATTGACCGAAGCGGGGTTGGCCATCGCCTGCTGCTGCGACGACGGTTGCTGCCCGGGCGGCAGCGGTTGGGCGAACGCGCCAGACGCGGCAAGCGCCAGCGCACAGATGACGACCAGACGGACGGACATTGCACGCTCCTCGTTTTCGTTCGCGGAACGGTCAGGATAACGGGGAATGAGCGCCGGGTGTGCAACGCGCGCGCCGGCCGCGAGACTGTCGCGCCGACGCAACCTGGCCGGCACGCGACGTCACGTGCACGTGCGCCGTTGCGCGCGGGCTACGCCCGTCATGCGGCACCGACCAGCCGGTAGCCGACGCCCGTCTCCGTCACGATGTACTCGGGCTGCGCCGGGTCGCGCTCGAGCTTCTGGCGCAGGTGCGCCATGTAGATGCGCAGATAGTGGTGGCTTTCGACGTGCGACGGCCCCCACACGTCGCGCAGCAGCTGGCGGTGCGTCAGCACGCGCCCCGCGTGCCGCACGAGCGTCGCGAGCAGCCGGTATTCGAGCGGCGTCAGGTGCACGATCTCGTTGTCGCGCCACACCTGGCGCAGCGCGAGATCGACGGTCACGGTGCCGAAGGTCACCTTCGGCGACTCGTTCGCGCCGCCCTGGTTGCGCCGGCGCAGTTGCGCGCGAATCCGCGCGCGCAGTTCGGACACGCCGAACGGCTTGGTCAGGTAATCGTCGGCACCCGCGTCGAGCGCCGCGACTTTCTCCTCTTCCTGCGTGCGCGCGGACAACACGATCACCGGCACCTCGGACCAGCCGCGCAGTTCGCGGATCACGTCGAGGCCGTCGGTATCGGGCAGGCCGAGGTCGACGATCACGAGATCGGGCTTGCGCGTCGCCGCGTCGATCAGCCCCTGCTTGCCCGTCTCGGCCTCGAACACCGCGATGTCCTCCTCCTCGAGCGCGGCGCGCACGAAACGGCGGATCTGCTTTTCGTCCTCGATCAGGACGACGGTCAGGCTGGGTTCACTCATGGTCTGGCAATGATTCGGATGGAGACGACGCACCCGGCACTTCGGGTTCGTCGTCGGGTACGGCAGGCGCGGCCGGCGGTGTCTCGACCGGCAGCGTGAACCAGAAACGCGCGCCCGTCACATGGCCGTCGGGTGCCGTACGGTTGAACGCGCCGATTTTACCGCCGTGCGCTTCGACGATCGCGCGGCAGATCGCAAGGCCGAGGCCGATGCCCGGCGTCGCCGATTCCTTCTCGCCGCGCGTGAACTTGTCGAAGATCCGCGTTTCCATCCCGGCCGGCAGGCCGGGACCATAGTCGTCGACGAGCACGCGCACGAACGGCAGCCCGTCGTCGGTCACGCGCTCCGCACCGATGTCGAGCGGCGTATCGGCCGGCGTGTACTTCGCCGCGTTCTCGAACAGGTTGGTGAACAGGCGCTCCATCAGCACCGCGTCCATCTGCAGGAGCGGCAGGTCGGCCGGCAGCACGACGCGCGCCGGATGGCGCGCAAGCACGCGCTTGCAGGCGGCGAGTGCGGCGCCGACGGTTTCCTCGAGCAGCGACCACTGGCGCTTCAACTGCAGGCTGCCGGCCTGCAGCCGCGCCATGTCGAGCAGGTTCGTGACGATGCCCGTCATCCGCAGCGCCTCGTCGTGGATCGCGTCGACGAGTTCGCCCTCGCGCTGCGCGAAGCGTTCGGCCGCCGCCGCATCGCCGCCCTGCGCGGCCGCGCGCCCGTTCGCGAGCATCGACGAGAAGCCGACGATCGTCGTGAGCGGCGTGCGCAGGTCGTGCGAGATCGCCGACAGCAGCGAGTTGCGCAGCCGCTCGGATTCCATGTTGACGAGCGCGTCGCGCGCGATCTCGACGTAGTGCACGCGCTCGAGCGCGAGCGCGATCTGCGCGGCGAACGCGTCGAGCATCCGCTGCTGCTCCGGCACCTCGAGTTCGCGCGGCTCGCGCGATGCGACCGCGAGCACGCCGCGCGTGCGCATCGGCGCCTTCAGCGGCAGGTACAGCGCGGCCGTCGCGGGCAACGTATCGGTGCCGCGGCCGGCCGGCTTCTGCTGGTCGTACACCCACTGGCCGACGTCGCTGTCGAGATCGGCGCCCGTCAGCGTGACGGCCGCATCGGGCTCCTCGATCTTCTGGCGCACCTTGTCCGCGCTGTCGGGCAACAGGAATGCGACGCGCGCGCGGAACACCTCGCCCACGTGACGGCTGCCGATCTCGACGATCTGTTCGGTGGTCAGCGCCGCGCCCAGCTCGCGCGCCATCGCGTAGATCGCGCCGGTGCGGCGCTCGCGGCGCTGCGCGACGCTCGCCTGGCGCGTCAGCGTCGACGTCAGGTGGCTGATCACGAGCGACGTCAGCAGCATCCCGAAGAAGGTCAGCAGGTACTGCGTGTCGCTGACCGAGAACGACATGCGCGGCGGCACGAAGAAATAATCGAACGCGGCCACCGACAGGAACGACTGCAGCACGCCCGGGCCGCGCCCGAGCCGCACTGCCGAGAACACGACGCCGAGCAGGTACAGCATCACGAGGTTCGTGAGGTCGAGCCGCTCGGACACGAGGCTCGCGACAACCGTGATCGCCGCGCAGATCGCGGCCGCATACACGTAGTGCCGCGGCGGCGAACGATGCGTGCCGAACTGCGCGAACGCGTCGCGCCAGTCGCGCGCACGCGCGTCGAGGGGCGCTGCACGCGCCTCGTCGCTCGCGGACGCCCGGATCAGCATCAGGTCGACGTCGCCCGCGCGTTCGGCAAGCTTCTCGCCGAACGGCCGCACGAAGCGGCGCACGAGCCCGACCTTCGGCGAGCCGCCCGCGACGATCTTCGACACGTTGCGCACCTTCGCATAGCCGATCAGCGCGGCGACCGCGTCGGCGCCGGCGAGCGTGGCCGTCTCCGCGCCGAGCTCGGCCGCGAGCTTCAGAGCGTCGAGCGTGCGCTGCCGCCGTGCGTCGGGCAGGCGCTGCAGGCGCGGCGTCTCCACATAGACGGCGATCCAGTCGGCCTTCAGGCTCGCGGCGAGCCGCGCGGCCGCCCGCACGAGCGTCGGCGCTTCAGGGCCCGGGCCGACGCACACGAGCAGCCGCTCGCGCGCCTGCCAGATGCGCTGGATTGAACGATCGGCGCGATATTCGCGCATCTGCGCGTCGACGCGATCGGCCGTGCGCCGCAGCGCCAGTTCGCGCAGCGCGATCAGGTTGCCCTTGCGGAAGAAGTTGCGCACCGCGCGCTCGGCCTGCTGCGCGAGATAGACCTTGCCGTCGCGCATCCGCTCGAGCAGTTCCTCGGCCGGCAGGTCGACGAGCGTGACTTCGTCGGCCGCGTCGAATACGCGATCGGGCACGGTCTCCCACACGCGGATGCCGGTGATCGCGCCGACCACGTCGTTCAGGCTTTCGAGGTGCTGGACGTTGACGGTCGTGTAGACGTCGATGCCCGCGTCGAGCAGCTCGTACACATCCTGCCAGCGCTTCAGGTGCCGCGCGCCCTGCACGTTCGAATGCGCGAGTTCGTCGACGAGGATCAGTTGCGGCTGGCGCGCGAGCGCGCCGTCGAGATCGAATTCGGCAAGTGTGCGGCCGCGATAGTCGATGCGCGCGAGCGGCAGCACGTCGAGGCCGTCGAGCAGCGCGGCGGTTTCGCTGCGCCCGTGGGTCTCGACGATGCCGACGACGACGTCGACGCCTTCCTGCAGGCGCTGGCGCGCGGCCTGCAGCATCGCGTAGGTCTTGCCGACACCGGCCGACGCGCCGAAGAAAATCTTGAGCTGGCCGCGCCGCTGCTTTTCTTCGTCACGCTGCAGCTTGTCGAGGAGTTGGTCTGGGTCGGGACGATTCATGCGTCAGAAAGGCGGAGCGCCCGGATGCGCGCGAGTACGAGCATTGTTGTTCCAAATCGCCGCAAAAGGCAAAGACGGCGCATGCGCCGTCGGGAAAAAGCTGCGTCCGGCGCGGATCGGGCCGCGCCGGACGCCGGTTGCCCGGATGCCCGGTCAGTGCGCGGCCTGCGCCGCGTCGAGTGCGAGGTTCAGCTGCAGCACGTTCACGCGCGGTTCGCCGAGCACGCCGAACTGGCGGCCCTTCGTGTTCGCGGCGACGAGCTGCGCGACCGCGTCGGGCGCCAGGTTGCGCGCCTTCGCGACGCGCTCGACCTGGTACGCGGCGGCGGCCGGCGTGATTTCCGGATCGAGGCCGCTCGCCGACGCCGTCACGAGGTCGACCGGCACCGGCTTCGACATGTCGGTGCCCGCGTCGCGCAGCGCGGCGATGCGCCCCTTCACCTGGTCGGCAAGCGACGGGTTCAGCGGGCCCAGGTTCGAGCCGCCGGAGCCGGTCGCGTTGTACGGCATCGGCGTCGTGGCCGACAGCCGGCCCCAAAAGTACTTCGGCGCATCGAACTGCTGGCCGATCAGCGCGGAGCCGACCGCCTTGCCGTCCTTCTCGATCAGGCTGCCGTTCGCCTGCGACGGGAACACGGCCTGGCCCAACACGGTCATCACGGCCGGGTAAGCGAGCCCCGTCACCGCGGTCAGCACGACAAAGATCACGACGAGCGGACGAATCAACGTTTTCATGATGTTTCCTTCAAATACGGCCGGCTCAGGCCCAGCCGAGTGCAGCGAGCGTCATGTCGATCAGCTTGATGAACGGGAACGGCAGCAGCACGCCGCCGAGGCCGTACACCAGCAGGTTGCGGCGCAGGAGCGAAGCCGCGCCGAGCGGCCGGTACGTGACGCCCTTCAGCGCCAGCGGAATCAGCGCGACGATGATCAGCGCGTTGAAGATCACCGCCGACAGGATCGCGGACGCCGGCGACGTCAGGTGCATGATGTCGAGCACGCGCAGCTGCGGGTACGTCGTCACGAATGCGGCCGGGATGATCGCGAAGTACTTCGCGATGTCGTTCGCGATCGAGAACGTCGTCAGCGACCCGCGCGTCATCAGCATCTGCTTGCCGATCTCGACGATCTCGATCAGCTTCGTCGGGTTCGAGTCGAGGTCGACCATGTTGCCGGCTTCCTTCGCCGCCTGCGTGCCGGTGTTCATCGCCACGGCGACGTCGGCCTGCGCGAGCGCCGGTGCGTCGTTGGTGCCGTCGCCCGTCATCGCGACGAGGCGCCCTGCGGCCTGGTGCTCGCGGATCGTCGCGAGCTTGGTTTCCGGCGTCGCTTCCGCGAGGAAATCGTCGACGCCCGCTTCCGCCGCGATCGCCGCGGCCGTCAACCGGTTGTCGCCCGTCACCATCACGGTCTTGATGCCCATCTTGCGCAGCTCCGCGAAGCGCTCCTTGATGCCGCCCTTCACGATGTCCTTCAGCTCGATCACGCCGAGCACGCGCGCCGCCCCGTCCTGCAGGTCGGCCACGACGAGCGGCGTGCTGCCGCGGCGCGCGACTTCGTCGACCGCACGGCGCACTTCCTCGGGGAAGCGGCTGCCGTGCGTCTCGACGTAATTGCGGATCGCATCGGCCGCACCCTTGCGGATTTCACGGCCCGGCAGGTCGACGCCGCTCATCCGCGTCTGCGCGGAGAAGCCGATGAACGTCGCGTGCAGCTGCCCCATGTCGCGCTGGCGAATGTTGAAACGTTCCTTCGCGAGCACGACGATGCTGCGGCCTTCCGGCGTTTCGTCGGCGAGCGACGACAGTTGCGCGGCATCGGCCAGCGCTTCCTCGGTCACGCCCGGCGCCGGCACGAACGTCGATGCCTGGCGGTTGCCGAGCGTGATCGTGCCGGTCTTGTCGAGCAGCAGCACGTCGACGTCGCCGGCGGCTTCCACCGCGCGGCCCGACGTCGCGATCACGTTCGCCTGCATCATCCGGCTCATCCCGGCCACGCCGATCGCGGACAGCAGGCCGCCGATCGTCGTCGGGATCAGGCAGACGAGCAGCGCAACCAATGCAGTGATCGTCACCACGTGGCCAGCCTTCATCGCTTCGACGGAGAACATCGAGAACGGCAGCAGCGTCGCGGTCGCGAGCAGCATCACGATCGTCAGCGCGACGAGCAGGATCGTCAGCGCGATCTCGTTCGGCGTCTTCTTGCGCTTCGCGCCTTCGACCATCGCGATCATCCGGTCGAGGAACGCCTCGCCGGGGTTCGCGGTGACCTTGACGACGATCCAGTCCGACAGCACGCGCGTGCCGCCCGTGACCGACGAGAAGTCGCCGCCCGATTCGCGGATCACCGGCGCGGATTCGCCGGTGATCGCCGACTCGTCGACCGAGGCGACGCCATCGACCACCTCGCCGTCGGCCGGGATCACGTCGCCGGCCTCGACCAGCACGACGTCGCCTTTACGCAGCTCGGTCGCGGTCGTGATGCGGATCGGCGACTTCGGATGCGGCTCGTTGAGCTTCTTCGCCATCACGTCTTTCTTCGCGCTGCGCAGCGACGCCGCCTGCGCCTTCGAACGCCCTTCGGCGAGCGCCTCGGCGAAGTTCGCGAACAGCACGGTGAACCACAGCCACAGCGCGATCGCGAGGATGAAGCCCGCGGGCGCCTCGGCCTGGCCGGCGAGCGCCGCGATCCACAGGATCGTGGTGAGGATGCTGCCGACGTACACGCAGAACATCACCGGATTGCGGAACTGCGTGCGCGGCGTGAGTTTCTTGAACGAGTCCACGATCGCCGGGCGCAGCAGCGCCGGATCGAACATGGACCGTGTTGCGGAATGTTGAGTCATTGCGATCTCTTCAATCTCTTCAGTCTTTTCAATGTGTCGCCATGCGGGCGCGCATCACGCGCCCAGCCACATCATCAGGTGCTCGACGCCCGGGCCGAGCGCCAGCGCCGGCACGTAGGTCAGCGCGCCCACCAGCAGCACGGTGCCGAGCAGCAGCACGACGAACAGCGGGCCGTGCGTCGGCAGCGTGCCGCTCGTCACCGCGATGCGCTTCTTCGCGGCGAGCGAGCCGGCGATCGCCAGCACCGGCACGATCGTGCCGAAGCGGCCGAACCACATCGCGATCGCGGTCGTCCAGTTGTAGAACGGCGTGCCGACCGTCAGACCCGCGAACGCGCTGCCGTTGTTGTTGGCGGCCGAGCTGAACGCGTACAGGATTTCCGAGAAGCCGTGCGGCCCCGGGTTCGCGATGCCGGCCTTGCCCGCATCGGCGAGCACGGCGATCGACGTACCGACCAGCACCAGCAGCGGCGTGAGCAGCACGACGATCGACACCATCTTCATCTCGTACGCCTCGATCTTCTTGCCGACGTATTCCGGCGTGCGGCCGATCATCAGGCCGGCGACGAACACCGCGAGCAGCGCGAACACGAGCATCCCGTAGAGACCCGAGCCGACCCCGCCGTAGACCACCTCGCCCAGCTGAATCAGCAGCATCGGCACGAGGCCGCCGAGCGGCGTCAGCGAATCGTGCATCGTGTCGACGGCGCCGCACGACGCGGCCGTCGTCGCGACCGTGAAGATGCCGGTCTGCGCGATACCGAAGCGCGTTTCCTTGCCCTCCATGTTGCCGCCCGGCTGCAGCGCGCTCGCCGTCTGGTCGACGTGCAGCGCGGCGAGCGTCGGGTTGCCGCCCTGCTCGGCGCTCACCTCGAAGCCGATCGCGATCACGAACGCGACCGTCATCGCCGCGAGCACCGCGATACCCTGCCGGCGGTCGCCGATCATGCGGCCGAACACGAGACACAGCGAGGCCGGGATGATCAGGATCGCGAAGATCTGGATGAAGTTCGCGAACGGCGTCGGGTTCTCGTACGGGTGCGCGGAGTTCGCGTTGAAGAAGCCGCCACCATTGGTGCCGAGCATCTTGATCGCTTCCTGCGACGCGACCGGGCCCATTGCAAGCGTCTGCTTCGTGAGCTGGGTCGGCACCGTGACCGGATTGCCCTTGTCGTCCTTCACCGGATTGCCCTGCGCGTCGAGCTTCGGCGCCGCATAGGTGCTCGTCTGCAGCACCGGCACGTCCTGGTACGACTTCATGTTCTGGATCACGCCCTGGCTCATCAGCAGCGCGGCGATGATCACCGACATCGGCACGAGCACGTACATCGTCACGCGCGTGAGGTCGACCCAGAAGTTGCCGATCGTCTGCGCGGTGTGGCGCGCGAACCCGCGGATCAGCGCGATCACGACGACGATGCCGGTTGCCGCCGACAGGAAGTTCTGCACGGTCAGGCCGAGCATCTGCGTCAGGTAGCTGACGGTCTGCTCCGGCGTGTAGTCCTGCCAGTTCGTGTTGGTGACGAAGCTGACGGCCGTGTTGAACGCGCCGTCGACCGTCATCGCGCCGAACTGCTGCGGATTGCCGGGCAGGAAGCCCTGCAGACGCAGCAGGCCGTAAAGGAACAGCGCGCCGAGCGCGTTGAACGCGATCGTCGCGACGGCGTACTGCTTCCAGTTCATCTCGCTGCCGGCGTCGACGCCGGCGATGCGGTACAGCGCGCGCTCGAGCGGCCCGAACACGCGCACGACGCGCGAGCTGCCGTCCATGACCGCGGACAGATAGCGCGCGACCGGAACGGCCGCCGCCAGCAGCACGACGATGAAGATCAGCGTTTGCAAGAGATTGTTCGCGTTCATTCGATGTCCTCCGCGCGCAGCAGCGCAAAGACGAGATACGCGAACAGCAGGGCCGTCGAGGCGCCCGCCAGCCAAAGCATCCAGGTCATGCTCGCCCCCCGCGACCGTATTGCACGAGCTTGTCGCAACCGGCAATCAAACCGAGGATCAGCGCGGTGAAGAGCACCAGTGCGCCGATAAATACCCCATCCATTTTTCTGTTCTCCATCGTCGAAATCAGACGACTAGAACCTTATGGGAACGCACGTAAAGGACGGGTCAAAGGTATCGGGGCGCGTATAAAAAACGCGTAAACGTGGCATTCGGGGGAGAACGACGGAAACCGGGAGGCGGGACGGGAGGCGCCGTGGCGCCGCCCGGACAAGCGCGTGCCGGCATGGCGCCGGCACGGGGGGACAGGTCAGGGGACGAGGATCGTCGAGCCGGTGGTCTTGCGCGCTTCGAGGTCGGCATGCGCGCGGCCGACTTCCGCGAGCGGGTAGCGCTGGTTGATGCTCGTCTTCACCTTGCCCGACAGGATCACGTCGAACAGCTCGGCGGCCGCGGCTTCGAGATCGGCGCGCTTCGCGATGTACGAGAACAGCGTCGGCCGCGTGAAGAACAGCGAACCGCGCGACGAGAATTCCTTCGAGTCGATCGGCGGCAGCGGGCCCGACGCATTGCCGAAGCTGACGAAGTAGCCGAGCGGCGCGAGGCAGTCGAGCGAACCGATGTAGGTGTCCTTGCCGATCGAGTCGTAGACGACCGGCACGCCCGCGCCGTTCGTGATCTCCTTCAGGCGCTGCGTGAAGTTCTCGCGCGTGTACACGATCGGATGGTCGCAGCCGTGCGCCTTCGCGAGTGCGGCCTTCTCGTCGGAGCCGACCGTCCCGATCACGGTCGCGCCGAGCGCCTTCGCCCACTGGCACACGAGCAGGCCGACGCCGCCGGCCGCCGCGTGGATCAGGATCGTGTCGCCGGCCTTCACCGGATACGTGCGGCGCAGCAGGTAGTGCGCGGTCAGGCCCTGCAGCATCACCGACGCCGCGTCGTCGTAGCTGATGCCGTCCGGCAGCTTCACGAGCCGCTCGGCCGGCATCACGCGTTCCTGCGCGTACGCGCCCGGCGGCTGCCCGACGTACGCGACGCGGTCGCCCGCCTTGAACGTGGTCACGCCTTCGCCGACGGCCGTCACCTCGCCTGCCGCCTCCATCCCGAGACCGCCGGGCAGCGCCTGCGGGTAAAGGCCGGTGCGGAAATACACGTCGATGTAGTTGAGGCCGACCGCGTGCTGACGGATACGGACTTCACCCGCCTTCGGTTCGCCGACCTCGACATCGACCCACTTCATCACGTCCGGGCCGCCCGGCTGGTCGTATCGGATTGCTTTCGGCATCGCTTCGCTCCTCGTGTCTGATTCTGTCTGGGAAAAATCCGGGTCGCCGATCCGCGGAGCCGGCCGGTTCATGCGGGAACCGTCCGGCAGTCGCGCGTCGCGACGCCCGATTCTCGCGCGCCGCGGCCATCCGTGCATGGCCCTGCCGCCGACAGGGGCAATCGGAGCGGGATCGGGCGCGGGTAGACCTTAGCAGACGTCCTGCATGTTGCGCGCCAGGTCGTCGAGCAGCATCCGCGCGGTGGCGACGTTGGTCGCGACCGGCACGTCGTGCACGTCGCATGCGCGCACGAGCGCGGTGATGTCGGGGTCGTGCGGCTGCGCGGTCATCGGGTCGCGCAGGAACACGACGATGTCGATGCGGCCGTCGGCCAGCTCCGCACCGATCTGCAGGTCGCCGCCGAGCGGCCCCGACAGCTTGCGCTCGACCTCGAGCCCGTGCGCGTCCGCGATGCGGCCGCCGGTCGTGCCGGTCGCCACCAGCCGGCATTGCGCGAGCGTCGCGCGGAATTCGCCCGCGAGCGCGACGATCTCGTCCTTCTTCGCGTCGTGCGCAATCAATGCGATGCGGGGTTTGCTCATCTCCAGGTCCTTTGTCTCAGGTGGTTGTCGTGAAAGGCGGCGCGCGCGTCAGAACGTGCCCGGATACGAACCGCCGTCGAGCAGCCAGTTCTGCCCGGTGATGTAGCCGGCGTGCACGCTGCACAGGAACGCGCACGCCGCGCCGAATTCCGCACGCGTGCCGAGGCGGCCGGCCGGGATGTCCTTCGTGCGCCGTGCGCGCATCTCGTCGACGCTCACACCCTGCGCCTTCGCCGCCGCGGCGAGCGTGGTCGCGATCCGGTCGGTGTCGAACAGGCCCGGCAGCAGGTTGTTGATCGTCACGCCCTGCCCCGCGACCTTGCGCGACAGCCCCGCGACGAAGCCGGTCAGCCCCGAGCGCGCACCGTTCGACAGCGCGAGCACGTCGATCGGCGCCTTCACGGCCGAGCTCGTGATGTTGACGATCCGGCCGAAACCGCGCGCGATCATCCCGTCGACGGTCGCGCGGATCAGCTCGATCGGCGTCAGCATGTTCGATTCGAGCGCGCGGATCCAGTCGTCGTGCGAGAAGTCGCGGAAGTCGCCGGGCGGCGGCCCGCCCGCATTCGTCACGAGAATGTCCGGCTGCGGGCACGCGGCGAGCGCGGCCGCACGCCCGTCCGGCGTCGTGATGTCGCAGGCGACCGCGGTCACCGACACGTTCGCGCCGGCACGGATCTCCTCCGCGGTTTCCTCCAGCGTGTCGCGCGTGCGCGCGACGATCACGAGGTTCACGCCCTCGGCGGCCAGCGCTTCCGCGCAGCCGCGACCGAGCCCCTTGCTTGCCGCGCACACGAGCGCGGTCTTTCCTTCGATGCCGAGATCCATCGTCGATTCCTTGGTGGCGACACGCGCCGGCTCGGCCCCGTCGGCCGGCGCATGGACCCCGGGTGGGCCAGGCGGGCAATCGGGCGGGCGCGGGCGCGCGGATTGTCGTGAGACGTCGATATTATCCGGATCATGCGACGCGCCTTGGTAAAATTGCCGACATAAGCGCGCGGCCGGCTTGCGCCCGCCCCCGCCCCCGATCATCTTTTGCCACCAAG
>NZ_SCNZ01000003.1:0-348117 GCF_005502655.1 Burkholderia sp. 4NA327C6 | reverse complement strand
GGGGGCGGGGCGGGCGTCGATTGTTACAAGACGTTAGCGCAGGCTTTCCGTTGCGATGCCGCGCATCAGTTCTTACAAAGTGGAAATATGCGGAGACGGCGCTTGCCGTTATAGTCGAATCACACATGAAACAACCAGAAGAGGAATCCATGAAGACCTTGCGTGTTGCCTCGCTCATGACCGGTATGACGGCCTTGCTCGTGTCGGGCGCAGCAATGGCGGGAGTCAATGTCGGGATCAATCTCGGCGTTCCGGCGCCGGTCTACGTCGCGCCCGCACCCGTGTATGCGCCGCCGCCTCCGCCGCCGGTCGTCTATCAGCCTGCGCCGGTCTATGCGCCGGCACCTGTCTACGCTCCGGGGCCGGCCATCGTGATCGGCTGGCACGGCGACCGCTACTGGGACGGCCGTCGCTACTGGGGCCGCGACGAGTGGTACCGCCATCACGGCCGCGGCTGGGGCGATCGTGGCGATCGTGGCCACTGGGACAACGGCCGCCACAACGGCTGGCGCTGATCGGCAGGGCGCGCCCGCCTGATGCGCGCCTCCGATCCGCTCGTGAAGAAACCGCCCGCGTGGCGGTTTTCTTTTGGCTCGCCGGCCTGAATGGGTAGAATCGTCCCTCGTTACTCCCCTCATTCGACCGACAGGGCCTCTATGACGAAGGGTTCGCCCCGGGCCGCCGCCGCGCGCGTCCGCCGTGCGGTACGAACTGCCGGCCGCGCGGCCGCGGTGTTCGTGCTGCAAGCGGTGCTGGCCGCGAGCGCTGCGCACGCGGCCTACGCCATTGCGCAGTACGGCGAGCCGAAGTATCCGCCGGGCTTCAAGCATTTCGACTACGTCAACCCCGACGCGCCGAAGGGCGGCACGCTGGTGCTCGCGAACCCGAACCGGCTGACGTCGTTCGACAAGTTCAACCCGTTCACGATGCGCGGCAACCCCGCGCCGGGCATCGACATGCTGTTCGAGAGCCTCGCGACCGGCAGCTCCGACGAGCCGGCGTCCGCGTACGGGCTGCTCGCCGACGACATCGACGTCGCGCCGGACCGCCGCTCGGTCACGTTCCACCTGAATCCGCGCGCGCGCTTCTCGAACGGCGACCGCGTCACCGCCGACGACGTCAAGTTCTCGTTCGACACGCTGAAGAGCAAGCAGGCCGCGCCGCAGTTCGGCGCGTATTTCGCGGAGATCGCGAAGGCCGTGGTCGTCGATCCGGCCACCGTGCGCTTCGAGTTCCGCAGCGCGAACCGCGAACTGCCGCTGATCGCCGGCGGCGTGCCGGTGTTTTCGCGCAAGTGGGGATTGCGCGCGGACGGCTCGCGCATCCCGTTCGACCAGCTCGCGTTCGAGCAGCCGATCGGCAGCGGCCCGTACCTGATCGACCATTACGACAACGGCCGGACGATCACTTACCGGCGCAACCCGGCGTACTGGGGCGCCGACCTGCCGGTGCGGGTGGGCACCAACAACTTCGAGCGGATCGTCTACAAGCTGTATGGCGACGGCGTCGCGCGGCTCGAGGCGTTCAAGGCCGGCGAATACGACGTGCTCGTCGAGTACATCGCGCGCAACTGGACGCGGCGCGACGTCGGCAAGCGCTTCGACAGCGGCGAGCTCGTCAAGCGCGAATTCCGCCAGCATAACGGCGCCGGCATGCAGGGCTTCTTCATGAACCTGCGCCGGCCGCTGTTCCACGACGTGCGCGTGCGCCAGGCGCTCGACCTCGCGTTCGACTTCGAATGGCTGAACCGCCAGCTGTTCTACAGCGCCTACACGCGTATGAACAGCTACTTCGCCGACACCGACCTGCAGGCGACCGGCACGCCCGGCCCCGGCGAGCTGAAGCTGCTGGAGCCGCTGCGCGCGCAGCTCGACCCGGCCGTGTTCGGCCCGGTGGTCATGCAGCCGAACACGAATCCGCCGGGTTCGCTGCGCGCGAACCTGCTGAAGGCGCGCGCGCTGCTCGCGCAGGCCGGCTGGACCTATCGAGACGGCGCGTTGCGCAACGCGAAGGGCGAGCCGTTCACGTTCGAGATCCTCGACGACTCCGGCGCGTCGATGGAAGGGATCGTGGCGGCGTACCAGCGCAATCTGGCGAAGCTCGGCATCGACGCACGTTTTCGCACGGCCGATTACGCGCTCCTGCAAAAGCGCCTCGATGCGTTCGACTACGACATGACGACGATCCGCCTGCCGGGCGTGCAGGTGCCCGGTGCCGAGCAATACTCGCGCTACGCGAGCAAGTTCGCCGACGAGCCGGGCTCCGACAACTTCATCGGGCTGAAGTCGCCGGCCGTCGATGCGCTGCTGCACGCGCTCGGCACCGCACAGACACGCGAAGACCTGCTCGACGCGACGCACGCGCTCGACCGCGTGCTGATGCACGGCTACTACGCGGTCCCGCAGTGGTACAGCACGACGCACCGGGTCGCGTACAAGCGCACGCTCGCCTATCCGCAGACGCTGCCGCTGTACTATTCGGCCGAGGGCTGGGTCGTGTCGACCTGGTGGGCAAAGCCCGATCACTGAACCACGCCGCCCCAACGTCCAATCCCGCCTACCGATCGCGAGTCGACGCCCTATGTGGAGCTACATCCTCAAACGCCTGCTGCTGATGATCCCGACGCTCATCGGCGTGCTGACCCTCACGTTCGCGGTGATCCAGTTCGTGCCGGGCGGCCCGGTCGAACAAGCCGTGCAGGAATTGCGCAAGGGCGCGACGGAGCAGGGCGCCGTGCCGTTCGGGATGCGTGCGCACACCGGCGTCGACGCGCAGCAGCTCGCGCAGCTCAAGGCGCTGTACGGTTTCGACAAGCCGCCGCTCGAACGCTACTGGCTGATGCTCAAGCGCTTCGCGCGCTTCGATCTCGGCGACAGTTATTTCCGCCACCAGAGCGTGTGGTCGCTGGTCGTGCAGAAGATGCCCGTGTCGATCAGCATCGGGCTGTGGACGTTCTTCCTCACGTACCTGATCTCGGTGCCGCTCGGCATCGCGAAGGCCGTGCGCAACGGCTCGCCGTTCGACGTCGCGACGAGCCTCGTCGTGCTCGTCGGCTATGCGATTCCGGGCTTCGTGCTCGGCGTGCTACTGCTCGTGCTGTTCGGCGGCGGCTCGTTCTGGCAGCTCTTTCCGCTGCGCGGCCTCACGTCGGACAACTTCGCGCAGCTGTCGCTCGTCGGCAAGGTGCTCGACTACCTGTGGCACATCGCACTGCCGATCACCGCATCGGTCGTCGGCAGCTTCGCGGTCGTCACGATGCTCACGAAGAACGCGTTCCTCGACCAGATCCGCCGGCAATACGTGCTGACCGCGCGCGCGAAGGGGCTCTCCGAGCGCAACGTGCTGTGGAAGCACGTGTTCCGCAATGCGATGCTGCCGCTGATCGTCGGCTTTCCGGCCGCGTTCATCGGCGCGTTCTTCACCGGCAGCCTGCTGATCGAGACGTTGTTCTCGCTCGACGGCCTCGGGCTGCTGTCGTACGAATCGGTCGTGCGGCGCGACTATCCGGTCGTGCTCGGCACGCTGTACCTGTTCACGCTGATCGGGCTCGCGACCAAGCTGATCTCCGATCTCTGCTATGTGTGGGTCGATCCGCGCATTCAATTCGACACCCTGGAGCGCTGACATGAAACCGTCCGTCTGCATGCCCGGCGCCACCGGGCGAGGTGCGCGATGAACCGGGCCGTCGTGTCTTCCCGCATCGACGCGGCGCGCGCCCGCGTGTCGCCGTCGCCCGCGCGCCGCGTATGGCAGCGCTTCCGGCAGCAGCGCCTCGGCTACTGGAGCTTCGTGATCTTTTTCGTGGCGTTCGCCGTGAGCGTCGCGGCGCCGCTGTGGTCGAACGACAAGCCGCTCGTCGTGCGTTACGACGGCCAGTACTATTTCCCGCTGTTCCACGCGTATCCGGAGACGACCTTCGGCGGCGATTTCCCGACGCCGGCCGACTATCTTGATCCATACGTGCGAAAGCGGCTCGAGGCGCCCGGCAACTTCGTCGTCTACCCGCCGAACCGCTACTACTACGACACGCTGAACTACTTCTCGAACGTGCCGAATCCCGCGCCGCCGTCGCGCGCGAACTGGCTCGGCACCGACGCGCAGGGGCGCGACCTGCTCGCGCGGCTCGTGTACGGGTTCCGCGTGTCGGTCGAGTTCGGGCTGATCCTGACCGTGATCGGCACGCTGCTCGGCATCGCCGCGGGCGCCGTGCAGGGCTTCTTCGGCGGGCGCATCGACATCGTCGGGCAGCGGCTGATCGAGATCTGGAGCTCGCTGCCGGAGCTGTACCTGCTGATCATCTTCGCGTCGATCTTCGAGCCGAGCTTCCTGCTGCTGATCGTGCTGCTGTCGCTGTTCGGCTGGATCGGGCTCGCCGACTACGTGCGCGCGGAATTCCTGCGCAACCGCACGCAGGACTACGTGCGCGCGGCGCGCGCGATGGGCCTCACGAACTGGCAGATCATCTGGCGCCACGTGCTGCCGAACAGTCTCACGCCGGTGATCACGTTCCTGCCGTTCCGGATGAGCGGCTCGATCCTCGCGCTCACGAGCCTCGATTTCCTCGGGCTCGGCGTGCCGCCGCCGACCCCGAGCCTCGGCGAGCTGCTCGCGCAGGGCAAGGGCAACCTCGACGCCTGGTGGATCTCGCTGTCGACCTTCGGCGTGCTGGTTGCGACGCTGCTGCTGCTGACCTTCATGGGCGATGCGCTGCGCAATGCACTCGACACGCGGATCGCCGATTCGGTGCGCGCGGCGGGAGGCCAGCGATGAGCGAACCGGTCGTATCGACGCAGCGCGAGCCGCTGCTGGCGCTCGAGCATCTGCATGTGCGCTTCGGCGACACGGTCGCGGTGGACGACGTGACGCTCGCGATCGGCCGCGGCGAGCGCGTCGCGCTGGTCGGCGAGTCGGGGTCGGGCAAGAGCGTGACCGCGCTGTCGATCCTGCGGCTGCTGCGGGACGCCGACGTGAGCGGCACGATCCGCTTCGCGGGGCAGGACCTGATGGCCAAGAGCGAGCGCGAGATGCGCGGGCTGCGCGGCTCGGACATCGCGATGATCTTCCAGGAGCCGATGACCGCGCTCAACCCGCTGTATACGATCGGCGTGCAGATCGGCGAGACGATCGTGCTGCACGACGGCGTCTCGGCGGTCGAGGCGCGCAAGCGCGCGATCGCATTGCTTGCACGCACGGGCATCGCCGAGCCGGAGAAGCGCGTCGACAGCTATCCGCACCAGTTGTCGGGCGGCCAGCGCCAGCGCGCGATGATCGCGATGGCGCTCGCCTGCCGGCCGCGCCTGTTGCTGGCCGACGAGCCGACCACTGCGCTCGACGTGACGATCCGCGCGCAGATCGTCGATCTGCTGCTGGAACTGCAGCGCGAGGAAGCGGAAAAGCGCGGGATGGCGATCCTGCTGATCACGCACGACCTGAATCTCGTGCGGCACTTCGCGGATCGCGTCGCGGTGATGGAGCACGGCCGGCTCGTCGAGAGCGGGCCCGTCGAGCGAATCTTCGCGGAACCCGAGCACCCGTACACGCAGCGGCTCCTGAACAGCCGGCCGCAACGCGCGGTCACCCCGGTGATGCCGATCGCGCCCGTCGTGCTCGACGCGCAGCACGTGAGCGTGCAGTTCGCGCGCAAGCGGCCGGGCATCGCGGGCTGGTTCGGTTCGGTGCCGGTGACGGCCGTCGCGGACGTGTCGGTGTCGGTGCGGCAGGGCGAGACGCTCGGCATCGTCGGCGAATCGGGATCGGGGAAGTCGACGCTCGCGATGGCGCTGCTCGGCCTGCAGAAGACGGCCGGCGGCACGATCGAATTCCAGGGGCGCGCGCTGTCGACCTATCGCGGCCGCGAACAGACCGCGTTGCGCTCGAACATGCAGGTCGTCTTTCAGGATCCGTTCAGTTCGCTTTCGCCGCGTCACACGATCGAGCGGATCGTCGGCGAGGGGCTCGAGCTGCATCGCCCGGACATGACACCCGACGCGCGGCGCGAGAAGTCGCTCGCGGTGCTGCGCGAAGTCGGCCTTGACCGCACGGTGCTGCATCGTTATCCGCACGAATTCTCGGGCGGGCAGCGGCAGCGGATCGCGATTGCGCGCGCGCTGGTGCTGGAGCCGCGCATCCTGATCCTCGATGAACCGACGTCCGCGCTCGACGTGTCGATCCAGCAGCAGGTGCTGAAACTGCTCGCGAATTTGCAACAGAAATACAACCTCGGCTATGTCTTCATCAGCCATGACCTGGAGGTGATCGGGGCGATGGCGCACCGCGTCGCGGTGATGCAGGACGGGGCCGTCGTCGAGTCGGGGGAGGTGGCCGACATCTTCACCAGACCGTCACATCCTTACACACAAAAGCTGTTGAAAGCGGTCTGGAAAGCGTGATAGGCGGCCAATGGTCTGACTATCTCGATTGTATTTATTAATTTGTTTTGACAAACGATTACGCGCTGGCTAGTATCGACCGAAATTTTCCGCCAATCAGCTGATTTTTAAGCAAATTCCATCGACCAATGCAGCATCGATCCCTGACCCAGGCATGCGCGCGCACCGTCGCCGGGCTGTTCATCGGCGCCCTGTTCGCAGCAGCACCCGGCGCGTTCGCCGACGAAGTCAGCAGTTTTAACCAGAATGTCACGAATTCGACGCAGAACGCGGCGAATTCCTCCCTCCAGCAGACCAGCGCCCAGCCGTCGTCGAGCGGCGGCGCGAAGTCGTTCCTTGCGGGCATGGCCGGCAAGGCGGGCGACGTGGTCGTCGGCGCGCTGAACATGATCGGCGTGCGTTATCGCTGGGGCGGCAACTCGCCGGATTCGGGCCTCGACTGCAGCGGCTTCGTGCGCTACGTATTCCAGGACACGCTCGGCATGTCGCTGCCGCGTCGCGCGGAAGAGATGAGCCGCGTCGGCGAGAAGGTGAGCATGAGCAACCTCAAGCCGGGCGACCTCGTGTTCTTCAACACGATGCGCCGTACGTTCTCGCACGTCGGCATCTACATCGGCGACAACAAGTTCGTGCACTCGCCGTCGACGGGCAGCACCATCCGCGTCGACGATCTCGATAGCGGCTACTGGGAAAAGCGTTTCACCGGCGCGCGCCGGCTCGAATCGGAGTTCCCGATGAAGCCGGAAGACCTGCGTCAGCGCGTGCGCGCGACGATCGGCGACGATTCGGCGAACGGCAACAACTGACGTTCGACGGCCGGTCCGGCCGGATCGAAAGAAACCCTGTCACCGAAAGGCGGCAGGGTTTTTTGTTTTGGGGCGGTGCAAACGGCGAGCCGGGAACCGTTTCGCCGTTGGCGGGCCGGCGGCCCGCGCCTCGCGTGCTTACGCAGCAGCCACGCCGCGTGCCGCCGCGAGCTTGCGCTGCAGTTCCGGCATGATGCGTGCGACGGCTTCCTCGCCCGCGAGGATGGCCGCGTTGCGCTGGTTGAAGTCGCTGCCGCCCATCGCGTTGAGGTTCGGGCGGATCACGACGTCCGCATACTTGTCGAGCTCGTAGGTCTTGATCGTCTGGCCCATGATCGTGAAGGTCTGCAGCAGCATCTCGATCGGGTTGTTGGTGGCCGCGCCGTCCGGCCGGGACGAGATGTCGACCGCGATCACGAAGCTCGCGCCCATCTTGCGCGCATACGACGCGGGCACCGGGCTCACGAGGCCGCCATCGACATACTCGCGGTTGCCGATCTTCACCGGCTCGAACACCGACGGCACGCTGCACGATGCGCGCACCGCGAGCCCCGTATTGCCTTGCTGGAACAGGATCGGCTGGCCGTTCTGCAGATCGGTCGCGACGACGCCGAGCGGCTTCGCCATCTTCTCGATCGGCCGGTTGTTGAGCGTCTTGTTCAGGAAGTTCTGCAGCGCGACGCCTTGCAGCAGCCCGCGCGAGCGGAACGGCAGCGCCCAGTCGCTGATCGCAGCCTGGTCCATGTCGAGCGCGATCTTGTTGATCTGAAGGGCGCTCATGCCCGATGCATAGAGCGCGCCGACCACCGAGCCCGCGCTCGTGCCCGCGACGATCTCGATCGGGATGCCGCGCGCCTCGAGCGCCTTCAGCACGCCGATGTGCGAGAAGCCGCGCGCGGCGCCGCCGCCGAGCGCGATGCCGATCTTCACGGGCTTTTCCTGCGGCACTGCGGCGCCGGGGCGGGATTTGTCGCCGAACGACGTGCAGGCGGCGAGGCTGGCGGATGCGGCGGCGATCGTGAAGTGGCGGCGCGACAGGCGAGGGGACGACATCGAATGGTTCTCCGGCGGCTTGGCGGCGGGTGTCACGGCCCGCGGCGGCGATAGGTTCCGAGCGGCCGCGCAGGGGTTCCGTGCGGCCGGCGCCGCGCCGGCTGGCGGCCGCGGCGCGCACATCATAAAGCAAGCGGCGCGCTTGGCGCGATGTCCGGCCCGAGTATAATTCCGGCTTCTTTCCCGTTCCGGGCGTCGCCGGCACCGTTGCTGTCCGGGTTGCCGCCGTCGATCCCGCGTCGAATCATTCATGCGCCCCAGGCGTTCGAGTTACCGTTTATGACCCGTCCTGTCCGTACCCGCTTCGCGCCGAGTCCCACCGGCTTCATCCACCTCGGCAACATCCGCTCCGCGCTCTATCCGTGGGCGTTCGCCCGCAAGATGAAGGGCACGTTCGTGCTGCGCATCGAGGATACCGACGTCGAGCGCTCGTCGCAGGAAGCGGTCGATGCGATCCTCGAGGGGATGCAATGGCTTGGCCTGGATTTCGACGAAGGCCCGATCTACCAGATGCAGCGGATGGACCGCTATCGCGAGGTGCTTGCGCAGATGCTCGAGAAGGGCCTCGCGTACCCGTGCTACATGTCGGCCGAGGAGCTCGACGCGCTGCGTGAGCGCCAGCGCGAGGCCGGCCTGAAGCCGCGCTACGACGGTACGTGGCGTCCGGAGCCCGGCAAGGTGCTGCCGGAGCCGCCGGCCGGCGTGAAGCCGGTGCTGCGCTTCCGCAATCCGTTGACCGGCACGGTCGTGTGGGACGACGCCGTGAAGGGGCGTGTCGAGATCTCGAACGAGGAGCTCGACGACCTCGTGATCGCGCGCCCGGACGGCACGCCGATCTACAACTTCTGCGTGGTGGTGGACGACATGGACATGGGCATCACGCACGTGATCCGTGGCGACGACCACGTGAACAACACGCCGCGCCAGATCAACATCCTGAATGCGCTCGGCGGCGAGCCGCCCGTGTATGCGCACCTGCCGACCGTGCTGAACGAGCAGGGCGAGAAGATGAGCAAGCGGCATGGCGCGATGAGCGTGATGGCGTACCGCGACGCGGGCTTCCTGCCCGAAGCCGTCGTCAACTATCTCGCGCGCCTCGGCTGGTCGCACGGCGACGCGGAGATCTTCTCGCGCGAGCAGTTCGTCGAATGGTTCGATCTCGAGCATCTCGGCAAGTCGCCTGCGCAGTACGACCACAGCAAGCTGAGCTGGCTGAACGCGCATTACATCAAGGAAGCCGACAACGCGCGCCTCGCCGAACTGGCGAAGCCGTTCCTTTCCGCCCTCGGCATCGACGATGCGGCGATCGCGACGGGTCCTGCGCTCGAAGCGGTGGTCGGGCTGATGAAGGATCGCGCGACGACGGTCAAGGAGATCGCGGAAGGCGCCGCGATGTTCTACCGTGTGCCGGCACCGGAAGCCGATGCGCTCGCGCAGCACGTGACCGATGCGGTGCGTCCGGCGCTGGCCGATCTCGTCGCCGCGCTGAAGGCGGCCGACTGGACGAAGGAGGCCGTGTCCGCCGCGCTGAAGTCGACGCTCGGCGCGCACAAGCTGAAGATGCCGCAACTGGCGATGCCGGTGCGTCTGCTGGTGGCGGGTACGACGCATACGCCGTCGATCGATGCGGTGCTCGTGCTGTTCGGCCGCGATGTCGTGGTGTCGCGCATCGAGGCGGCGCTGGCCTGAGGTTCGAGGGCGAGCGAAGCGGCCCGTGCGTGACATCGCGGCAGCTTCGCAAAAAATTTCGCTCGAATCGCAAAAAGGGTATTTACAAGTTCAAAGTAGGTCCATATAATCTCATTTCTGTTCTGCAAGGGGGTATAGCTCAGCTGGGAGAGCGCTTGCATGGCATGCAAGAGGTCAGCGGTTCGATCCCGCTTACCTCCACCATCAGAACAAGCTGAGTTGATTTGCGAAGCGCTGGTAGTAATAAATGCTTCACAAAATGATTCAAAGCAGTTAGAATTTCGGCCTTCGCTGTTGATTGAAAAGTGAATAGCGAGAGTCAGACATATCTGAAAAGATTTTGTCCCCTTCGTCTAGAGGCCTAGGACATCACCCTTTCACGGTGAGTACAGGGGTTCGAATCCCCTAGGGGACGCCAGATTCAGCGGCGTTTCGTAGAAATGTCGCAACGCTTGCAGGAACGTAACCGACGTCCTGCAGGTGAGGGTAAGAAAGCTGGAGCGGTAGTTCAGTCGGTTAGAATACCGGCCTGTCACGCCGGGGGTCGCGGGTTCGAGTCCCGTCCGCTCCGCCAGAACGAAGCCCGTTCAAGACGTTTTTGAGCGGGCTTTTGTATTAAGGATGTAAGCAGTACGTTGTCCCCTTCGTCTAGAGGCCTAGGACATCACCCTTTCACGGTGAGTACAGGGGTTCGAATCCCCTAGGGGACGCCAGATTCAGCGGCGTTTCGTAGAAGTGTCGCAACACATGCAGGCGCGTGACGGTGTCCTGCAGGTGTGAGCAAGAAAGCTGGAGCGGTAGTTCAGTTGGTTAGAATACCGGCCTGTCACGCCGGGGGTCGCGGGTTCGAGCCCCGTCCGCTCCGCCAGAACGAAGCCCGTTCAAAGAACGTTTTTTGAACGGGCTTTTGCATTAAGGATGTAAGCAGTACGTTGTCCCCTTCGTCTAGAGGCCTAGGACATCACCCTTTCACGGTGAGTACAGGGGTTCGAATCCCCTAGGGGACGCCAGATTTCGGCGTCGTTCGAACAAACGATGCGCCGGCAGGAAGCAACCGACGCCTGCCAGGCAAGTAGCAAGACTGGAGCGGTAGTTCAGTCGGTTAGAATACCGGCCTGTCACGCCGGGGGTCGCGGGTTCGAGTCCCGTCCGCTCCGCCAAAAAATGAAGAAGCCCGCCTTGTGCGGGCTTTTTCATTTGCGTTTCAGGTTGCGCCCGCTGGCGGGCGCGTGACTGCGGAGTGGAGGAAGCTGCCTGCGCAGCTTCCGGCGGGACTCGAAGGGATGCGCGTGCACGCGCATCCGCGGCCTGCGGGATGTAGGCGAGTCCCGTCCGCTCCGCCAGAAAATGAAGAAGCCCGCCTCGTGCGGGCTTTTTCATTTGCGTTTCCGGTTGCGCCCGCTGGCCGCATAACCCCCGGTCACCCGGCGTCGAGCCGCTACGAGAAATCCGCGATTGCATCCGCACGCGACTGCGCTATCGTTGCGGGATGCGTTCTTGACCCCTGCGCGATGCTCGATCCGACCGACCTGCGACTCCTGTATCAGCTCCGGCCCGCGGAGGCTGGCGATTTTCCGTTCGCCGAAGCGCTGACGCACGGCAACATGGGCGGCTACTACAAGCGCCATGGGCTCGTGTGGCGCAGCGACCTGTTCTACGCGAGCTGGCGCGAATCCGAGAACTTCATCCTCGAGGCCGACGGCGAGCGCATCGGCGTGCTGCGCGTGACCGAGGAGGGCGACTCGCTGCACATCCGCGACGTGCAGATCGCGGCCGGCCATCGCGGGCAGGGCGCCGGCACCTACATGCTCGACATGTCGCACCGCTGGGCGCGTGCGCGCGGGCTGCACGAACTCCAGTTGCGCGTGTTCGTCGACAATCCAGCCGCGCGTCTCTACCTGCGCATGGGCTATCGGGTTGCCGGGTCGCGGCTCGCGCAACTCGGCTCGATCCGCCACATGGTGCGGCCGGTCTGAAGTCCTGACGCGCTGAAGCGACGCGTTCAGCGGGCAGCAATGTCGATCGCGTCGTCGTCCGGGGTTTCGTCGTCCGCGTGGCTGCCTTCCGGGCCGCGGTGCTCGTAGCCGCGCAGCATGAATGCGCGCGGGCTTTCGCCGAAGGCACGCCGGAACATCGCCGAAAACGCGCTCTGGCTCTGGTAGCCGAGTTCGCGCGCGATATGGGACAGCGGACGCCCCTGGTTCAGCAGCGGGATGGCCCGCGCGAGCAGCGCCTGCTGGCGCCACTGCGAAAAGCTCACCCCCAGTTCCTGCTTGAAGAGCCGCGAAATCGTGCGCGTGCTCGCGCCGACCTCGCTGGCCCAATGCTCGAGCGACTCCGCATGGGCCGGGTGCGCGAGGACCGATTCGCACAGCATGCGCAGCCTTTTTTCGTCGGGCATCGGCACCGCGAGCGGCAGCGGCTCGGCATGACTCAACTCGTCGAGCACGAGCCCGCACAGCAGGCGCTCGCGCGTGGCGCTCAGGTCGCGCGCGTCGAGTGCGACGATCAGTTCGCGCAGGAGCCCCGTCACTTCGACGACGCGGCACGCGTCGAGCCCGTCCGGCACGATCGACTCGTCGATATACAGCGTGCGCAGATACGCCTCTTCGACGATCACGACCTCATGCGTCACGCGCGGCGGCACCCAGATCGCGCGGGATGGCGGCACCATCCAGGTCGTGCCGGTCGTCGCGACGCGCAGCACGCCGCGCGAGGCGTACGCGAGCTGCGCCCACGCGTGCGTATGCAGCGGGATGCGGTGCCCGGTATCGACCTGCCGTGCGCGCACGCGCATCGGATGGACGGCGGTCGGCGCGAATTCGGGCGGAATGTCGATGACGTACGGGTTCGGTACGTCGGCTTGGAACGGCGGGTTCATGGACGATTCGGGCAGCGCGGCGGCGATGCCGTTATTGTAGAAGGCGCCGTGAAAGTGCATGCGGCGGTTTGTCGGGCGATCATGCCGCGTTCAAATGAACTTTGTGTGGGGCCTGTCGATTTCCGGACTGCCCCGTGGCCGGGTGCGCTTGCGGGTTCGAACCATCCGGCCGGTATCGCGGTCTATCGATGCGCGGGCGGTTTCGCCACGACTCGCCTGCGAACACGGCAACATACGAATCAAAGAGGAGAACCACGATGCGCTACGTATTCGTCTACGGCACCTTGAGAAACGGGGAGGCCAACGACATCGGCCACGCGGCCGCCAGGCACGGGATTGCCGCGCCGACGCTGCTCGGCGCCGTCGCGCTGCCGGGCGAACTGTACGATTTCGGTACGTATCCGGGAATGATTGCCGGGTCGGCCGGCAAGTCGCTGGTCTGGGGCGACGTCTACGAGGTCGACGACCAGCTCGTTCCCGTGCTCGACGAGATCGAGCGCGTGTATCCGGGCGTCGACTCGCTGTTCAAGCCGGAAGACGTGACCGTCGAGCTCGGTGGCCGGCAGTACGCCTGCCTTTACTATCCGGTCGCCGCGCACGCGGTTGCCGGGCGTCCGCGCATTGCGTCGGGCGACTGGGTTCAGCACCGGCGCGAGCGGGAAGCGGTGTGACCGGTCGTGCGGCAGCCGCGGTAGCGGATCCTGTCGCAAAAGAAGAAGCGCCCCTCGGGGCGCTTTTTTTGATGCCGTCACCGCACGCGACCGGCGCCGACGCAGGGCCGGCCCCGGTCGACGCGGGCAGCTACGTCAGATTTCCTCGTACAGCGGCAGCGTCAGGAATTCGGTGAAGCCTTCCGACGTCGACATCTGCTCGAAGATCGCCGCGGCGCGCTCGTACGGCTGCGTGTTGCCGCCGACCGAGCGCTTCACGTTGTCGAGTTCGGCCTTGGCGAATTCACGCACGAGTTCGGCGGTGACCTTACGGCCGTCGTCGAGCACGCCCTTCGGCGAGCGGATCCATTGCCACACCTGCGAACGGGAGATTTCGGCCGTGGCCGCGTCTTCCATCAGGTTGTGGATCGGCACGCAGCCGTTGCCGTCGAGCCATGCGCCGAGGTAGTGGATGCCGACGTTGATGTTGTTGCGCAGGCCGGCTTCGGTGATCGGCGCTTCCGGCTGGAAGTCGAGCAGGTTCTTGCCTTCGACCTGCACGTCGTCGCGCTGCTTCGCGATCTGGTTCGGCTTGTCGCCGAGCACCTTCACGAACTCTTCCATCGCGATCGGCACGAGGCCCGGGTGGGCCACCCAGCCGCCGTCGTAGCCGTCGGTCGCGTCGCGCTGCTTGTCCGAGCGCACGCCGCCCATGGCCTTGTCGTTCGCTTCCGGATCGTTCTTGATCGGGATCAGCGCGCTCATCCCACCGATCGCCGGCGCGTTGCGCTTGTGGCAGGTCTTCAGCAGCAGCAGCGCGTACGCGCGCATGAACGGCACCGTCATCGTGATCTTCGAGCGCTCGGCGAGGCAGAAGTCGCGGTCGTTCTTGAACTTCTTGATGGCCGAGAAGATGTAGTCCCAGCGGCCGGCGTTCAGGCCCGAGCTGTGTTCGCGCAGTTCGTACAGGATTTCGTCCATCTCGAATGCGGCGAGGATCGTCTCGATCAGCACCGTCGCGCGGATCGTGCCGCGCGGCACGCCGACGCCTTCCTGCGCGGCGACGAAGATGTCGTTCCACAGGCGCGCCTCGAGATGGCTTTCCATCTTCGGCAGGTAGAAGTACGGGCCCGAGCCGCGCGCGAGCAGTTCCTTCGCGTTGTGGAACAGGAACAGCGCGAAATCGAAGATGCCGCCGGACACGCGCTGGCCGTCGACCGTCACGTGCTTCTCGTCGAGGTGCCAGCCGCGCGGACGCACGATCAGTGTCGCGACCTTGTCGTTCAGCCGGTACGACTTGCCGTTCTGCTCGAGCGAGATCGTGCGGCGCACCGCGTCCTTCAGGTTGATCTGGCCGTCGATCTGGTTCGTCCAGCTCGGCGCGTTCGAATCCTCGAAGTCCGTCATGTACGAATCGGCGCCCGAGTTCAGCGCGTTGATGATCATCTTGCGCTCGACGGGGCCCGTGATCTCGACGCGGCGGCATTGCAGGTCGGCCGGCAGCGGCGCGACCTTCCAGTCGCCTTCGCGGATCGCCTTCGTCTCGGCCAGGAAGTCGGGGCGCTCGCCCGCGTCGAGGCGTTTCGTGCGCTCGACGCGCGCCTGCAGCAGCGCCTGGCGGCGCGGCTCGAACGTGCGGTGCAGCGCTGCGACGAGTGCGAGTGCTTCAGGCGTCAGGATTGCTTCGTAACCCGGCTTGATTTCGCCGGTGATCGCCATGCCTTGCGGCAGCGTGATCGGGGTGCTCATGAGTCTCATCTCCTTGGTCGGTCAGTTGCGGTTTCGGTGAAGGGGGAAGGCGGCAGCGCTGCGGACGTCATGCACCCGGGCCGGGGCGCGTGCGGTTTGCGGGTCTGCCGGACGGAGCCGGGGTGGCGAGGAATGCGAGCAGGTCGGCCATGCCGGTACCGGTGCCGTCGGGCGGCGCGCCGAGTTCCTCGGCGGGCGCGCCCGTGCGGTTGAGCCAGAACGTCGTGTAGCCGAACCAGACGGCGCCGGCGACGTCCCACGCGTTCGACGACACGAACACGATGCCGCGCCGGTTCGGTCCGAACGCGTCGGTGCCGAGCGCGTAGGCGGCCGGGCTCGGCTTGTACGCGCGCACGGTGTCGGCCGACAGCACGCGATCGAACAGCCCGGACATGCCGGCGCTCTTGATCGCGATGTCGAGCATCTGCGGCGTGCCGTTCGACAGGATTCCGAGCGGCGGGCGCGGGTCGAGCGCGCGCAGCTTGCGCAGCGCGGGCACCGTATCGGGATAGGTGGACAAGCACGCGTATTCGTCCATCAGCCGCTTCTCGGCCGCGCTGTTCAGCGCGAGCCCGAGCCGGCGCGCGGCGAACCGCAGCGCATCGAGCGTGATGTCACGGAACGGGCGATAGCGGGCGCCGGCCGGATCGGCGAGCGTGCGCAACTGCGAGTATTCGATTTGCTTGCGGCGCCACAGCTGCGACAACCGTTCCCCGTGACCGGGGAACATCTGCTCCGCCGCGGCCAGGACCGCACGCACGTCGAACAACGTGCCGAATGCGTCGAAGAGGATTGCGTCGGGAGAGGAGAGTGTCGTTGTGGCCGACATAGCCTTGCGCTCCAGTTTCAGAGGTCAGGTGAATTCTATTCGTGATCGTATGTGCCAAAAAAGACGCTAAACATCACTTGATCTTTTACTTTCATATACCTAATCTTGAGCGGTTTAAGCTATTTGAAGGGCGGCCGCGCCGCTCCTGCGAGTCATGGACCGGTTCAAGCAGATCGAAACGTTCGCCGCGGTCGCGGCGAAGGGCAGCCTGTCGGCGGCCGCGCACGCGGAAGGGGTCGCGCCGGCGATCATCGGCCGTCGCCTCGACGCGCTCGAGGAGCGGCTCGGCGTCAAGCTGCTGGTGCGCACGACGCGCAAGCTCACGCTGACGTTCGAGGGTTCGGCGTTTCTCGAGGATTGCCAGCGCGTGATCAACGACATGCAGAACGCGGAGGCGAGCGTGTCCGCCGGCGGCGTCAAGGCGAGCGGTCACCTGCGCATCTCCGCGCCGGCCGGCTTCGGCCGGCGGCACGTCGCGCCGCTCGTGCCCGAATTCAGCGGCGGGCATCCGGATGTATCGGTCACGCTCGACCTGTCCGACCGGATGGTCGACCTCGTCAACGAGGGGTTCGACTGCGCGGTGCGGCTCGGCGAGCTGCCCGACTCGTCGCTCGTGTCGCTGAAGCTCGGCGAGAATCGCCGCGTGTGTGTCGCTTCGCCCGCGTATCTGTCCCGGCGCGGCACGCCGGCCACGCTCGCCGATCTGGCGCGGCACAACTGCCTCGCGCTCGCGGCAAACGCGAACCAGCAACGCGGCTGGGCGTTCCAGGAGGACGGCAAGGTCGTGTCGATCCGCGTGAGCGGCACGATGGAATGCTCGGACGGCGCGGTGCTGCACGAGTGGTGCCTCGAGGGCCACGGGCTCGCGTGGCGCTCGTGGTGGGAGGTCGGCGACGACATCGCGGCCGGCCGGCTCGTCAGCGTGCTCGACGCATTTGCGGCCCCGCCGATCGGCATTCACGCGGTGTTTCCGCAACGCCGGCATCTGCCGTTGCGCGTGCGGCTGTTTCTCGATTACCTGAAACACACGTACGAGCGGCCCGGATATTGGGGCGAGTAGGCCGCGCGGGCCCGCGCGTTTCCGATATGAGGGCGAACCCGCTGCGCGGCCCGACCGCGTGCTTTCACGTCCTACAATCGAAACAGGCATGCCCCACGCAACGCAGCCGGACTGCCCGGAAGCGCGGCGCGCGGAGTGCGATTGACGAAGGAGGGCGCGATGTTCAGGCACATCCTCGTTCCAACCGACGGTTCCGAACTGTCGCAGAAGGCGATCGACGGCGCGATCGACCTGGCGCGTGCGGTCGGTGCGCGGGTCACGGCCTACGCGTGCCTGCCGCAGTATCCGTACTCGCCGTTTTCCGAAGTGATCATCGAGCCGCCCGCCGATTTCCGGGCGCGCAGCGAGCGCGAGGCACGCGCGCATCTCGACGAGGTCGAATCGGCTGCGAAGGCGGCCGGCGTCGATTGCGACACCTGGACGAGCGTGCATCCGTCGCCGTATCTCGGCATCATCGAGGCGGCCGAACGCGGCGGCTGCGACGTGATCTTCATGGCGTCGCACGGACGCCGCGGGCTCGGCAGCTTGCTGATCGGCAGCGAGACGCAGCGCGTGCTGACCCATACGAAAATTCCGGTGATCGTGTATCGATAGGGCGGCGCCCTGGAAAAGGGCGCGCCGGACGGAGCCGGCGCGCGTCGTTGCTGGCGGCCCGCAAGCCGCGCGGCCGGTCGCGCGATCGGGATCGCGCGCCTGCCGTCTCCTCCCTGATTGTTGTTCGGTGGCCGATGCCCGCCGTCGCGAGACGAGGGCCGGCATCGGCATGACGCGTGGCGCGTCGTGCTTTTCTGCTTACGCGACCTTCTTGCCGTCGAAGAACTGCTCGTCTTCGGTCGAGCCGTGCAATGCGGTGGTCGATGCTTCGCGCTCGACCGTCTGCGTCACCGCGTCGAAGTAGCCTGTGCCGACTTCGCGCTGGTGCTTGACGGCCGTGAAGCCCTTGTCCGCTGCCGCGAACTCGGCCTGCTGCAGTTCGACGAACGCGCTCATCTGCGTGCGGGCATAGCCGTGTGCGAGGTTGAACATCGAGTAGTTCAGCGCATGGAAGCCGGCCAGCGTGATGAACTGGAACTTGTAGCCCATCGCGCCGAGTTCCTTCTGGAACTTCGCGATCGTCGCGTCGTCGAGGTTTTTCTTCCAGTTGAACGACGGCGAGCAGTTGTACGACAGCAGCTTGCCCGGGAACTGCTTGTGGATCGCTTCCGCGAACTTCTTCGCGTACTCGAGATCCGGCTTGCCCGTTTCGCACCAGACCAGGTCGGCGTACGGCGCGTAGGCGAGACCGCGCGAGATCGCCTGCTCGATGCCCGGCTTCGTGCGGAAGAAGCCTTCCACCGTGCGCTCGCCCGTCAGGAACGGCTTGTCGTTGTCGTCGACGTCGGACGTGATCAGGTCGGCCGCTTCCGCGTCGGTGCGGGCGACCAGCACGGTCGACGTGCCCATCACGTCGGCCGCGAGACGCGCCGCCGACAGCTTCGCGACAGCCTCACGCGTCGGCACGAGCACCTTGCCGCCCATGTGGCCGCACTTCTTCACCGAAGCGAGCTGGTCCTCGAAGTGGACGCCCGACGCGCCGGCTTCGATCATCGCCTTCATCAGCTCGAATGCGTTCAGTACGCCGCCGAAACCGGCTTCCGCATCGGCGACGATCGGTGCGAAGAAATCGATATAGCCTTCGTCGCCCGGGTTCTTGCCTTCCGACCACTGGATCTGGTCGGCGCGCGTCAGCGTGTTGTTGATGCGCTTCACGACGAGCGGCACCGAGTTTGCCGGGTACAGCGACTGGTCCGGGTACATTTCGCCCGCGACGTTCGCGTCGCCGGCCACTTGCCAGCCGGACAGGTAGATCGCCTTCAGGCCGGCCTTCACCTGCTGCATCGCCTGGTTGCCGGTCAGTGCGCCGAGTGCGTTGACGAACGGCTCGTTGTTGACGAGGCTCCACAGCTTTTCCGCGCCGCGCTTGGCGAGCGTGTGCTCGATCGGGATCGAACCACGCAGGCGGACCACGTCCTCAGCCGAGTAGCTGCGCTTGATGCCCTTCCAGCGCGGATCGGATTCCCATTGCTGCTGCAGTTCCTGTGCCTGTTGCTGACGCGACATGATGAGCTCCTTGATGCGGTGCGATGCCTGATGGATTGACGCTGACCGTGTTGAGGCTGTTACCGAAACCGAAGCCGTGCGTTCCGGTTCGTGAGGTCTTGTATAAGAGTCTAGGCAAATCGACTGAAGCGGGACAGGGGCTTTTCGGGGAGTGGTATAAATTTTTAGTTGTTTTAAATCAATATCTTGAAATTTAAATTTCGGGATAAGAAATGCGGTTTTCCATCCCGCAATCGCCCGGGTTGTGCCACGCAGCATGATTTTTTACGACACAAAAAAATTTTCCGCATCGTGAAATGTGGGGCGGGGCGAAAAAAAACCGGCGCAGATGCGCCGGTTGGCAGGATGGGCAGTGCGGTGATCCGCGGGTCTGCCCTCCGTGGGGCGGCCGCTGGCCGCCCCTGCGTACTTACGACGCGGAGTTGCTGCGACGCGGGCCGCCACTGCGTTGGCCGTCGCGACGCGGGCCGCCGTCACGGCTGCCGCCCGGCTTGCCGCTCCAGCCGCCGCCATTGCCGCCGCCGTAGCTGCGGCCGTTGCCGTTACCGTTGCCGCCGTAGCCGCCGCCCGGCTTGCCGCCGAAACGACGACCGCCGTTACCGCCGCCCGGACGGCCGCGGCCGCCGGTGCCGCCGTTGCGCGGGGGCGCCTTGCGCGGCTCGAAGCCTTCGATCACGTTGACCGGCAGCGGCGAGCGCACGAAACGCTCGATGCGCTTGAGCGCGCCTTGTTCGGCGTGGTGCACGAGGCTCACCGCCGTGCCCGAACGGCCTGCCCGGCCCGTACGGCCGATACGGTGCACGTAGTCTTCCGCGAACTTCGGCAGGTCGTAGTTGAACACGTGTGTGATGCCCGGGATGTCGATGCCGCGTGCCGCGACGTCGGTGGCCACCAGCACGCGCACGCGGCGCTCGCGCAGCGCACGGATCGTGCGGTTACGCGCGCCCTGCGGCAGGTCGCCGTGCAGTGCGGCCGATTCGAAGCCAGCGTCGGCGAGACGGCCGGCGAGCTGGTCGGCGTCGATCTTGGTCGCCGTGAAGATGATCGCCTGGTCGAGCGCGTCGTCGCGCAGCAGGTGATCGAGCAGGCGATCCTTGTGGTCGCGGTCGTCGACGTAGTGCACGGTCTGCGCGATGTTCGCGCGCGACTCGAGGCGCTGCTGGATCTCGATCCGTTCCGGATCCTTCAGCAGGCGGCTCGTCAGCGAACCGATCTTGCCGTCGAGCGTGGCCGAGAACAGCATCGTCTGGCGCGATTCCGGCGTGGCGGCGACGATCGTCTCGATGTCTTCGATGAAGCCCATGTCGAGCATGCGGTCGGCTTCGTCGAGCACGAGCATCTTCAGCTCGGACAGGTCGATACGGCCGCGCTCGAGGTGGTCGAGCAGACGGCCCGGCGTGGCGACCAGGATTTCCGGGTTCTTCGCGAGCAGCATCAGCTGCTGGCCGTAGGCGACGCCGCCGAGGATGCTGACCGTGCGCAGGCGCTTCAGGTGCTTGCCGTACGTCGATGCGGCCGTGGTGACCTGCATCGCGAGTTCACGGGTCGGCGTCAGCACGAGCAGGCCCGGGCGCGCGACGGGTTGCGGGCGGCGCGCACGGCGGTCGCCCTGGTTCGGTTCACGCGGCGCGCGCGGTTGCTGCGCCTGCGTCTTCTGGAGCTGCGCGAAACGTTCGATCGCGGGCAGCATGAATGCAGCGGTCTTGCCCGAACCGGTCGGGCTCGAGACCAGCAGGTCACGGCCGGCGATGCCGGCCGGAATCGCGCGCTGCTGGACCGGCGTCGGCTTCACGTAGCCGGCGGCCTGCAGCGCGGAGACGATCTCCGGCGACAACCCGAGCGACGCGAAGCTCGGCTCGTCCGACGCCGGTTCGACCGCGGCCGGTGCGGCGGCGTCGTCGAGACCGAGCGCCTGGTCGGCGATCGCGTTGAGCGGGCTGGAGTTGATGCTCGAAGTCATAACAATCCTTGAAACACAGTGGGTGAAACGTCGGCGCCAATCGCGCATACCCAAGTCGTCGGATTCAGCGAGCAAATCGGGAAACGGGTGCAATCCGCCGAACCTTCGGCGGATGAGGCATTAGAAGCTGTTTTGGGTGCGGCGCGCTTCTGGAGCGAGGCCGCCAGCCTAGTTGACGACCGCAAGGGTCGAAGCAGGAGGGGACAGGTTCTAAACCGGATTGGAGCTTAACGCTACGAGGCGTCAGGCCGGAACGGCTTGCAAGCCGAGCGCGGAAGATGACGCAGGCAGCATTATAAAGAGATTTGCTGCGCTGCGCCACTGATTTGATTGCCTATTGCGGCAGGGGGCGATTCGGTCAGGAAGCCGTGCCGTTCTTCAGCGATTCGACGAGTTCGATGTACTGCTGCTTCGCCGCATCCTGCGACGTGCCCTTCAGCGCATCCCAGGCGTCGTACTTGTATTTGCCGACGATGTCGGTGAAGCCCGGCTTGTCGCCATGAGCGTCGCCGTCGGTCGCCTGCTTGAAGAGGGCGTACAGGCGCAGCAGGGTCAGGTTGCCCGGACGTTCCGTCAGTTGCTTGACGTCGATCTGGGCCTGGTCGAATTGGGCGGTGAGTTCGCTCATCGGGTGTCTCCGTAAGGGTTTCAGGTCGGGCGATCTTAACAAGCGGACCGCCGCGCGGGGTCGAGCGATCCTTCCAAACCGACACCCGGTGCAGCGCACACGCACGGATCGGGCCCGATTGCCCGTGGGAGCGGGGCGCCGCATTACAATGTCGCCCATGACGCAAACAGTGCTCCTCGCCATCGATACGTCGACCGAATACTGCTCGGTCGCGCTGCTGCGCTCGGCCCACGCCGATGACGCCGTTTCCACCCCGCAAACCTGGGTCCGCCACGAGCTGACGGGCGCCGTGTCGAGCACGCGCGTGCTGCCGGCCATCCAGGAGCTTTTCGCCGAATCGGGGCTGACGCTCGCCGATTGCGACGCGATCGCGTTCGGTTCGGGCCCCGGCTCGTTCACGGGCCTGCGCACCGCGACGGGCATTACCCAGGGCCTCGCGTTCGGACGCGGGCTGCCGGTCGTGCCGATCGGCACGCTGCTCGCGTGCGCCGAGCACGCGCGGCTGCGCGCACCCGGCACGACCCGCGTGCTGGCCGCGCTGGATGCGCGGATGGACGAAGCCTACTGGGCGGATTTCGCGTGGGACGACAGCACCGGCGACTGGCACACGGTGCATCCGGCTTCGCTGGATGCACCGTGTGCCGTCGGCGTGCCCGATGCGCCGTTCACGCTCGCGGGCAATGCGGCTGCCGCGTTCGGCGCGCAGTTGCCGGCTGCGGCGCGCGCGGCCGTGATCGACGCCGACGCGATGCCGCACGCGCTGGCAGTTGCCCATGCCGCCGTGCGTGCTTTCCGCGCCGGCCGCGCGGTGCCCGCCGATCAGGCCGCGCCGGAGTACGTGCGCGACAAGGTCGCGCAGACCACCGCCGAGCGCGTCGCGGCACGGGCCGCGCAGACGGGCGGAGCGAAGGGATGACGGGCGTACTGCTGAGCGACCGCTATCTGGCGCCGATGACGGATGCCGATCTCGACGAGGTCGTCGCGATCGAGCAGGTCGCGTACGAATTCCCGTGGAGCCGCGGCAATTTCGAGGATTCGTTGCGCAACGGCTATCTGGGCGTGTGCCTGCGGCACGTGACGGGCTCGTTGATCGGCTATTGCGTGCTGATGCCCGTGGTCGACGAGATGCACCTGCTGAACCTGTGCGTCGCGCCGGCTGCGCAGTGCGCGGGTGCCGGCCTGGCGCTGCTGCGCGAGGCCGTGCGCATTTCGCGCGCGGAAGGGCTCGACGGCGTGCTGCTCGAGGTACGGCCGTCCAATTCGCGCGCGATCCATCTGTACGAGCGTTTCGGCTTCTTGACGATCGGCCGGCGCAAGAACTATTACCCGGCGAAGCATCGCAGCCGGGAGGACGCGATCGTGATGCGTCTGACGCTGAACAAGGACGAAGGGGACGCGCATGGCATGGGCTGAAGCGGCGCTCGAGGAAATGGGCCTCGCGCAGATCTGGGTGCGGCGCGGGCAACGCGCGGATGAGGGCGCGGCAACCGAAGCGCCCGCCGCAGCGCAAACCGGCACGGTGGAAGCCGCCGTACCGGCCGTCGCGACCGAGCGACCAGCGCGCGCCGCGCGTACGCCGGTGCGGGACGAGGCGCCGCCGGCAGTGGCGAGTAGCGTCGATGCTTCGCCGACTCGCGAGCCGGTCGCCCCGGCGCGGCGCGTCGACGATGGCGATCGCGGCGCGCCTGCACCGGCTACGCCGGTCGCATCGCCCGACACGATGCCGCCGATGGACGACATGCCGCCTGCCGGACCCGACGATTTCGCGTGGTTCGATGCGGCGCCGCCGGGCGATCCCGTGCCGATGGCCGAATCGCGGCCGGTCGGACCGCCGGTTGCCGCACTCGACTGGGATGCGCTGGCCGCGCGCGTGGCCGACTGCACGCAGTGCCGGCTGTGCGAGAAGCGGACCAACACCGTGTTCGGCGTCGGCGACCGCGAAGCGGACTGGATGCTGATCGGCGAAGCGCCGGGCGAGAACGAGGACAAGCAGGGCGAGCCGTTCGTCGGCCAGGCCGGCAAGCTGCTCGACAACATGCTGCAGTCGCTGTCGCTCCAGCGCGGCGACAACGTGTACATCGCGAACGTGATCAAGTGCCGGCCGCCCGGCAACCGCAATCCGGAGCCGGACGAAGTCGCGAGCTGCGAGCCGTATCTGCAGCGCCAGGTCGCGCTCGTGAAGCCGAAGCTGATCGTCGCGCTCGGCCGCTTCGCCGCGCAGACGCTGCTGAAGACGGATGCGAGCATTGCGTCGCTGCGCGGCCGCGTGCATGCGTACGAAGGCGTGCCGGTGATCGTGACCTACCACCCGGCGTACCTGTTGCGCAGCCTGCAGGACAAGTCGAAGGCGTGGGCCGACCTGTGCCTCGCGCGCGACACGTTCCGGCGTGCGGAAGGCGGCGACGCGAACGGGCCGGCCGGGCAATGACGAGCGGCGCGGCGTTCGCATTCGTCGATACGCTGCACGACGTCGCGGTTCGGGATCTCGGCTGGCTGCTGGCCAGCCCGAGCCTGCTGACCGCGGTGCCGGATGCGCCGCTGGCGCGCCCGTGGCCAGATGCGGCGGGACAGTCGGCCGTCGAAGCATGGCTCGCTGCACTCGATGCGCGGCCCGAGCCGCTGCATCGCGCGCTCGACGGCTTCCGGCCCACCCGGCTCGGCCGCTACGCCGAATGCCTGCTCGAGTACTTCCTGACGCACGGGCCGTCGCTGCGGCTCGTCGCGGCCAATCTGCCGCTGCGCAGCAACGGCAAGACGCTCGGCGAAGTCGATTTTCTCGTCGATGCACCGGATGGGCGGCGCCTGCACTGGGAGCTCGCGGTGAAGTGCTACCTGTGCGCGCCGGTGCAAGCCGGCGCATCGCTTGCCGATTTCGTCGGCCCCAACCTCGTCGACCGGTTCGACCGCAAGCGCACCCGGTTGCTCGAGCACCAACTGCGGCTCGGCGATCGCGACGGGTTTGCGCGGCTCGGCTACGGCGCGCCGTCGGATGCGCAGATGTTCATCAAGGGCTGGTTGTTCTATCCGTACGGCGCGCCGCTGCCGCCGGTGTCCGAGGAAATCGCTCCGGATCACCCGCACGGCTTTTGGATCACGCACGCGCAGTGGCCGGCCTGGGCGGCCGCCCAGCGTGCCGGCGTCGCGTGGAGCGTGTTGCCGCGCCTTGCATGGCTAGCGCCGCGATGGGTTGCCGCCGATAGCGGATTCGAACCCGAAACGCTGGCGGCCACGCTGGAACTGCCGTCGGTGTTGACGGCTCGCGAGGCTCCCGCGCTGATCGGTATCCATGAAAAGGGCAGTGACGGCACGTGGCGCGAAACGGCGCGCGGCTTCGTCGTGCCGGATGACTGGCCGGTACGCGCCCAGGCGTTCGCGGCGCAGGATCGCTGACGCCGCGTCAGCCGGCGCTCACCACCAGCGATGAAAGTGATGGACGGGGCCGACTCCGTGGCCGACGTCGAGGTGGCCGCTCGCGGCGATTGCGCCGGTCAGGTAGGTCTTGGCTTCGCGCACCGCGCTTTCGAGGTCGGGCTGCTGCGGCAGCAGCGCGGCGATCGCCGACGACAACGTACAGCCCGTGCCGTGCGTGTTGCTGACCGGCACGCGCGCGCCGTCGAGCCGCACGGTGCGCGTCGCTTCGACGAGCCAGTCGGGGCTCGCGGATGCGTCGGGCAGGTGGCCGCCTTTCATCAGCACGGCGCGCGCCCCCGTCTGCAGCAATGCCTGGCCTTGCCTGACCATGTCGTCTTCGGTGGCTGCGGGCACATCGTTCAGCAGCGCAGCCGCTTCGGGCAGGTTCGGCGTCACGACCGTCGCGAGCGGCAGGAGTGCCTCGCGCAACGCGTCGACGGCATCGGGTGCGAGCAGCGCATGCGCGCTCTTCGAGATCATCACCGTGTCGAGCACGACGAAGCGTGCCGCGTAGCGGCGCAGCGCGTCGGCGACCGCGTGCACGATCGCCGCATTCGCGAGCATCCCGATCTTGACCGCATCGATGCGGATATCGCTGAATACTGCGTCGAGTTGCGCGGTCACGAACGCCGCATCCAGCGCATGCACGCCCGTCACGCCGCACGTGTTCTGCGCGGTCAGCGCGGTGATCACGCTTGCGCCATACGCGCCGAGCGCGGAAAAGGTCTTCAGGTCGGCCTGGATGCCTGCGCCGCCGCCCGAATCGGAGCCGGCAATCGTCAGGATGTTGGGTATCGGGTGCGTCATGAGGGCAACGCGCCGGATCGAGGGCCGGCGCAGGCGGACGGAAACGGCAAGTGTAGCGTCAGTGCCGCGATTCGCCGATCAGCGCGACCGAGTCGAACTGACGCTGGTTTGCCTGGTGACGGCGCATCACGAGCCACATCGTCAGGCACACGAACGTGCCGAACAGCACGATCACGACGCCGACCGGCACGTCGAGCCACACGAGCACCGCATACAGGCACAGCATCACGAGCACCGACAGGTTCTCGTTGAAGTTCTGCACCGCGATCGAGTGGCCGGCCGACAGCAGCACGTGGCCGCGATGCTGCAGCAGCGCATTCATCGGAACGACGAAGTAGCCGGACAGCGCACCGACGCACATCAGGAAGATGTACGCGATGATCAGGTACACGGGCATGCGCAGGTGGCCGAAGTGCACGGCCCAGTTCGACGGGAACAGGTCGCGCGTGTAGAACGCCATCAGCATCACCGCGATGCCCATGATGATGCCGACGGGCAGCACGGTCAGCGATTTCTTCAACGGGATTCGGGCGGCGGCGGCGATTGCGCCGGCCGCGACGCCGACCGCGACCACGGCCTGCAGGATCGCGCCTTCCGACAGCGACATGCCGAGCGACACTTCAGCCCACTTCAGCACGATGAACTGCAGCGTCGCGCCCGCGCCCCAGAACAATGTCGTGACTGCCAGCGAGATCTGGCCGAGCTTGTCGCGCCACAGCACCATGAAGCAGTCGGCGAAATCGGTGAGGAGCTTGACCGGGCCGCGTTCCTGCTTCGGGTAGCGGGCGCCGGTATCCGGAATACGCAGGTTGAACAGCGCGGCGATCACGTAGATCGCCATGATGATCGCCATCGCCGCTTCGGCGGGCGTGCCGATCCAGGCGGGCGTGTGCGCGATCACGTGCGACGCGATGTGCGGACTGATCAGCGCACCGCCCAGCACGGTGCCGAGGATGATCGAGCTGACGGTCGTGCCTTCGATCCAGCCATTCGCGGCGACCAGCCGGTCGGCCGGCAGCAGCTCGGTGAGGATGCCGTATTTCGCGGGCGAGTAGGCCGCCGCGCCGAAGCCGACGATCCCGTACGCAATCAACGGGTGGGCGCCGAACAGCATGATCATGCAGCCGACGACCTTGATCGAGTTGGTGATGAACATCACGCGGCCCTTTGGGCGCGAATCCGCGAAGGCGCCGACATAGGCCGCCAGCACCACATAGGACAACACGAAGAACAGCTTCAGCAGCGGTGTCATCCAGTTGGGGGCGTGGAGGTCTTTCAGCAGGGCGATGGCGGCGATGAGGAGCGCATTGTCGGCCAGCGACGAGAAAAACTGCGCGGCCATGATGGTGTAAAAACCTTTTTTCATCTGATGCGATGCTTTCGTCGCTGCGGCAGGGCCGCGTAGGCCGCCTGGTATGCGATCGGCTTATTCCGTTCGAAATGGGTTGTGCGCACGGCTTTATAACATGAAAATACGCCAATTCGGACTAGCAAGATTCCCCGATCGTTCCGCAAATTGTCGGCTTCAGTGCTCAAAAGGCGCGGTAAGCTGATGATTCGCAAGCGTCTTTACGTAAATTTCCCATGCCGCGCCCGATCTCCGCCACCATCCATACCGCCGCTCTCGCGAACAATCTCTCCGTCGTCCGCCGCTTTGCCGGCCCGTCCAAGGTCTGGGCGGTCGTCAAGGCCAACGCGTACGGTCACGGTCTCGCGCGTGTGTTTCCCGGCCTGCGCGGCACTGACGGCTTCGGCCTGCTGGACCTCGACGAGGCCGTCAAGCTGCGCGAGCTCGGCTGGGCCGGCCCGATCCTGCTGCTCGAAGGGTTCTTCCGCTCGACCGACATCGACGTGATCGACCGCTATAGCCTGACGACGACCGTCCACAACGACGAGCAGATGCGGATGCTGGAAACGGCGCGGCTGTCGAAGCCCGTCAACGTGCAGCTCAAGATGAACAGCGGGATGAACCGGCTCGGCTACGTGCCGGAGAAATACCGTGCCGCGTGGGAGCGCGCCCGTGCGTGCCCCGGCATCGGCCAGATCACGTTGATGACCCATTTTTCGGATGCGGACAATGAGCGCGGCGTCGCCGAGCAGCTCGCGACGTTCGAGCGCGGTGCGGAAAGCATCGCCGGCGCGCGCAGCCTCGCGAACTCCGCGGCCGTGCTGTGGCATCCGGATACCCACTTCGACTGGGTGCGCCCGGGGATCATCCTGTACGGCGCGTCGCCGTCCGGGCTGTCGTCCGACATCGCCGATACCGGGCTGAAGCCCGCGATGACGCTCGCGTCCGAGCTGATCGCGGTGCAGACGATCGGGAAGGGCCAGGCCATCGGCTATGGCTCGACGTTCTCCGCGCAGGCGCCGATGCGGATCGGCGTGGTCGCGTGCGGTTACGCGGACGGCTATCCGCGGGTCGCGCCCGAAGGCACGCCCGTGATCGTCGACGGCATCCGCACGCGGATCGTCGGTCGCGTATCGATGGACATGATCACCGTCGACCTGACCCCGTGCCCGCAGGCCGGTGTCGGCGCGCGCGTCGAGCTGTGGGGGAACGCGCTGCCGATCGACGACGTCGCCCGCCATTGCGGCACGATCGGCTACGAGCTGATGTGCGCGGTCGCCGGCCGCGTGCCCGTGCGCGCGGAATAAGGGCGTCGCGCGTGGCCAAACAGAAAACCGTATACGTCTGCAGCGAGTGCGGCGGACAGACCCCGAAGTGGCAGGGCCAATGCCCGTCGTGCCAGGCCTGGAACACGCTGGTTGAATCGGTCGCCGAATCGCCCGCTGCCCATCGTTTCCAGTCGCTCGCGAAGCGGGCGCCCGTCCAGCGTCTCGTCGACATCGAAGCGGCCGACGTGCCGCGCTTCTCGACCGGCATCGGCGAATTCGACCGCGTGCTCGGCGGCGGGCTGGTCCCGGGCGGCGTCGTGCTGATCGGCGGCGATCCGGGCATCGGCAAGTCGACGCTGCTGCTGCAGTCGCTCGCGGACATCGCGAGCGCGCGGCGCGCGCTCTATATCAGCGGCGAGGAATCGGCCGCGCAGATCGCGTTGCGCGCGCAACGGCTTGCGCTGCTCGACGGCGGTGCGCCGGCGGATGAGCTGAAGCTGCTCGCCGAGATCCAGCTCGAGAAGATCCAGGCCGCGATCGACGCGGAACGGCCGGACGTGGCGGTGATCGACTCGATCCAGACCGTCTATTCGGAAGCGCTCACGTCGGCGCCGGGCTCGGTCGCGCAGGTGCGCGAGTGCGCGGCGCAGCTCACGCGTATCGCGAAGCAGTCGGGCACCGCGATCATCATGGTCGGGCACGTGACGAAGGAGGGCAACCTGGCCGGCCCGCGCGTGCTCGAGCACATCGTCGATACCGTGCTGTACTTCGAAGGCGACACGCATTCGTCGTTCCGGCTCGTGCGTGCGTTCAAGAACCGCTTCGGTGCGGTCAACGAACTCGGCGTGTTCGCGATGACCGAGCGCGGGCTGCGCGGCGTCGCGAATCCGTCCGCACTGTTCCTGTCGCAGCACGAGCAGGTCGTGCCCGGCTCGTGCGTGCTCGTCACGCAGGAAGGCACGCGTCCGCTGCTCGTCGAAATCCAGGCGCTCGTCGATACGGCGCACGTGCCGAACCCACGCCGGCTCGCGGTCGGCCTCGAGCAGAACCGGCTCGCGATGCTGCTCGCGGTGCTGCACCGGCACGCGGGCATCGCGGCCTTCGACCAGGACGTGTTCCTCAATGCCGTGGGCGGCGTGAAGATCACCGAGCCGGCCGCCGACCTCGCGGTGCTGCTGGCGATCCATTCGTCGATGCGCAACAAGGCGCTGCCGAAGGGGCTGATCGTGTTCGGCGAAGTCGGGCTGGCGGGCGAGATCCGGCCGTCGCCGCGCGGGCAGGAACGGCTGCGCGAGGCGGCGAAGCTCGGTTTCACGTCCGCGCTGATTCCGAAGGCGAACGCGCCGAAGCAGCCGATCGAAGGGTTGAACGTGATGGCCGTCGATCGGCTCGAACAGGCGATCGACCGCGTGCGCGATCTCGAGTGACCGGCCCGGCAGGCGTCCGGGCCATGGGCGCGGGCGATCTGTCGCGTAATTCACTGTAAAGAAAATGTAGGGTCATGTAACCCGCCGGACATCGCTTTTCCCTATCCTTTGCCGGATTGTCGAACCGCGCAATGCGAAGGGAACCTATGTTGAAATCGTACGGGGAAGCGCCGAGCGGACGCCTTTACAACCTGCGTGGCTGCCGCGTGTCGGAGCCGATTCGCCAGCCCTGGGGCGGCGGATGCCGGATCGTCGAATGGATCGACGACGAGGGGCGCCTGGCGCGCAAGGTCGTGTCCGAAGATGTGACGGAAGCGGAAGTCGCTGCCGCGATCCGGCGGCCGACCGAAGGGCGCAGGCACCTGATGGGCGACGACGAGCAGATGCCGCGCGACACGTTGCCGCGACGCTGAGCCGGCCGGCGCGGCGAATCGGGTGGCTGCGGCAATGAATGAGCAGGCCGGGCCGGTGCGCCCGGCCTTGTCGTATCCGGGCCCGCCGAGGGCTGGATGGTCGGTCGAGGCGCTGCGATGCCCCCCAAGGGCGGCGGGGAGCCAGCCGGCACGGCGGGCCGGCTGGCGTATCGGCCGGCCGCGCCGCGACGGCGGTCAGCCGATCTGCTCGAGCTCTTCCTGCGCGGCGAGCCAGTCGGCCTCGACTGTTTCGAGACGCGTGTTGACGTCCCCGAGCTTGCGGATCGCGTCGGTCAGTTCCGTCTTGCGCTCGGCTTCGTAGCTCGCCGGATCGGCGACGAATGCGTCGAGGCGCGCCTTCTCCGCGTGCAGCGTCTCCATTTCCTTTTCGAGCTTCGTGATGCGCGTCTGCAGCGGCTTCTTCAGCACCGACAGGCGCTGCCGTTCCTCGGCGGCCTGACGCTTCTGGTCCCGGCGGTTGGCCCCGGCACCCGCGCCCGATGAAGCCGCGCTGTCGGCCTTCGCGGCGGCGCGCTGCTCGGCCGCGTGCTGCAGCAGCCAGTCGCGGTAGTCGTCGAGGTCGCCGTCGAACGGCTGCAGCCGGTGCTTCGCGACCAGCATGAACTGGTCGGTCGTCGCGCGCAGCAGGTGACGGTCGTGCGAGACGAGGATCAGCGTGCCTTCGAACTGCGCGAGCGCCATCGTCAGCGCATGGCGCGTTTCGAGGTCGAGGTGGTTGGTCGGTTCGTCGAGCAGCAGCAGGTTCGGCTTCTGCCAGATGATCAGCGCGAGCGCGAGGCGTGCCTTTTCACCGCCCGAAAACGGCCCGACCGGGGTGGTCGCCATGTCGCCCGAGAAGTTGAAGCCGCCGAGGAAGTCGCGCAGTTCCTGTTCGCGCGTGTCGGGCGCGAGCCGCGCCAGGTGCGCGAGCGGCGAATCGTCCTCGCGCAGCGTTTCGAGCTGGTGCTGCGCGAAATAGCCGATCGTCAGCCCCTTGCCGTCGCGGACATGCCCCGACAGCGGCGCAAGCGTGCCGGCCAGCGTCTTGATCAGCGTCGACTTGCCCTGGCCGTTCGCGCCGAGCAGGCCGATGCGCTGGCCGTTCTGGATCGACAGCGCGACGCGCTCGACGATCGGAATTTCCGCTCCGCCGTCGGCGTGATAACCGCAGCGGACGTCTTCCATCACCATCATCGGATTCGGCGCGGCATCGGGCGTGCGGAATTCGAACGTGAACGGCGATGCGATGTGCGCGGGCGCGATCAGCTCCATCTTCTCGAGCGCCTTCATCCGGCTCTGCGCCTGCTTGGCCTTGGTCGCCTTGGCCTTGAAGCGGTCGACGAAGCTCTGCAGGTGCTCGATCGTCTTCTGCTGCTTTTCGTAGGCGCTTTGCTGCAGCGCCAGTTGCTGCGCGCGCAGCACTTCGAACTGCGAGTAGTTGCCGCCATAGCGCTTCACCTGGCGGTTTTCCAGATGCAGCGTGACGTTGCAGATCGAATCGAGGAATTCGCGGTCGTGCGAAATCACGACGAGCGTGCCGGGGTAGCGGTGCAGCCAGTCTTCGAGCCAGACGATCGCGTCGAGGTCGAGGTGGTTCGTCGGTTCGTCGAGCAGCAGCAGGTCGGAGCGGCACATCAGCGCCTGCGCGAGATTCAGGCGCATGCGCCAGCCGCCGGAGAAGCTGGCGACGGATTCGCGCGTCTGTGCGAGCGTGAAGCCGAGGCCGAGCAGCAGCGCCTCGGCGCGGGCAGGCGCGGTGTAGCCGTCGGCGTCGGCGAACGCCGCGTGCGCGTCGGCTTCGGCAGCGCCGTCATGCGCGGCGGACGCGGCGGCGATGCGGGCCTCGATCTCGCGCAGCGCGGCGTCGCCGTCGAGCGTGTAGTCGAGCGCCGAGCGGTCGACCGCGGGCGTTTCCTGCGACACATGGGCGATCCGCCACGACGGCGGCATCGAGAAATCGCCGCCGTCCGAGTGCAGCTCGCCGCGCAGGACCGAGAACAGGGTCGACTTGCCGGCGCCGTTCGCGCCGATCAGGCCGGCTTTCTCGCCGGGATTGAGCACGAAGGAGGTCGACTCGAACAGCGGCTTGGTGCCGCGCGCAAGGCTGAACTGATTGAAACGGATCACGGCGGAAATGACTGGCCAAAACCGCTATTCTAGACTGCGCGCCGCTCGCGCCGGGCATTGGCCGTTCGGCGGATGTCGCAACGGGGCAATTTCGCCTAGACTCCACGTCGATCCGGTTTCGTAAAAGGAGTGCCCGATGTCCACCCTGTATTCGTTCAGCGCAGAGACGCTTGCCGGCGCGCCGGCCTCGCTCGACGCGTATCGCGGCAAGGTGCTGCTGATCGTCAACACCGCGAGCGAGTGTGGTTTCACGCCGCAGTACGCGGGCCTCCAGAAGCTGTACGACCAGTACGCGGCGCGCGGCTTCTATGTGCTCGGCTTCCCGTGCAACCAGTTCGGCAAGCAGGAGCCCGGCGACGCCACGCAGATCGGTGCGTTCTGCGAGCGCAACTACGGCGTCACGTTCCCGATGTTCGCGAAGATCGACGTGAAGGGCGACCATGCGCATCCGCTGTACCGCTACCTGACCGACGAGGCGCCCGGCATTCTGGGCCTCAAGGCGATCAAGTGGAATTTCACGAAATTCCTGGTCGATCGTGAAGGGCGCATCGTCAAGCGCTATGCGCCGTCGACCAAACCGGAAGAAATCGCCGCGGATATCGACAAGCTGCTCTGACGCCGGCCGGCGGCGTTCACCGCGCCGGTGCGGATCGCACGGGCGCCGCCACCTCGGCCGTTAGAGGATCGGTGCGAACAGCCGTGCGACGTGCATCGCGATGCGCCGCCAGGCGGGCGACCGGCGGTATTCGTTCGCATCGACCTCGTACGCCTGCGCGAAATCGGCATCGAGCATCGTCTCGACTTCGTCGGCGAACGTGCGGTCGACGGTCAGCACCATGATCTCGAAATTGAGGCGGAACGAGCGATTGTCCAGATTCGCGCTGCCGATCGCCGCCGCGATGCGGTCGATCAGCACGACCTTCTGGTGCAGGAAGCCGGGCCGGTAGCGGAACACCTTGACGCCCGCATCGACCAGGTCGCGCGCGTACAGCTTCGACGCTTCGAATACCACGTAGTGATCGCGCCGGCTCGGGATCAGGATGCGCACGTCGACGCCGCGCATCACGGCGAGCTTCAGTGCGGAAATCACGGCTTCGTCGGGGACGAGGTACGGCGTGGTGATCCAGACCCGCTCGCGCGCGGCGTTGATCGCCTCGACGAAGAACAGCGAGCCCGTCTCCTGCTTGTCGGCAGGCCCCATCGGCACCGCGAGGCAATGCATGCTGTCGCCGGGCTGCGCGGGCGGCGGCAACGCGAGCGGCGGCAGCTTCTGCGTGGCCCAGTGCCAGTCTTCGGCGAACACGTACTGGATGCTCGCGACCACCGGGCCGCGGATCTCGATGTGCGTGTCGCGCCACGGCGACAGGCGCGGCTTCGCGCCGAGATACTCGACGCCGACGTTGTGGCCGCCGACGAACGCGCAATTGCCGTCGACGACGACGATCTTGCGGTGGTTGCGGAAGTTGAGCTGGAAGCGGTTGACGAACTTCCGGTTGGTTGCGAACGGGTGAACCTCGACGCCGCCCCGGCGCAACGTGTCGACGTAGCTGTGCGGCAGGTCGAAGCTGCCGATGCTGTCGTACAGCAGGCAGCAGCGCACGCCGGCGGCCGCGCGCGCGAGCAGCGAGTCGCGCAGCATCCGGCCGAGCGCATCGTCGCGCACGATGAAGAACTGCACCACCACGTAGTCACGCGCGGCGTCGATAGCCGCCAGGATTGCCGAGAACGTCGCATCGCCGTTCACGAGCGTGCGCACCGAATTGCCGCCGAGGAACGGCATGCCGCCGAGCCGCGTGAGCGCGAGCACCGCGGCCTGGCCGATCGCGTCGGCGGCCGGCCCGTCGGTGGCGTCGGTCGCGAGCCAGGGCGAGCGCGGTGTGTGCATGCGCAACATTTCCAGCTCGTGGCGCCGGGCGTCGACGTAGCCGGAGAACTTGCTGCGGCCGAGGAACAGGTACGGAATGAGCGTCAGGTACGGCATGGCCGCGAGCGAGACGGCCCACGCGATCGCGCCTTGCGACGTGCGCGTGTTCATGATTGCGTGGAACGCCGCAACAATCCCGAGCACGTGGATGGTCAGGATCAGGGTGCCGAGGTGTAGCCAGTCGAGGGTCATGGGCGCGTGACGGACTCCTGAAGTCGCGCGGCCGGGCGGCCGCCTACGCGCATCTTACCCAACCGTGCGGCGCAACGGTGCACCGCACGGTGGGCGAGCCGGAAAGGCTCAGGCCTTGCGGGGCAGGTCCGACGCCTGGATCAGGAACACGGCGTCGTCGCCCGCGCTGGTGGGCAGCCACGTGAGTTCGAGGCCGCCGAACGCGGCTTCGACGTTTTCGCGCTCGTTGCCGATCTCGACGACGAGCACGCCGTCGTCGTGCAGCCAGCGATGGGCCTCGGCGACGATACGTCGCACGATGTCCATCCCGTCATCGCCACCCGCGAGCGCCATCTCCGGCTCGTGCCGATACTCGGGCGGCAGCGCGGCCATCGACGATGCGTTCACGTACGGCGGGTTCGTCAGGATCACGTCATAGCGCGAGCCCGGATCGGTGCGGAACGCGGGCAGCGGCGCGTAGAGGTCGCCGCGGTGCAGCCCGATACGGTCTTCGAGGCCGTAGTCGCGCACGTTGATCTCGGCGACTTCGAGCGCCTTGTCGGACAGGTCGACCGCGTCGATCTCGGCGTTCGGGAACGCGCTCGCCGCGAGGATCGCGAGGCAGCCGGAGCCCGTGCACAGCTCGAGCACCGCGCCGACCTGCTCGGGATCGGCGACGTACGGCTGCAACCCGTCGTCGAGCAGCTCGCCGATGAACGAGCGCGGCACGATCACGCGTTCGTCGACGTAGAAGCGGTGGCCATGCATCCACGCTTCATGCGTGAGGTACGCGGCCGGCACGCGGTCGGTCGCGCGCCGTTCGATCACGGCGAGCACGGCCGCGATTTCGTCGGGCAGCAACCGCGCGTCGAGGAACGGCTCGAGCGTGTCGAGCGGCAGGTCGAGCGTGCGCAGCACGAGGTAGGCCGCTTCGTCGTATGCATTGTCGGAGCCGTGGCCGAACGCGAGCTTGGCCTTCGAGAAGCGCGTGACCGCGTAGCGCAGCAGGTCGCGAACTGTGGCAAAAGGTGTCGTCATGCGAGGCTCCATCAGGCGATCAGTTGTTCGAGCACGCGACGATACACGTTCTTCAGCGGGTCGACGAAGCGCACTTCGATGTGCTCGTCGATCTTGTGGATGCTGCCGTTCGGCGGGCCGAACTCGATGACCTGCGGGCAGATGCGCGCGATGAAACGGCCGTCCGACGTGCCGCCCGTGGTCGACAGTTCGGTCGTGATGCCGGTCTCGGTGCGGATCGCGTTTTCCAGCGCGCCCGACAGCTCGCCGCGCGGCGTGAGGAACGGCAGGCCGCTCACCGACCATTTCAGCGTGTATTCGAGGCCATGCTTGTCGAGGATCGCGTGCACGCGTGCCTGCAGGCCCTCGACCGTGCTGGCGGTCGAGAAGCGGAAGTTGAACAGCAGGTCGGCGTGGCCGGGGATCACGTTGGTCGCGCCGGTGCCGGCGTGCAGGTTCGACACCTGCCAGGTGGTCGGCGGGAAGTATTCGTTGCCTTCGTCCCACTGCTCGGCGGCAAGCTCGGCGAGCGCCGGCGCGAGCAGGTGGATCGGGTTCTTCGCGAGGTGCGGATACGCGATGTGGCCCTGCACGCCCTTGACGACCAGTTCGCCCGACATCGAGCCGCGACGGCCGTTCTTCACGACATCGCCGAGCTCGGTGGTCGACGTCGGCTCGCCGACGATGCAGTAGTCCATGCGTTCGCCGCGCGCTTCGAGCAGCTCGACGACCTTCACGGTGCCGTCGGTGGCGGGGCCTTCCTCGTCGCTCGTGATCAGGAACGCGATCGCGCCGCGGTGGCCGGGATGCGCTGCGACGAATTCCTCGGACGCGACGACGAACGCCGCGAGCGACGTCTTCATGTCGGCCGCGCCGCGGCCGTACAGCTTGCCGTCGCGATGGGCGGGGATGAACGGCGGCGAGCTCCACTGCTCGAGCGGGCCGGTCGGCACGACGTCGGTGTGGCCCGCGAACGCGAGCAGCTTGCCGTCGTGGCCGTCGGTGCCGCGCTTGACGGCCCACAGGTTGGTCACGCCGTGCGACGCGATGGTCTCGCATTCGAAGCCGAGCGCCGCGAGGCGCTCGGTCATGATCTGCTGGCAATGCTGGTCGTCTGGCGTCACGGACGCGCGGGCGATCAGCTGTTCGGTAAGGGCTAGGGTGGCGGACATGGTTCGGACCACTTTCGATAAAAAATGCCGGCGCGGTGGCCGGCAGCGACAAGACGTCGGGCTGCGCCGACAGGCGCAGCACGGGCAGCCCTATGCGGCAAACAGCGCCGCGTATTGATCGGCCACGAAGCCGAGCGATTTCACGCGGCCGTTGATCACCAGCACGGGGCGCTTGATGACCGACGGCTTGTGGATCATCAGCGCGACCGCGCCGGCCTTCGTTTCGGCGGCCGCCTTCATCGCGTCGTCCAGGCCGCGCCACGTCGTGCCGCGCTTGTTGACGAGCGCGTCGAGCGACACGTCCTTCAGCCAGTCCTCGACGAGCGGTGCGCTGACACCGAGCTTCTTGAAGTCGTGAAACTCGAATTCGACGCCGTGATCGTCGAGCCACACGCGGGCCTTCTTCACGGTGTCGCAGTTCGGAATGCCGTAGACGACCACGGTGTGCGGCTTCGCCATCAGTCGCCTCGCAGCAGCTCGTTCAGGCCGACTTTCGCGCGCGTCTTCGCGTCGACCTTCTTGACGATCACCGCGCAGTACAGGCTGTGCGAGCCATCCTTCGACGGCAGGTTGCCGGCGACGACGACCGAGCCGGCCGGGATGCGGCCGTAGCTGACTTCGCCCGTCTCGCGGTCGTAGATCTTGGTGCTCTGGCCGAGGTACACGCCCATCGAGATCACCGAGTTTTCCTCGACGATCACGCCTTCGACGACTTCCGAGCGTGCGCCGATGAAGCAGTTGTCTTCGATGATGACCGGGTTCGCCTGCAGCGGCTCGAGCACGCCGCCGATGCCTACGCCGCCCGACAGGTGCACGTTCTTGCCGATCTGTGCGCAGGAGCCGACCGTTGCCCACGTGTCGACCATCGTGCCTTCGTCGACGTATGCGCCGATGTTGGTGTACGACGGCATCAGCACGACGTTCTTCGCGATGAACGAGCCGCGGCGCGCGATGGCCGGCGGAACGACGCGGAAGCCGCCCGCGGCGAAATCTTCAGCGGTGTAGTTCGCGAACTTCGACGGCACCTTGTCGTAGAACTGCGAGTAGCCGCCGGCGGGCATCGGCGCGTTGTCCTCCAGGCGGAACGACAGCAGCACGGCCTTCTTCAGCCACTGGTGCACGGTCCAGTTGCCGTCGATCTTCTCGGCCACGCGCAGCGCGCCTTTGTCGAGCTGCTCGATCGCGTGCGCGACGGCTTCGCGGACGTCGGCCGGTGCGGCCTTCGGCGACAGCTCGGCGCGGTTTTCCCAGGCGGTATCGATGATTTGCTGAAGTTGTTGCGACATGTTCGTTTTCGCAGGAGATGGATGGAATTGATCGGATGAACGATTACCGCGCGAGAGAACGGCAGAAATCGACGATGCGTTGCGCGCCCTCGACGCATTCGGGGGTGCCCGCGACGAGCGCGATCCGGATGAAATCGCGGCCCGGATTCGTGCCGTGCGCATCACGCGCCAGGTACGAGCCGGGCAGAACCGTCACATTATAGTCGGCGTACAGGCGGCGGGCGAACTCGGTGTCCGACAGGCCGGTGCGCGACACGTTGGCCCACAGATAGAACGCCGCGTCGGGCAGCTTCACGTCGATCACGTCGGCGAGCATCGGGGTGACGGTATTGAACTTCTGCAGGTACAGCGCGCGGTTCTCGCGCACATGCGCCTCGTCGTTCCACGCGGCGATGCTCGCGTGCTGCCAGACCGGCGAGAGCGCCGCGCCGTGATACGTGCGGTACAGCAGGAATTTCTTCAGCAGTGCCGCGTCGCCGGCGACGAAGCCCGAGCGCATGCCCGGCACGTTCGAGCGCTTCGACAGGCTCGACAGCATCACGAGCCGCTCGAAGCCGCGGCCGAGGCGGTGCGCGGCCTCGAGGCCGCCGAGCGGCGGCGCCGCTTCGTCGAAATAGATTTCCGAATAGCACTCGTCGGACGCGATCACGAAACCGTGGCGGTCGGACAGCGCGAACAACTCGCGCCAGTCGTCGAGGGTCAGCACGGCACCGGTCGGGTTGCCCGGCGAGCAGACGTACAGCAGTTGCGTGCGCGCCCAGACTTCGTCGGGCACGGACGCGTAGTCGCACGCGAAGTTGCGGGCCGGGTCGCTGTTCGCGAAATAGGGTTCGGCACCGGCGAGCAGCGCCGCGCCTTCGTAAATTTGATAGAAAGGATTCGGACAGAGTACGATCGCCTTCTCGCCCTGTTCGGTCGGGCGCGCGTCGATCACCGTCTGCGCAAGCGAGAACAGCGCCTCGCGCGACCCCGACACGGGCAGCACCTGCGTGGCCGGATCGATGGCCGGCAGCCCGTAGCGGCGCTCGAGCCAGTGCGCGATCGACGTGCGCAGCGCGTCCGAGCCGGCAGTGGCCGGGTACGACGCGAGACCGTCGAGCGCGGCCTCCACGGCGTCGCGGATCAGCGCCGGAGTCGCATGTTTGGGCTCGCCGATGCCGAAGCTGATCGGTTTGAGGGCGCCGGAGGGCGTCACGTCCTTGAACAGGGCGCGCAGCTTTTCGAAGGGATAGGGCTGGAGCGAGTCGAGTCGAGGGTTCACGGGCGAAGCGGCCATCGCGGCCGGTTGGAGCGAAAGAAGCGGCGGGCGCGCCGCGCGGCTGCGAACGGGCGCCGATGGCGCGCGGGTCGCAACGGACGATTATAGCGTGACGGAATGCGGTCACGGCCTGCCGGAACGGCGGCCGGGCCGGTCGAATAAAGGGTATTGAACCAAATGAACAACGCGGTACGCGGCAGCCTGCCGACGCTGGCCATCCTGATCGGCGCGTCGGTATGGGGCCTGATCTGGTATCCGCTGCGGATCCTGGCGTCGCTCGGCGTGACGGGCACGCTGGCGAGCGCGCTGACGAGCCTCGTCGCCTTTCTGTTCGTGATCGTTGCGCGACACCGCACGATCTCGACGCTGCGCTGGCACTGGGTGTTGCCCGGCATCGCGGTGACGGCCGGCGTGACGAACCTCGGGTTCGTATGGGGCACGATCCACGGCGAAGTGCTGCGCGTGATGCTGCTGTTCTACCTGACTCCCGCGTGGACCGCGATCTACGCGCACTTCCTGCTGCGCGAGCGGCTGACCTGGGCCGGCGCGGGGCTCGCGGCGCTGTCGATCGGCGGCGCGATGCTGATGCTGTGGTCGCCGGCGCTCGGCCTGCCGCTGCCGGCCACCCCGGCCGAATGGGCCGGGCTCGCGGCCGGGTTGAGCTTCGCGATGAGCAACGTGCTCGTGATCAAGGCGAGCCGCGAACTGCCGGAGATGCGCGCGGAGATGCGTACCGCGACGCTGTTCGGCGGCGCGGCCGTGTTCGGCGCGATCGCGTCGCTGTTCGAGGGGATACCGGCTGCGCCGGCGGGCGGCCACCTCGGCACGGCCGCGCTGATCATCGTCGCGATCGGCGTGACGATGGCGTCGAACAACCTGCTCGTGCAATACGGGCTGGCGCGCGTGCCGGCGAACCGTGCGTCGATCATCATGCTGTTCGAGATCGTGATCACCGCGCTGTCGGCATGGGTGTTCGCGAACGAGCTGCCGACCGCGCGCGAGTGGGCGGGCGGCGCGTGCATCGTGCTGGCGACGCTGCTGTCGAGTCGGGTCCATCGCGCCGCGCCGGCACCGGACAAACCCGGCGACGGTCGGGACGGCGCACGCGCGATGGTATGATGGAAGCCGTTTGCGGGGCCCAACGCTGTATGCGCGCGGCCCCGCTTTTGAATTCCGGGGCGCATCGCGCGCATGGGCCGTCGGGCCTCGCGCAGTGCGGCTCCGTCCGTTTCACACCTTCTTCACATCCGATACCGCCGTGCGTCTGAGCTCGATCAAACTCGCTGGCTTCAAATCCTTTGTCGATCCCACGCATTTCCAGGTTCCGGGCCAGCTTGTCGGCGTGGTGGGCCCGAACGGGTGCGGCAAGTCCAACATCATCGATGCCGTGCGCTGGGTGCTCGGCGAGTCGCGCGCTTCCGAGCTGCGCGGCGAATCGATGCAGGACGTGATCTTCAACGGCTCGACCGCCCGCAAGCCCGGCAGCCGGGCCAGTGTCGAACTGATCTTCGACAACTCCGACGGCCGCGCGGCCGGCCAGTGGGGCCAGTACGGCGAGATCGCCGTGAAGCGCGTGCTCACGCGCGACGGCACGTCGAGTTACTACATCAACAACCTGCCGGCGCGCCGCCGCGACATCCAGGACATCTTCCTCGGCACCGGCCTCGGGCCGCGTGCGTACGCGATCATCGGGCAGGGCATGATCGCCCGGATCATCGAGGCGAAGCCGGAAGAGCTGCGCGTGTTCCTCGAGGAAGCCGCGGGCGTGTCGAAGTACAAGGAACGCCGCCGCGAAACCGAGAACCGCCTGCACGACACGCGCGAGAACCTGACGCGCGTCGAGGACATCGTCCGCGAACTCGGCGCGAACCTCGAGAAGCTCGAGGCGCAGGCCGTCGTTGCCACCAAGTACAAGGAACTCGTCGCCGACGGCGAGGAGAAGCAGCGCCTGTTGTGGCTGCTGCGCAAGAACGAGGCCGCCGGCGAGCAGCAGAAGCAGCAGCGCGCGATCGAGCAGGCGCAGATCGACCTCGAGGCGCAGACGGCGAAGCTGCGCGAGGTCGAGGCGCAGCTCGAGACGCTGCGCGTCGCGCATTACTCGGCAAGCGACGCGATGCAGGGCGCACAGGGTTCGCTCTACGAAGCGAATGCCGAGGTGAGCCGCCTCGAAGCCGAGATCAAGTTCATCGTCGAATCGCGCAATCGCGTGCAGGCGCAGATCGCCGCACTGAATGCACAGCGCGAGCAATGGCGCGCGCAGGCCGAGAAGGCGCAGGACGAGCTCGAGGAAGCCGAGGAAGCGCGCGCGATGGCCGACGAGAAGGCCGCGCTCGCCGAAGACAACGCCGCCGCGAAGCACGACGCACTGCCGGCGCTCGAAGCGAAGTGGCGCGATGCGCAGGCGCAGCTCAACGACGAGCGCGCCCGGATCGCGCAGACCGAACAGTCGCTTAAGCTCGAAGCCGCGCACCAGCGCAACGCCGATCAGCAGCTCCAGCAGCTTCAGCAGCGCCATGAGCGCCTGAAGAGCGAAGCGGGCGGGCTCGACGCGCCGGACGAGGCCCAGCTCGAGGAGCTGCGCATGCAGCTCGCCGAGCAGGAAGAGATCCTGGCCGAAGCGCAGGCGCGCCTCGCCGACGCGCAGGAAACGGTGCCGCGCCTCGATGGCGAGCGCCGTGCCGCGCAGGAGCGCGTGCAGGCCGAGGCCGCGCAGATCCACCAGCTCGAGGCGCGTCTCGCCGCGCTGAAGCAGCTGCAGGAAAACGTGCAGACCGAAGGCAAGGTGCAGCCGTGGCTCGACAAGCACGAGCTCGGCGCGCTGCCGCGTCTGTGGAAGAAGCTGCATGTCGAAGCGGGCTGGGAAGCCGCGCTCGAAGCCGTGCTGCGCGAGCGCCTCGCCGCGCTCGAAGTGTCGAATCTCGACTGGGTGAAGGCTTTTGCCACCGACGCACCGCCTGCCAAGCTCGCGTTCTACGCACCGCCCGCAGCCGGTGAACCGCCGGCGGCCGTGGCCGGCCTGCGTCCGGTGCTGTCGCTCGTGCGCATCGACGATGCGGGCATCCGCGCGGTGCTGAACGATTGGCTCGGCAACGTGTACGTCGCCGACGACGTCGCACAGGCGCTTGCGACGCGCGCGCAGCTGCCGGCAGGCGGCGCGTTCGTCGTCAAGGCCGGCCATATCGTCACGCGTGTCGGCGTGCAGCTGTATGCGGCCGATTCGGAGCAGGCCGGAATGCTGGCCCGCCAGCAGGAAATCGAAAACCTGACGCGCCAGGTACGTGCGCAGGCGCTGCTCGCCGACGAGGCGCGCACGGCCGCTGTCCGCGCGGAAGCCGCGCACACGCAGGCCACGCAGGCGCTCGGCGACGTGCGGGCGCAGGCCGAGCGCGCGACGCAGCGCGTACACGCGCTGCAGATGGACGTACTGAAGCTCGCGCAGGCGCACGAACGTTACACGCAGCGCAGCACGCAGATCCGCGAGGAACTCGAGGAAATCGGCGCGCAGATCGAAGAGCAGCGCGCGATGCGCGCGGAGTCGGAAGCGAATTTCGAGCGTTTCGACGGCGAACTTGCCGAACTGCAGGCGCGCTTCGAGGACAACCAGCTCGCCTTCGAAGCACTCGACGAGTCGCTGACGCAAGCACGTCAGGAAGCGCGTGACCTGGAGCGCGGCGCGAACGACGCGCGCTTCGCCGCACGCAATGCCGTGACGCGGATCGACGAACTCAAGCGCAGCATCCAGGTCGCGCACGAGCAGAGCGAGCGCGTCGCCGCGTCGCTCGAAGACGCACGCGCCGAGCTCGAGACGATCAACGAACAGACCGCACACACGGGCCTGCAGGACGCGCTCGAGATTCGCGCGGTGAAGGAAGAAGCGCTGCAGGCCGCGCGGATCGAACTCGACGACCTGACCGCGAAGCTGCGCGCGTCGGACGAGCAGCGGCTCGTCGCCGAGCGCTCGCTGCAGCCGCTGCGCGACCGCATCACCGAGCTGCAGTTGAAGGAGCAGGCCGCGCGCCTGTCGGTCGAGCAGTTCGCCGAGCAACTGACGACCGCCGAGGTCGACGAGGAAGCGCTGCGCGAGAAGCTCACGCCTGATCTGAAGCCGTCGTACCTGCAGGGCGAGGTCACGCGCCTGAACAACGCGATCAACGCGCTCGGCCCGGTGAACATGGCCGCGCTCGACGAGCTGAAGGCCGCGAGCGAGCGCAAGGTGTTCCTCGACGCGCAGTCGGCCGACCTGATCGACGCGATCACGACGCTCGAGGACGCGATCCACAAGATCGACCAGGAAACCCGCACGCTGCTGCAGGGCACCTTCGACGAGGTCAACCGCCACTTCAGCGACCTGTTCCCGCGCCTGTTCGGCGGTGGCCAGGCGAAGCTGATCATGACGGGCGACGAAATCCTCGACGCCGGCGTGCAGGTGATGGCGCAGCCGCCAGGCAAGAAGAACGCGACGATCCACCTGCTGTCGGGTGGCGAGAAGGCGCTGACCGCGACCGCACTGGTGTTCGCGATGTTCCAGCTGAACCCGGCGCCGTTCTGTCTGCTCGACGAGGTCGACGCGCCGCTCGACGACGCGAACACCGAGCGTTTCGCGAATCTCGTGCGCGCGATGTCCGACAAGACGCAGTTCCTGTTCATCTCGCACAACAAGATCGCGATGGAAATGGCGCAGCAGCTGATCGGCGTGACGATGCAGGAGCAGGGCGTGTCGCGGATCGTTGCGGTGGACATGGAAACCGCCGCGGGTTTTGCCCAGAATTGACGTTTGACGAAACCGGACCGCGTTCGCGCGGCGCATGGGCGCCCGTTCGCGGTTCCGACGAACAAGAATTGCTGATGGAGCGTGCATGGACGAGTTGACACTCGGTTTGATCGGCGCGGGCGCCGTCGTGGTGGGCGGCGTCGTGGTCTACAACGCATGGCAGGGTGCGAAGGTGCGGCGCAGGATGCCGCGTCCGATGCCGGAGGAGGCGGTCGAGGCGATGAACCGCCCCGAGCGCGAGGAAGAATTGCCGTTCATCGAGCCGGTGCGCCAGCCGGTGCGGCGCGAGCCCGCGGCACCGACCCCGGCGGCCGCCACGGGTGGCACGCCGGCCGAAGTCGCGCGCGTCGAGCCGACGTTCGGTGGAGCGGCACCTGCCGACACGCCGGCCGATCTGCAGGCCGAGGCGACCGGCGTCGATGCACCGGCCGAGTCGGTCGCGCCGGTTGCCGGCGAAGCAGCTGCGCCGGCTTCCGCGCACGACACGCACGCTGAACCGGCCGAGCCGGCCGAACCCGTGCTGCCGGCCGCCACGACGATCTCGTCGGCCCCGCCGGCGATCGTCGATCGCCGGATCGACTGCATCGTGCCGATCCGCCTCGGCGGGTTGCTGCCGGGCGACAAGATCCTGCCAGCCGCGCAGCGGCTGCGCCGCGCGGGCAGCAAGCCCGTGCACATCGAAGGCAAGCCCGAAGGCGGCCAGTGGGAGTTGCTGCAGAACGGCGTGCGCTACGAGGAACTGCGCGCGGCCGCGCAGCTCGCGAACCGCAGCGGTGCGCTGAACGAACTCGAGTTCTCCGAATTCGTGACGGGGGTCCAGCAGTTCGCCGACGCGATCGACGGCGCGCCGGAATTCCCGGACATGATGGAAACGGTCGCGATGGCGCGCGAGCTCGACGCGTTTGCCGCGCAATGCGACGCGCAGCTCTCGATCAACGTGATGTCGGACGGCGCGCCGTGGTCGGCGAACTACGTGCAGGCGGTCGCGTCGCAGGACGGGCTGCTGCTGTCGCGCGACGGCACGCGTTTCGTGAAGCTCGACGTGAAGCAGAACCCCGTGTTCATGCTGCAGTTCGGCGACACGAACTTCCTGCGCGACGACCTCACGTACAAGGGCGGCAACATGATCACGCTGGTCCTCGACGTGCCGGTCGCCGAAGAGGACATCCTGCCGTTCCGGCTGATGTGCGACTACGCGAAATCGCTGTCCGAGCGGATCGGCGCGCGGGTCGTCGACGATTCGCGGCGGCCGCTGCCGGAATCGACGCTGGTCGCGATCGATCAGCAACTGATGAAGCTGTACGCGAAGCTCGAGGAAGCCGGCATCCCGGCCGGTTCGCCGGTCACGCGCCGCCTCTTCAGCCAGTAACGCGCGCCCGGCGGGCGGCGGCTTTCGGCGCCGTCGCCCGTCGCGGCAATGCGGCGCCGTGCTTGTGTGCGCTGCAGCGGGCCCGCGCGGCATGCATCGCGGGCCCCCGCTGCGGCGTCAAACTGAGATAATCGGAAATCCGATTTTTCAGAACGACTCTGCCGCCAGCATGGCCCGAACCCAAGCCGAACCGCCAGCCAGCCAGCCCGACGTGCGCGCCGCGTGGCTGCGCGATCAACTCGAGCAGGCGAACTACGCCTACTACGTGCTCGACCAGCCGGATCTGCCCGACGCGGAATACGACCGGCTGTTCCGCGAACTGCAGCAGCTCGAAGCCGACCATCCCGAACTCGTGACACCCGATTCGCCGACGCAGCGTGTCGGCGGCGAGGCGGCCGGCGGTTTCACGCCGGTCGTCCATGACGCGCCGATGCTGTCGCTGAACAACGGCTTCGCCGACGAGGACATCGTGGCATTCGACAAGCGTGTCGCCGATGCGCTCGACAAGACGACCGATCTCGCCGGCTCGGTGACGGAGCCCGTCGAATATGCATGCGAACTGAAGTTCGACGGTCTCGCGATCTCGCTGCGCTACGAGCGGGGCGTATTCGTCCAGGCGTCGACGCGCGGCGACGGGACGACGGGCGAGGACGTGACCGAGAACGTGCGCACGATCCGCTCGATTCCGCTGAAGCTGAAGGGCAAGAACGTGCCGGCAGTGCTCGACGTGCGCGGCGAGGTGCTGATGTTCAAGCGCGATTTCGCACGCCTGAACGAACGCCAGCGCGCGGCCGAGCAGCGCGAATTCGCGAACCCGCGCAACGCGGCGGCCGGCAGCCTGCGCCAGCTCGACTCGAAGATCACCGCGCAGCGTCCGCTGTCGTTCTTCGCGTACGGGATCGGCGTGCTCGACGGGATGCCGATGCCCGATACGCACAGCGCGCTGCTCGACTGGTACGAGTCGCTCGGCCTGCCCGTGAACCGCGAGCGCGCGGTCGTACACGGCGCCGAAGGCTTGCTCGGCTTCTTCCGCAAGGTCGGCGAGAAGCGCGAGTCGCTGCCGTACGATATCGACGGCGTCGTGTACAAGGTCAACCGGCGCGACGAGCAGGAGCGCCTCGGCTTCGTGTCGCGCGCGCCGCGCTTTGCGCTCGCGCACAAGTTCCCCGCGCAGGAAGCACTGACCAAGCTCGTCGCGATCGACGTGCAGGTCGGCCGCACCGGCGCGATCACGCCGGTCGCGCGTCTCGAGCCCGTGTTCGTCGGCGGCGCGACCGTGACGAACGCGACGCTGCATAACGAGGACGAGGTGCGCCGCAAGGACATCCGGATCGGCGATACCGTGATCGTGCGCCGCGCGGGCGACGTGATCCCCGAGGTGGTCGGCGCGTTGCTCGACCGGCGCCCGGCCGATGCGGCCGAATTCGTGATGCCGACCGAATGCCCGGTATGCGGCTCGAAGATCGAGCGCCTGCCGGACGAGGCGATCGCGCGCTGCACGGGCGGCCTGTTCTGCCCGGCGCAGCGCAAGCAGGCGCTGTGGCACTTCGCTCAGCGTCGCGCGCTCGACATCGACGGGCTCGGCGAGAAGATCATCGACCAGCTCGTCGAGCTGAATCTCGTGCGCACGCCGGCCGACCTGTTCAATCTCGGCTTCGCGACGCTCGCCGAGCTCGACCGGTTCGCCGAGAAGTCGGCGCAGAACCTGCTCGACTCGCTCGAGAAGGCGAAGCACACGACGCTCGCGCGCTTCATCTACGGGCTGGGCATCCGTCACGTGGGCGAATCGACCGCGAAGGATCTCGCGAAGCATTTCGGCTCGCTGACGCCGATCATGGACGCATCGATCGAAGAGCTGCTCGAAGTCAACGACGTCGGGCCGATCGTCGCCGAGTCGCTGCACCAGTTCTTCGCGGAAGAGCACAACCGGACCGTGATCGAGCAGTTGCGCGCGCCGGGCAAGGTGACGTGGCCGGAAGGGCCGCCCGCGCCGAAGGCGCCGCAGGGCGTGCTGGCCGGCAAGACGGTCGTGCTGACGGGCACGCTGCCGACGCTCACGCGCGATGCCGCGAAGGAAATGCTCGAAGCGGCGGGCGCGAAAGTGGCCGGCTCGGTATCGAAGAAGACGGATTACGTGGTCGCGGGCGCCGAAGCCGGCAGCAAGCTCGCGAAGGCCGAGGAACTCGGCATCCCCGTGCTGGACGAAGACGGCCTGCACCAACTCCTGGAGGGTAATACGCCATGATTCGCGAGATCCTGAAGATGGGCGATCCGCGCCTGCTCGAAGTCGCCAAACCGGTCGAGCGGTTCGATACACCCGAACTGCACGAGATCGTCGCGGACATGTTCGAGACGATGCACCACGCGAACGGCGCCGGCCTGGCCGCGCCGCAGATCGGCATCGGGCTGCAGATCATCATCTTCGGCTTCGGCAACAACAACCGCTACCCGGAAGCGCCGCCGGTGCCGGAGACGGTGCTGATCAACCCGAAGATCGAGTACCTGCCGCCGGACATGGAAGAGGGCTGGGAAGGCTGCCTGTCGGTGCCGGGCATGCGCGGCGTCGTCAGCCGCTACGCGAAGGTGCGCTACAGCGGCTTCGACCAGTACGGCGAGAAGATCGACCGCGTGGCCGACGGTTTTCACGCACGCGTCGTGCAGCACGAATACGATCACCTGATCGGCAAGCTGTATCCGATGCGGATCACCGACTTCACGCGCTTCGGCTTCACGGAAGTGCTGTTCCCGGGGCTCGATCCGGCTTCCGACGATTGATTGGCCGACTTCTCGCAGACAAGAAAAAAGCCCGCTTGCGCGGGCTTTTTCATTGCGTGGCGCACATGGGTGCGCCCGCGATCAGAACGTCTCGTCGGCGGACAGATAGCGCCATTGACCCTGCGGCAGTGCGCCGAGCATCACGCGGCCCATCCGGATGCGCTTCAGGCCGATCACGTCGAGGCCCACCAGCTCGCACATGCGACGGATCTGGCGCTTCTTGCCTTCGCGCAGCACGAAGCGCAACTGCTCGCCGTTCTGCCAGCTCACCATCGCGGGCTTCAGCGCGACGCCGTCGAGCTCGAGGCCGTGGCGCAGCTTCGCGAGCGATTCCGCAGGGAAGTGCTGGTCGATGTCGATGAGCCGTTCGCCGAAGCGCACGCGCACCAGGTACTCCTTGTCGATGTCCGATTGCTCGCCGATCAACTGCTTCGCGATCACACCGTTCTGCGTCAGCACGAGCAGGCCGGTCGAATCGATGTCCAGGCGGCCGGCCGGCGCGAGCGCGTGCAGGTGCTGCGGCGAGAAGCGTACCGGCGAATGGTCGCCGCTCCAGCGGTTCGCGCGCGTGATCAGCACGGCCGCGGGCTCGTAGCCGTCTTCCGCCTGACCGGACACGTAGCCGACCGGCTTGTGCAGCAGGATCGTGACTTGCGCTGCCTGCGCGGCGCTCGCGCGTTCGTCGATCTCGATCTTCTGGTCCGCGCGCACCTTGGTGCCGAGCGTGTCGATGCGTTCGCCGTCGACGAGGACCCAGCCCTTTTCGATCCATTCGTCGGCTTCGCGGCGCGAGCACATGCCGAGCTCGGACATCCGTTTCGACAGGCGCATCAGACCCGATTCGTCACCGTAGTCGACGTCGGCGGCGGCGCGCTTGACCGGTTGCGCGGTCTTGACCGCGCCGAACGAGCGACGCTCGCCGTCGCGTGCGGGGCGGGCCGGGCGGTCGCCGAAGCTGCGCTTCGCACCTTCGCCGGCGGGCTTGTCGCGATACGACGGGCGCTTGCCGTCGTCGGCGCCTGCGCGGCGCGGGCGGGCATCGTCATCACGGCGCGGCGGGCGATCGGACGACGTGCGGCGGTCGCCGAAGCTGCGCTTCGCGCCTTCACCGGCTGCCTTGTCGCGATACGGTGCGCGTGCGTTGCCTTCACTGGAACCTGCACGACGCGGCCGTGAGTCGTCATCGCGGCGGGGCGGGCGATCGGAAGACGTACGACGGTCGCCGAAGCTGCGTTTTGCACCTTCACCACCTGCGTTGTCGCGATACGGTGCGCGTGCACCGCCTTCGCCACCTGCACGACGCGGCCGTGCATCGTCATCGCGGCGGGGCGGGCGATCCGACGACGTGCGACGGTCGCCGAAGCTGCGCTTCGCGCCTTCACCGCCGGCGTTGTCGCGATACGGTGCGCGTGCGTTGCCTTCACTGGAACCTGCACGGCGCGGCCGTGCATCGTCATCGCGGCGGGGCGGCCGATCCGACGACGTGCGACGGTCGCCGAAGCTGCGTTTCGCGCCTTCCCCGGATGCGTTGTCGCGATACGGTGCGCGTGCGTTGCCTTCACTGGAACCTGCACGGCGCGGCCGTGCGTCGTCATCGCGGCGCGGCGGACGATCCGACGACGTGCGACGGTCGCCGAAGCTGTGTTTCGCACCTTCCCCGGATGCGTTGTCGCGATACGGTGCGCGTGCGTTGCCTTCACTGGAACCTGCACGGCGCGGCCGTGCATCGTCATCACGGCGGGGCGGACGATCCGACGACGTACGACGGTCGCCGAAGCTGCGCTTCGCGCCTTCACCTGACGCGTTGTCGCGATAAGGGGCGCGCGTGCCCCGTTCCGCACCGCCGTCACGCGGCGCACGCTTGGCCGGTGCGCGATCCTCGCCCGGGCGCTCGGCGCCCGCGGCAGCGCGCGGCTTGAACGTGCGTTCGCCGGCGGCGGCCGGGGGCGCCTTCTTCGGCCGGGCCGGCTTGTCGCCGGCGGGAGGCGTAGCGGGACGCACCGCCTTGCGGGCGACGAGGCTGCCGGAGCGGACAGGGGCGCGGGTCGGCGACGCCGGCTTCGGATTCTTGACGGTTAATTTGGTGCGCATAAACGCTGGAATTCATTCAGACTGCGATCGCACGCAGCAATTCGGTTTCGAGCTGGATCTGCAGGCGGTTGTCGGACAGGCCGGCACCCGCGAGCAGAAAGATGTCCTCGACGCGTTCGCCGAGCGTGTTGATCCGCGCCGCGTGGACGCCGATCCGATGCTCGGCGAGTACGCGCGCGATCGAATAGAGAAGGCCCGGCCGGTCGTTGGCCGACACGGACAGGATGTAGTACTGGCCGCGCTCGTCGGCCCGCAGGTCGACGCGCGGCGTGATCGGAAACGTCCGGGACAGCCTCGACAGGCGGCCCTTGGACGGCTCCGGCAGCGGTGCGGTTTCGGTGAGCCGCGACGCGAGTTGCTGCTCGACGAGATTCGCGATGTCGCGATACCGCACGTCACGTTCGGTCTGCGTGACGATGAAGTTGTCGAGCGCATAGCCGTGCCGCGTCGTGCTGACGCGTGCGTCGAGCACCGACAGCCCGTTGCGGTCGAAATACGCGCAGATGCCCGCGAACAGGTCGGGGCGATCCTTCACGTACACGAGCACCTGCAGCGCGTCGCCGATCGGCGACGGCCGCGCGCGGACGATCGCGGTTTCGGCATTCACGTGCCGGTACAGCACGCGTGTCTGCCACGCGATGTCGGCCGCGTCGTGACGCAGGAAGAAGCCGACATCGAGCTGATCCCACAGTGCGCGATGCGCGTCGTCGGGCACGGTCTCGAGGCGCAGCAGCGCGAGCGCCTGCTCCTGCCGCGACTTCAGCTCGGAATGCGCGTCGGGGCTGGCCCCGCCGAGCACCGCGAGCGTGATGCGGTAGAGGTCCTCGAGCAGCTTGCCCTTCCACGTGTTCCATACCTTCGGGCTCGTGCCGCGGATATCGGCGACGGTCAGCAGGTACAGCGCGGTGAGGTAACGCTCGTTGCCGACGACTTCGGCGAAGCGCTTGACGACCTCGGGGTCGCTCGTGTCCTGCTTTTGCGCGACCTGGCTCATCGTCAGGTGATGCTGGACGAGCCACACGATCAGCGCCGCATCGTCGCCGGCGATGCCGTGCTCGCGGCAGAAGCGCCGTGCGTCGGCCATCCCGAGCGTCGAGTGGTCGCCGCCGCGACCCTTCGCGATGTCGTGGAACAGCGCCGCGACATACAGCACCCACGGGCGCTCGAAGTTGCCGATCAACTGGCTGCAGAACGGATATTCGTGCGCGTGCTCGGCCACCGCGAAGCGGCGGATGTTGCGCAACACCATCAGGATGTGCTGGTCGACCGTGTACACGTGGTACAGGTCGTGCTGCATCTGGCCGACGATGCGGCGGAAGTTCAGCAGGTAGCGGCCGAGCACGCTCGTCTGGTTCATCAACCGGAACGCGTGCGTGATCCCTTCGGGTTGCTGAAGGATTCGCATGAACGTGTCGCGGTTCTGCGGATCGCGGCGCCACGTGTTGTTCATGATCTCGCGCGAGTTGTACAGCGCGCGCAGCGTGCGGGCGGACAGGCCCTTCACGCCGCGGGTCGTCTCGTACAACAGGAATGCTTCGAGGATCGCGTCGGGGTGGCGTTCGAACACGCCGTCGTCGACGATCTCGAGCATGCCCTGCTTCTCGACGAAGCGGTCGGGCGACAGCACGCGCGTGATGCCGCTCGTCGCGGGGAACAGTTGCGCCTCGATGTTCTGGATCAGGATCGTGGCGAGCTGCGTGACGGCTTTCGCGGCCCAGTAATAGCGGCGCATCAGCTGTTCGCTCGCGCGCTTGGCCTGCGTCGGCTGGTAGCCGAAGCTCTCGGCGGCCTGCGTCTGCAGGTCGAACACGAGCATGTCCTGGCGGCGGCCGGCGATCACGTGCAGCCGCGCGCGCAGCGTTTTCAGGAAACCTTCGTTGCGGCGCAGCTCGCGCGCTTCACGATCGGTGATGAGGCCGCGCGTGTCGAGTTCGCGCCAGCTGCTGCCGAAACCGGCCGCGCGCGCGATCCACAGGATCGTCTGCAGGTCGCGCAGCCCGCCCGGGCTTTCCTTCACGTTCGGTTCGAGGCTGTACGGCGTGTCCTGGCACTTCGCGTGGCGCTGCCGCATCTCGAGCACCTTCGCGGTGAAGAACGCGCGGGCGTCGAGCGCCTCGCGGTAGCGCACCGTGAAACGCTCGAACAGCGCGGTGCTGCCGACGATGCGGCGTGCTTCCAGCAGCGAGGTCTGCACCGTGACGTCGTGCGACGCCTCCTCGATGCACTGCGCGACCGTGCGCACGCTGCTGCCGATCTCGAGGCCGAGATCCCACGCCATGCCGATGAAGCGCTCGATGCGCGCGTCGAGGGCCGGATCGTGCGCATCGGGCAGCAGCACGAGGATGTCGACGTCGGAATAGGGCGCGAGCTCGCCGCGCCCGTAGCCGCCGACGGCGACGAGCGCGAGCGTCGCGGGCAGGCCGCAGTCGTCCCACACGCGCTTCAGCGCTTCGTCGGTGAGTTTCGACAGCGCGTGCATCAGCGACGCGACGTTCGCCGCGCGGCGAAAGCGCTCGAGCATCTCCGTCTTGGCGGCCTTGAATTCGGCGCGCCGCGACAGCGCTTCGGGCGGGGGGGCAGCGTGAGCGCTCATGGGCGGCCGTTCAGGTGCAAGGTGGGGCGGGCTGGCGCGACGGCGCTCAGACGGCGGCGGCCGGTTGTGCGAACACGGGGCGCGCCGGCGTGCCGGCCGACACGGTCAGCACCTCGTAGCCGGTTTCGGTGACGAGCACCGTGTGCTCCCACTGCGCCGACAGGCTGCGGTCGCGCGTCTTGACCGTCCACTGGTCGGGCATCGTGCGAATGTCGCGCTTGCCGGCGTTGATCATCGGCTCGATCGTGAAGATCATCCCGGCCTTCAGTTCGATGCCGGTGCCCGGGCGGCCATAGTGAACGACCTGCGGATCTTCGTGGAACACCGTGCCGATGCCGTGGCCGCAGTATTCGCGCACGACGCTGTAGCCCTGCGCTTCCGCGTGCTTCTGGATCGCGTAGCCGATGTCGCCGAGGTGCGCGCCCGGCTTGACCTGGTCGATGCCGAGCCACATGCATTCGTAGGTGGTCTGCACGAGGCGCTTCGCGAGGATCGAACCCTCGCCGACGATGAACATGCGGCTCGTGTCGCCGAAGTAGCCGTTCTTGATCACGGTGATGTCGATGTTCAGCGCATCGCCGTTCTTGATCACCTTCTCGCCCGGAATGCCGTGGCAGATCACGTCGTTGACCGAAATGCAGGTGGCTTTCGGGTACGGCGGATAGCCGGGCGGCTGGTAGTTCAGCGGCGCCGGGATCGTGCCCTGTTCGTTGAGCATGAACTCGTGACAGAGGCGGTCGAGTTCGGCGGTCGTGACGCCCGCGACGACGTGCGGCGTGATGAAGTCGAGCACTTCGCTCGCGAGACGGCAGGCGACGCGCATCTCGGCGATATCGTGTTCGTTTTTGAGCGTAATAGCCATCGAGGTATGCCTGGAATGCGGTGAATTGACGGATTATCGCACCTTCTGGCAGGCGTCGCAGCCCCTGCCGGCGGTGCGGATGCGGGTTTTCGCGGATTGTCCGGCCGGCTGCCGCGCGGCAAGCGAAAGTGGTGAGCGACTTGAGAGCGGACAAATCGGCGTGCTATACTCTTTGGCTAAGTCGATATCCAATTGCCGAGCTTGCCCCATGTTGGGGCGGGATCGCGGATGTAAGGCTTGCGGCACGGGCGTTTGCACGTGTCGAATCGCAAGCCGGCGCAACCAGGGTGCCGGCCGCGCGAAATTCGCGCCCTTCGGGGTGGGATCGCGCGGCGGTACGGCGGCCGGCTTAAGACCCAACCCTCGTGGAGAATTTACATGGCAGTTACGATGCGCCAAATGCTGGAAGCAGGTGTCCACTTCGGTCACCAGACGCGCTTCTGGAACCCGAAGATGGCTCCGTTCATTTTCGGTCACCGCAACAAGATTCACATCATCAACCTCGAAAAGACGCTGCCGATGTTCACGGACGCACAGAAGTACGTGCGCCAGCTGGCAGCGAACCGCGGCACGATCCTGTTCGTCGGCACGAAGCGTCAATCGCGTGACACGATCGCCCAGGAAGCGCAGCGCGCAGGCATGCCGTTCGTCAACGCACGCTGGCTCGGCGGCATGATGACCAACTTCAAGACGCTGAAGGTATCGATCAAGCGCCTGAAGGACATGGAAGCTGCAGTCGAGGCAGGCGAGCTCGAAAAGATGAGCAAGAAGGAAGCGCTGCTGTTCGAACGCGAAATCGCCAAGCTGCAAAAGTCGATCGGCGGCGTGAAGGACATGGGCGGCATTCCGGACGCGATCTTCGTCGTCGACGTCGGTTACCACAAGATTGCCGTCACCGAAGCGAACAAGCTGGGCGTGCCGGTCATCGCCGTGGTCGATACGAACCACTCGCCGGAAGGTGTGGATTACGTGATCCCGGGTAACGACGACTCGAGCAAGGCAGTCGCGCTGTACGCTGAAGGCGTGGCCGACGCGATCCTCGAAGGCCGTGCGAACGCGGTCAACGAAGTGGTCCAGGCCGCACGCGGCGACGACGAGTACGTCGAGGAAAACGCGTAACTGGCCCCGAGCCGGCGCAAAAAGGGGGCTCTCAACAGGCCCCCTTTTTTTAAGCTTGTGCGCCGGACCTGATTGCGCCGAATGGGTGCGGGTCCGGAAACGAATCTCGGCCGTTCGCGTCCAAGCGGGCGGCGTTGTGAATACAGACTCAAGGAGCGAATGATGGCGGCAATTACCGCAAGCATGGTGGCAGAACTGCGCGCAAAGACCGACGCACCGATGATGGAGTGCAAGAAGGCGCTGACGGAAGCCGACGGCGACCTGGCCAAGGCTGAAGAGCTGCTGCGCGTCAAGCTCGGCAACAAGGCGAGCAAGGCGGCATCGCGCGTGACGGCAGAAGGCGTCGTCGCATCGTTCGTCGGCGGCAACGCAGGCTCGCTGGTCGAACTGAACTGCGAAACCGACTTCGTCGCGAAGAACGACGACTTCCTCGCATTCTCGAAGACGGTTGCAGAACTCGTCGCGACGCAAAACCCGGCCGACGTGGCTGCGCTGTCGGCGCTGCCGCTCGAAGGCTCGACGGTCGACGCAGTGCGCCTCGCACTGGTCGGCAAGATCGGCGAGAACGTCTCGATCCGCCGTTTCGTCCGTTTCGAAACCGCGAACAAGATCGCAACGTACCTGCACGGCGCGCGTATCGGCGTGATCGTCGAGTACACGGGCGCGGACGAGCAGGTCGGCAAGGACGTCGCGATGCACATCGCGGCCATGAAGCCGGTCGCGCTGTCGTCGGCAGACGTCCCGGCGGAGCTGATCGACACGGAACGCCGCGTGGCCGAGCAGAAGGCTGCGGAATCGGGCAAGCCGGCTGAAATCGTCGCGAAGATGGTCGACGGTAGCGTCCAGAAGTACCTGAAGGAAGTGTCGCTGCTGAACCAGACGTTCGTGAAGAACGACAAGCAGACGATCGAGCAGATGCTGAAGGCAGCGGGTGCCGCAGTGCAGAAGTTCGCACTGTTCGTCGTCGGCGAAGGCATCGAGAAGCGCCAGGACGACTTCGCCGCCGAAGTGGCCGCGCAAGTCGCAGCAGCAAAGCAGCAGTAAGCCGTAAGCAGTCAGGCAGTATCCGCGGCGGGCGTCCGCTCCGCCGCGGTCGGCGCCGCCGCCGGCCGGCCGGGAAACCCGGTCCGACCGTCGGCGCTTGCCCGAATCAGTATTTCGCCCCTACAGTTCGTGGTTGTCATCCTCTCGTCGCTCGGAAGCCCCTATGTCCAATGCCTATAAACGCGTCCTCCTCAAACTCTCCGGCGAAGCGCTGATGGGCGACGATGCCTTCGGCATCAATCGCGCGACGATCGAACGGATGGTGGCCGATATCGCCGAAGTCGTGCGTCTCGGTACGCAGCTCGCGGTCGTGATCGGTGGCGGTAATATTTTCCGCGGTGTCGCGGGTGGCGCGGCCGGCATGGATCGCGCGACGGCGGACTACATGGGGATGCTCGCAACGATGATGAACGCGCTGGCGCTGCAGGACGCGATGCGCCACGCCGGCATCGAGGCGCGTGTGCAGTCCGCGCTGCGGATGGACCAGGTCGTCGAGCCGTACATCCGGCCCCGCGCGATCCGCCAGCTCGAGGAAGGCCGCGTCGTGATCTTCGCGGCCGGTACGGGCAACCCGTTCTTCACGACGGACACGGCCGCCGCGCTGCGCGGTTCGGAAGTGGGCGCCGAGGTCGTATTGAAGGCGACCAAGGTCGATGGCGTATATTCTGCCGATCCGAAGAAGGATCCGTCGGCCACGCGTTACACGACGATCACTTTCGACGAGGCGATCAGCCGCAACCTGCAGGTGATGGACGCGACGGCCTTTGCGCTGTGCCGCGACCAGAAGCTGCCGATTCGCGTGTTTTCGATCAACAAGCCGGGCGCGCTCAAGCGCATCGTGCTGGGCGAGGACGAAGGTACGCTCGTCCACGTGTAAACTCCCGCGGATGCGGGTCATCGGCCGCGGCGCACCCGATGCGCCGGGCAGGGCTCGTGTTCTTTGAAGGTTAGAAGGTTCGGAGGTTGAAATGAGTGTCGCTGATACCAAGAAGGGCGTCGAGCAAAAGATGCAGCGCTCGATCGAAGCGTTCAAGAACGATCTGGCAAAGATCCGTACGGGCCGTGCACATACCGGTCTGCTCGATCACGTGCAGGTCGACTACTACGGCTCGATGGTGCCGATCTCGCAGGTCGCCAACCTGACGCTCGTCGATGCGCGCACGATCGGCGTGCAGCCGTGGGAAAAGAACATGGTCGCGAAGGTCGAGAAGGCCATTCGCGAAGCCGACCTGGGCCTGAACCCGGCCACCGCCGGCGACCTGATCCGCGTGCCGATGCCCGCGCTGACGGAAGAGCGCCGCCGCGAGCTGACCAAGGTCGTCAAGAGCGAAGGCGAAACGGCCAAGGTCGCGATCCGCAACCTGCGCCGCGACGCGAACGAAGCGCTCAAGAAGCTCGTGAAGGACAAGGAAATCTCGGAAGACGACGAGCGTCGTGCAAGCGACGACGTGCAGAAGCTGACCGACAAGCACGTTGCCGAAATCGACAAGCTCGTGCAGAGCAAGGAAGCCGAGATCATGACGGTCTGACGACCGTCCTCGCGCGCCGCCTTCTTCCCGCATTACTGTCTCAACGGCCATGACCTATACCAGCTCTACCGTTCGCGTGCCTGACGTCGGCGTCGTGCCGCGCCACATCGCGATCATCATGGACGGCAACGGCCGTTGGGCGACCGAACGCCGCTTGCCGCGCGTCGCGGGGCACACCCGCGGCGTCGATGCCGTGCGGGCGGTGGTCGAAGGCTGCGCGCGCGCCGGCGTCGAATACCTGACGCTGTTCGCGTTCAGTTCGGAGAACTGGCGCCGTCCGAACGACGAAGTGTCGTTCCTGATGCGCCTCTTCATCACCGCGCTCGAGCGCGAGGTCGGCAAGCTTCACGCGAACGGGATCCGCCTGCGTGTCGTCGGCGATCTCGACCGCTTCGAGCCGCGCATCCGCGAACTGATTCGCCGCGCCGAAACCAAGACGGCGCGCAATACCCGTCTCACGCTCACCATCGCGGCCAACTACGGCGGCCGGTGGGACATCCTGCAGGCGACGAAGAAGCTCGTCGAGCAGGCCGTGCGCGAGGGGCGCGAGGTCGAAGTGACCGAGGACGCGTTCGCGCCGCACCTGGCGATGGCCTATGCGCCGGAGCCCGATCTCTTCATCCGTACCGGTGGCGAGCAGCGCGTCAGCAACTTCCTGCTGTGGCAGCTCGCGTACGCCGAATTCTATTTCACCGACAAATACTGGCCGGATTTCGACGGCGCGGCACTGGCCGACGCCATGGCGTCGTATACGGAGCGCGAACGCCGTTTCGGCCGCACGAGCGCACAGCTCGAACCGCAATCGCAGAACGCCGACTCCCTTTCATGCTGAAAACCCGTGTGATCACGGCGATCGTGATGCTGGCGGTGCTGCTGCCGGTGACGCTGTTCGCGCCGCTCACCGCGTTCGGCGCGCTGATCGGCGTCGTGCTCGTGTTTGCCGCGTGGGAATGGGCGCGCCTGCTCAAGCTCGGCGGCGCCGGCCCGGTCGTCTATGCGGTCGTCGCGGCGCTGGCGCTGGCGGCAACGGCGCCGTTCGGCGTCGGTGCGGCTTCGTCCCGTCCCCTTTTCATGGCGGCCGGCGTGTTCTGGCTGCTGGTCGGCCCGTTCACGCTGCGGCGCAAGCCGGTGCTCGCGGGCGGCGTATGGCGGCCGTTCCTGCTGGCGGCCGGGCTCGTGGTCTTTGCGGCCTGCTGGCATGCGCTCGTCGCGGCGCGCGCGCAGGGCGTGCCGTTCGTGCTGTCGCTGCTTCTGGTCGTCTGGCTTGCCGATATCGGCGCATACTTCGCGGGCAAGGCCTTCGGAAAGCGTAAACTGGCCATCACGATCAGCCCCGGCAAGAGCTGGGAAGGCGCGATCGGTGGCTGGCTCGCCGTGATGGTCGTCGCCGGTGTCGCGATGGCCGCGCATGCGTTCGAGCCGACCCTGTTTTCCGCGTTCGCCGTGCGCTACGGGATGCTCGGCGCATGGGCCGCACTGACGCTGCTGGTCGCATACAGCGTGATCGGCGACCTGTTCGAGTCGTTGCTGAAGCGGCAGGCGGGCGTGAAGGATTCGAGCGGACTGCTGCCAGGCCATGGCGGCGTGCTCGACCGTGTCGACGCGCTGCTGCCGGTGCTGCCGCTCGCGATGCTGCTGCTTGGTTAAACCACTAATTCTGTTATGCAAAAACGCCTGACATTGCTCGGTTCCACGGGCTCGATCGGAGACAGCACGCTCGACGTGGTCGCGCGCCATCCCGAGCGCTTCTCGGTCTATGCGCTGACCGCACACCGCAACGGCGACAAGCTCGTCGAGCAATGCCTGCGCTTCGCGCCCGAGGTGGCGGTGGTCGGCGATGCCGAGACGGCCGCGCACGTCGACGCGAAACTGCGCGCGGCGGGCAGCAAGACGACCGTGCTGTACGGGCCGCAGGCGCTCGTCGACGTGTCGAAGAGCGATGGCTGCGACACGGTGGTCGCGGCGATCGTCGGAGCGGCCGGCATGGCGCCGAGCCTCGCGGCCGCGCGCGCCGGCAAGCGCATCCTGCTCGCGAACAAGGAGGCGCTGGTGATGTCGGGCGCGATTTTCATGGACGCCGTGCGCGACCATGGCGCGATCCTGCTGCCGGTCGACAGCGAACACAACGCGATCTTCCAGTGCATGCCGCGCGACGCGGCCGAGCACGGCGGGATCTCGAAGATCATCCTGACCGCATCGGGCGGCCCGTTCCGCACGCGCGAACCGGCCACGCTCGTCGACGTGACGCCGGACGAAGCGTGCAAGCACCCGAACTGGGTGATGGGCCGCAAGATTTCGGTCGATTCCGCGACGATGATGAACAAGGGCCTCGAGGTGATCGAGGCGCACTGGATCTTCGGGCTGCCGGGCGAGCGCATCGACGTGCTGATCCACCCGCAGAGCGTGATCCATTCGCTCGTGTCGTATCGCGACGGCTCGGTGCTCGCCCAGCTCGGCAACCCCGACATGCGCACGCCGATCGCGCACGCGCTCGCGTTCCCCGAGCGTGTCGATGCGGGTGTCGAGCAGCTCGATCTCGCGCAGATCGCCCAGCTGTCGTTCGAGAAGCCCGACTACGCGCGCTTCCCGTGCCTCGCGCTCGCGCTGAAGGCGCTTGACGAAGGCGGCATCGCGAGCGCCGCATTGAACGCGGCGAACGAAGTCGCGGTCGAAGCGTTTCTCGAGCGCCGCATCGGCTTCATGGCGATTGCGGCGACGGTCGACGCCGTGCTCAACACGCTGCCGAACCGCACGCCCGACGGGCTCGAGGATGTCCTTGCGGCGGATGCCGAGGCACGCCGCCTCGCCGCCGAAATCATTGCGAAAGCGCCTGCGCCACGCGTGGAGCGTACTGTCTGAATGGGGTGCTCATGAACGTGCTGGTCGAACTGGTCGCGTTTGCGGTGGCGATCGGGGTGCTGGTCGTCGTGCATGAGTACGGACACTATCGCGTCGCGCGCTGGTGCGGCGTGAAGGTGCTGCGTTTCTCGATCGGCTTCGGCCAGCCCGTCGCGCGCTGGGTCAGCCGCAGGACGGGCACCGAGTGGACGCTGTCGGCACTGCCGCTCGGCGGCTACGTGAAGATGCTCGACGAGCGCGATCCCGGCCCCGGCATCCCGCCCGAGGAACTCGGCCAGGCCTTCAACCGGCAATCCGTCTACAAGCGCATCGCCATCGTCGCGGCCGGGCCGATTGCCAATTTCATGTTGGCAATCGTGCTGTTTTCCGTCGTATTCGCCACCGGCGTAACCGAGCCGGCCGCGATCGTCGCACCGCCAGCCACCGGCACGGTGGCGGCGCGCGCGGGCTTCGACGGCAGCGAGAAGGTCGTGTCGATCCGCAACGCGCAGGGCGGCGAGGCCGAGCCGGTGCGGTCCTGGTCGGACCTGCGCTGGAAGCTGCTGGCGGCCGCGTTCGATCACCGCGAGATCGTGCTCGGCGCACGCGACGGCAACACGACGTTCGATTTCCGCGTCGATCTCCGCAATGTTCCTGAAAGTCAGCTCGACGACGATTTCATGGCCCATCTGGGCTTCGAGGCCGGCGGCGGGACGTTGTCGGTCGCGTCCGTCCAGCCCGGCAGCGCGGCGGAGCAGGCGGGCCTGAAGCCCGGCGACAAGCTGGTCGCGCTCGACGGCAAGCCGATCGGCGGCGCGTCGCGCTTCATCGATTTCGTGAAACACCATGCGGGCAAGCCGCTCGACCTGCAGATCGAGCGTGACGGCGCCGCGCGGACGGTGTCGATCGTGCCGCAGGTGCAGCGCGACGACGAATCGGGGCAGGAGGTCGGCCGGATCGGCGCGGCGCTGTCGATGCATGCGCCGTCCGTCGACGTGCGATACGGGCCGATCGAGAGCCTGCAGCTTGGCGCGCACCGGACGTGGGACATCTCCGTGTACTCGCTGAAGATGTTCGGGCGCATGATCACGGGCAACGCGTCGCTGAAGAACCTGTCCGGCCCGGTGACGATCGCGGACTACGCGGGCAAGAGTGCGCGGCTCGGTCCGTCGGCGTTCCTGTCCTTCCTCGCCCTTGTCAGCATTAGCCTTGGCGTCCTGAACTTGTTGCCGATTCCCGTTTTGGACGGGGGGCATCTGTTATATTATGCGGTTGAAGCCGCGACCGGGAAAGCCGTCTCGGAGCGCTGGCAGCTGATTCTGCAAAGAGCCGGGTTGATCTGCATCGTCGCATTGTCGGCGATCGCGCTGTTCAACGATCTGGCTCGGTTAATCCATTTCTGAAGCGTCAGGCGGCGGCCGCTGGGCAGCCGCCTGATTTGATGCAGCTAAATATTGGGGATGCATGTTGTTCAAACCTCATCGCTTTGTACCTAAGACAGTTGCAGCGGCCGCGCTCGCCGCGCACGGCCTCGCGGCCCATGCAGCGGCACCGTTCGTGGTGCAAGACATCAAGATCGAGGGGCTGCAGCGCGTCGAAGCGGGTTCGGTGTTCGCCTACCTGCCGATCAAGCAGGGCGATACCTTCACGGACGACAAGGCATCCGAAGCAATCCGCGCGCTGTACGCGACGGGCTTCTTCAACGACGTACGCATCGCCACGCAGGGCAACGTCGTGATCGTGCAGGTGCAGGAGCGTCCGGCCATCGCGTCGATCGACTTCACCGGCACGAAGGAATTCGACAAGGACAACCTGACGAAGGCGCTGCGCGCAGTCGGCCTCGCCGACGGCCGCTACTACGACAAGGCGCTCGTCGACAAGGCGGAGCAGGAGCTCAAGCGCCAGTACCTCACGCGCGGCTTCTACGCGGCCGAGGTCAAGACGACGATCACGCCGGTCGACGCGAACCGCGTGTCGATCCTGTTCGCGGTGGCCGAAGGCCCGAGCGCGAAGATCCGCCAGATCAACTTCATCGGCAACAAGGCGTTCAGCACCAGCACGCTGCGCGACGAAATGCAGCTGTCGACGCCGAACTGGTTCTCCTGGTACACGAAGAACGACCTGTACTCGAAGGAAAAGCTCACGGGCGACCTCGAGGCGGTGCGCTCGTACTACCTGAACCGCGGCTATCTCGAGTTCAACATCGATTCGACCCAGGTGTCGATCTCGCCCGACAAGAAGGACATGTACCTGACGGTCACGCTGCACGAAGGCGAGCCGTACACGGTGTCGGGCATCAAGCTGTCGGGCAACCTGCTCGATCGCGAAGCCGAACTCAACAAGCTGATCAAGATCAAGCCGGGCGACCGCTTCTCGGCCGAAAAGCTGCAACAGACCACCAAGTCGATCGTCGACAAGCTCGGTGAGTACGGCTACGCATTCGCGACCGTCAACGCGCAGCCGGACATCGACCAGGCGAACCACAAGGTGAACCTGAACCTCGTCGTCGATCCGAGCCGCCGCGTGTACGTGCGCCGCATCAACGTCGTCGGCAACACGCGCACGCGCGACGAAGTGGTGCGCCGCGAAATGCGTCAGCTCGAAAGCTCGTGGTTCGATTCGAACCGCCTCGCGCTGTCGAAGGATCGCGTGAACCGTCTCGGCTACTTCACCAACGTCGACGTGACGACGGTGCCGGTCGAAGGCACGAACGACCAGGTCGACGTGAACGTGAAGGTCGACGAAAAGCCCACCGGCGCGATCACGCTGGGCGCGGGCTTCTCGTCGACGGACAAGGTCGTGCTGTCGGCCGGCGTGTCGCAGGACAACGTGTTCGGTTCGGGTACCAGCCTGTCGGTGAACGTCAACACCGCGAAGAGCTACCGTACGCTGACCGTCACGCAGGTCGACCCGTACTTCACGGTCGACGGCATCAAGCGGATCACGGACGTCTACTACCGCACGTACCAGCCGCTCTACTATTCGACGAGCTCGAGCTTCCGGATCATCAGCGCGGGCGGCAACCTGAAGTTCGGCATCCCGTTCTCGGAAGTCGACACCGTCTACTTCGGCGCGGGCTTCGAGCAGAACCGTCTCGACGTCGATTCGAACACGCCGCAGAGCTACCAGGATTACGTGAACCAGTTCGGCCGCGTGTCGAACACGGTGCCGCTGACGGTCGCGTGGTCGCGCGACGCGCGTGACAGCGCGCTGATTCCGAGCCGCGGCTACTTCACGCAGGCGAACATGGAGTACGGCGTGCCGGTCGGCAAGATCCAGTACTACAAGGCCGACCTGCAGGCCCAGTACTACTATTCGTTCTCGCGCGGCTTCATCCTGGGCCTGAACCTGCAAGGCGGCTACGGTAACGGTATCGGCAACCCGTACCCGATCTTCAAGAACTACTACGCGGGCGGTATCGGCTCCGTGCGTGGCTACGAGCCGAGCTCGCTGGGCCCGCGCGACACGAAGACGAACGACCCGATCGGCGGTTCGAAGATGGTCGTCGGCAACATCGAACTGACGTTCCCGCTGCCGGGCACGGGCTACGACCGCACGCTGCGCGTGTTCACGTTCCTCGACGGCGGTAACGTATGGGGCAACGCGCCGGGCGGTACGAGTACGGGCGCCAACGGCCTGCGTTACGGCTATGGTGTGGGTCTCGCGTGGATCTCGCCGATCGGCCCGCTGAAGCTGAGCCTCGGCTTCCCGCTGCAGAAGCACGAAGGCGACCAGTACCAGAAATTCCAGTTCCAGATCGGAACGGCGTTCTGATCGAACGCATGACAACAGCAACGAGAGGGTAATTTTGCTAACCGGTAAGTTTTCGAAACGAGTGATGTGCGCGCTGACCGTTGCGCTGGCCTTGGGCGCGGCAACGGCGCACGCACAGGACGTCGCCCGCATCGCGGCGGTCAATTCGGATCGGATCCTGCGCGAGTCGGTGCCCGCGAAGGCGGCGCAGACGAAGCTCGAAGCCGAGTTTGCGAAGCGCGACAAGGATCTGCAGGATCTGGCGGCGCGCCTGAAGTCGATGTCCGATTCGCTGGACAAGAACGGCGCGTCGCTGTCGGCGGCCGACCGCGCGCAGAAGCAGCGTGATCTCGCCCAGCTCGATACCGACTTCCAGCGCAAGCAGCGCGAGTTCCGCGAAGACCTGAACCAGCGCCGCAACGAGGAACTGGCGGCCGTGCTCGAGCGGGCGAACAAGGTCATCAAGCAGATCGCCGAGCAGCAGAATTACGACCTGATCGTGCAGGAAGCCGTGTACGTCAGCCCGCGCATCGACATCACCGACAAGGTGCTCAAGGCGCTCGCGTCCGGCTCGGCGAACTGAACGGAGCAGACGACGAATGGCATTGACGCTTGAGGCACTCGTAAAGCGGTTCGGCGGCGAGATCGCCGGCGACGCACAGTGCACGGTCGGCGGCCTCGCGCCGCTCGACCAGGCAGGCCCGCAGCAACTCGCGTTCCTCGCGAACCCGAAGTACCTGTCGCAGGTCGAGACGACCCGCGCCGGCGCGGTGCTGATCGCGCCGAAGGATCTGGAAAAGCTGGGCGCGGCCGCAAGCGGCCGCAACTTCATCGTGACGCCGAATCCGTACGCGTACTTCGCGCGCGTCGCGCAGATGTTCATCGATCTCGCCACGCCGCCGCGCGCGGCCGGCGTGCATCCGAGCGCGACGATCGACCCGGCCGCGCAGGTCGCCGCGAGCGCGGTGATCGGCCCGCACGTGACGGTCGAGGCCGGCGCGGTGATCGAAGACGGCGTGCAGCTCGACGCGAACGTGTTCATCGGCCGCGGCACGACGATCGGCGCGGGCTCGCACCTGTACCCGAACGCGTCGGTGTACCACGGCTGCAAGGTCGGCCCGCGCGCGATCATTCATGCGGGCGCCGTGATCGGCTCCGACGGCTTCGGCTTCGCGCCGGATTTCGTCGGCGACGGCGACGCGCGCACCGGCAGCTGGGTCAAGATCCCGCAGGTCGGCGGTGTCACGATCGGCCCGGACGTCGAGATCGGCGCGAATACGACGATCGACCGCGGCGCGATGGCGGATACCGTCATCGAGGAATGCGTGAAGATCGACAACCAGGTGCAGATCGGCCACAACTGCCGGATCGGCGCCTACACGGTGATCGCCGGCAGCGCCGGGATCGCGGGCAGCACGACGATCGGCCGCCACTGCATGATCGGCGGCGCGGCCGGGATCGCCGGCCACGTGACGCTCGGCGACTATGTCATCATCACCGCGAAATCGGGCGTATCGAAGTCGCTGCCGAAGGCCGGCATCTATACCAGCGCGTTCCCGGCCGTCGACCACGGCGAGTGGAACAAGAGCGCCGCGCTCGTGCGCAACCTCGACAAGCTGCGCGAGCGCATCAAGGCGCTCGAAGCCGCGCTCGCCGCCCAGGGCGGCACGGACGCCTGAGCGCATCATGCGAGACCTCGAACCGGGTACGGCCAGCGCAACCGGCCCGGTTTGCCAGACTGGGCCGCACGACGGCCCGCTTCAGCCTTTGCATCACCACCGCGCAGCCTCTGCGTGAGACGAACCATCATGAGCACTGAAAAAATCAATCTCGACATCCACAAGATCCTCACGCTGCTGCCGCATCGCTACCCGATTCTGCTCGTCGATCGCGTGCTCGAACTCGAACCGCACAAAGGCATCAAAGCGCTGAAGAACGTGTCGATCAACGAGCCGTACTTCCAGGGGCATTTCCCGAAGCGGCCGGTGATGCCGGGCGTGCTGATCCTCGAGGCGCTCGCGCAGGCCGCGGCGCTGCTGACCTTCTCGGAAGAGCAGCCGAAGGATCCGGAGAACACGCTGTACTACTTCGTCGGGATCGACGGCGCGCGCTTCAAGCGTCCGGTCGAGCCGGGCGACCAACTGATTCTGAACGTGACGTTCGAACGCTACATCCGCGGTATCTGGAAGTTCAAGGCGGTGGCGGAAGTGGACGGCAAGGTGGCGGCGGAAGCCGAACTGATGTGCACGGTCAAGACGACCGACGTGGCGCCCTGAGCGACGCGGCACGGACAGGCAACGCAACGCGACACATCACATCGAGAGGCAACGGCGCATGACCAGGATTCATCCCACCGCGATTGTCGAACCGGGCGCGCAGATCGACGAATCGGTCGAGATCGGCCCGTACGCGATCGTCGGTCCGCACGTCACGATCGGCGCGCGTACGACGATCGGCTCGCACAGCGTGATCGAAGGCCATACGACGCTCGGCGAGGACAACCGCATCGGCCATTACGCGTCGGTCGGTGGTCGTCCGCAGGACATGAAGTACAAGGACGAGCCGACGAAGCTCGTGATCGGCAGCCGCAACACGATCCGCGAATTCACGACGATCCACACGGGCACCGTGCAGGACGGCGGCGTGACGACGCTCGGTGACGACAACTGGATCATGGCCTATGTGCACATCGGTCACGACTGCACGGTCGGCAGCCACGTGATCCTGTCGAGCAACGCGCAGATGGCCGGCCACGTCGAGATCGGCGACTGGGCGATCGTCGGCGGGATGTCGGGCGTCCACCAGTTCGTGCGCATCGGCGCGCACTCGATGCTGGGCGGCGCATCGGCGCTCGTGCAGGACATTCCGCCGTTCGTGATCGCGGCAGGCAACAAGGCCGAACCGCACGGGATCAACGTCGAAGGGCTGCGCCGGCGCGGTTTCTCGCCCGACGCGATCTCCGCGCTGCGCAGCGCGTACCGCCTGCTGTACAAGAACGGCCTGTCGCTCGAGGAAGCGAAAGTGCAGTTGCGCGAGCTGGCGGCGGCGGGCGGCGACGGCGACGCACCCGTGAAGGCGCTCGTCGAGTTCATCGACGCGTCGCAACGCGGCATCATCCGCTAAGCGATGCCGCTTCCGACCACTCAGCTCCGGCTCGCGATGGTGGCCGGCGAACCGTCGGGCGACCTGCTCGGCGCGTCGCTGCTCGGCGGGCTGCGCGAGCGGCTGCCCGAATCGGCCCAGTACTACGGGATCGGCGGCCCGCGAATGATCGCACACGGCTTCGACTCGCACTGGCAGATGGACAAGCTGACCGTGCGCGGCTATGTCGAGGCGTTGGGCCAGATTCCCGAAATCCTGCGGATTCGCGGCGAGCTGAAGCGCCAGTTGCTCGCCGAGCGGCCGGACGCGTTCATCGGCGTCGATGCGCCCGATTTCAACTTCAACGTCGAACAGGCGGCGCGCGACGCGGGCATCCCGTCGATCCACTTCGTGTGCCCGTCGATCTGGGCATGGCGCGGCGGCCGGATCAAGAAGATCGCGAAGTCCGTCGATCACATGCTGTGCCTGTTTCCGTTCGAACCGGCGATTCTCGACAAGGCAGGCGTTGCGTCGACCTACGTCGGCCATCCGCTCGCCGACGAGATTCCGCTCGAGCCCGACACGCACGGCGCGCGCATCGCGCTCGGATTGCCGGCCGACGGCCCGGTGATCGCCGTGTTGCCGGGCAGCCGGCGCTCGGAAATCGCACTGATCGGCCCGACGTTCTTCGCGGCAATGGCGCTGATGCAGCAGCGCGAGCCTGGCGTACGGTTCGTGATGCCGGCGGCCACGCCCGCGCTGCGCGCGCTGCTGCAACCGCTCGTCGATGCCCATCCGCAGCTCGCGCTGACGATCACCGACGGCCGCTCGCAGGTTGCGATGACGGCTGCCGACGCGATCCTCGTGAAGAGCGGCACGGTCACGCTGGAAGCCGCGCTGCTGAAGAAGCCGATGGTGATCTCATACAAGGTGCCCTGGCTGACCGGGCAGATCATGCGGCGGCAGGGTTACCTGCCGTACGTCGGCTTGCCGAACATCCTGGCGGGGCGCTTCGTCGTGCCCGAGCTGCTGCAGCATTTCGCGACGCCCGAGGCGCTTGCCGATGCGACGCTCACGCAGCTGCGCGACGACGCGAACCGTCGCACGCTGACCGAAGTCTTTACCGAAATGCATCTTTCGCTGCGGCAGAACACGGCTGCGAAGGCGGCCGAAGCGGTCGTGCGCGTGCTCGAACAACGCAAGGGGCGCGCATGACCGCAGTACGTGCACCACGCCGCCGCGCGTCGAGCGACGTGCAGGGCGGTTTCGATTTCAGCCATCCCGACGAGATCGTCTGCGGCGTCGACGAAGCGGGCCGCGGCCCGCTCGCGGGGCCGGTGGTGGCCGCCGCGGTGATTCTCGATCCGGCGCAGCCGATCGACGGGCTCGACGATTCGAAGGCGCTGTCCGCGAAGAAGCGCGATGCGCTGTACGAGCTGATCGTCGCGCGCTCGCTGTCGTATTGCGTTGCATCGGCGAGCGTCGACGAGATCGACACGCTGAACATCCTGCACGCGACGATGCTCGCGATGAAGCGCGCGGTCGAGGGCCTGTCGATCCTGCCGACGCTTGCGCAGATCGACGGCAACCGCTGCCCGACGCTGACGGTGCGCGCCGAGGCGATCGTCAGCGGCGATGCGCTCGTGCCGAGCATCTCGGCCGCGTCGATTCTCGCGAAGGTCACCCGCGACCGCATGCTCGTCGACCTGCACGAGCGTTTCCCCGTGTACGGCTTCAACGTGCATGCGGGCTACGGCACCGTGAAACACCTTGCCGCCCTGCGCGAGCACGGCCCGTGCGAAGCCCATCGGCGGTCGTTCGCGCCGGTTCGTGCGGCACTCGACCTGATTCGATGAAAAGCATTACTTCCCGCGACAACCCGCTGTACAAGCGCCTGAAGGCGCTCGCGGGTTCGACGTCCCATCAGCGCCGCGGCGGCCAGGCACTGCTCGAAGGATTCCATCTCGCGAGCGCGTACCTCGACACGGGCGCGACGCCCGAGCTGTGCGTCACGACCGAAGGCGCACTCGGCCACGCCGAGGCCCAGGCGATCGTCGCGCGCATCGATGCACAACGGATCGTCACGCTGCCTGATGCGTTGTTCGGGCAGTTGTCGAACGTGGTCAACGGCGTCGGCTTCCTGCTGCTCGTCGACCGGCCGGCACAGCCGCTGCCCGAGCGCGTGACGCAGTCGTCGGTCGTGCTCGACGGCGTGCAGGACGCCGGCAACGTCGGCTCGATCCTGCGCAGTGCGGCGGCCGCCGGCGTGCGCCACGTGTTCTGTGCGCCGGGTACCGCGTACGCATGGTCGTCGAAGGTGCTGCGCTCGGGCATGGGCGCGCATTTCCTGCTGTCGATCCACGAAGATGTCGAAGCCGATGCGCTCGCCGCGCGTCTTGACGTACCGGTCGCGCTGACCGATTCGCACGGCGCGCAGGCGGTCTACGACTGTGACCTGTCGGGGCCCGTTGCATGGGTGTTCGGCAACGAGGGTGCCGGGGTATCGGCGTTCTGGCGTGACGCGGCCACGCATCGCGTGACGATCCCGCAGCCGGGCGGGATGGAGTCGCTGAACGTCGCGGCCGCGGCCGCGGTCTGCCTGTTCGAGCAGGTGCGCCAGCAGCGGCGTGGGTGACGCCGCCCCCGTGCTCGGTTCGCACCATTGAAAAAGGCCGCGTTCGACGCGGCCTTGTTGTATCCGGCGGCGGCCAGGCGGCCAGGCGGCCGCGAGCGCACCATCGCTCAGGCTCAATACGACTGCCGGTCGAGGCGGATTTCCTGCAGGATCGTCGTCGCGATTTCCTCGATCGACTTGTGCGTCGACGACAGCCACTTGATCCCCTCGCGGCGCATCATCGCTTCGGCTTCGTTGATCTCGTAGCGGCAGTTCTCGGGCGCCGCGTACTTGCTGCCCGGCCGGCGCTCGTTGCGGATCTCGGACAGGCGCTGCGGGTCGATCGACAGCCCGAACAGCTTCTCGCTGTACGGCGACAGCGCCGACGGCAGCTTGCCGCGCTCGAAATCCTCCGGAATCAGCGGATAGTTTGCCGCCTTCACGCCGTACTGCATCGCGAGATACAGGCTCGTCGGCGTCTTGCCGCTGCGCGACACGCCGACGAGGATCACGTCGGCTTCCGACAGGTTGCGGTTCGACTGGCCGTCATCGTGTGCGAGCGAGAAGTTGATCGCCTCGATCCGGGTCTTGTATTCCTCGGTGTCCGCGTTCTGGTGGCCGCGGCCCATCGCGTGGCTCGACTTGAGCTCCAGTTCCTGCTCGAGCGGTTCGACGAAGCGCTGGAACATGTCGAGCACGAGCGCGTTCGAGCGCTTGACGATGTCGTTCGACTCGCTGTCGACGAGCGTCGTGAACACGATCGCGCGGCGGCCGTCGTGCACGGCGGCCTCGTTGATCTTCTCGACGGTCGCATAGGCCTTGTCGAGCGAATCGACGAACGGCACGCGCACGAGGCGGAATTTCTGGTCGAACTGGGAGAGGATCGAATGCGCGAAGGTTTCGGCAGTGATCCCGGTGCCGTCGGAGACGATGAATACGGTAGGCAGCATGAATCTGGGCGTCGAACGTGAAGGGCGGTTGCGCGGGCGGCTGGAGGTTCGCCTCCAGACGCAGTGACAAGGTCGCGCCACATCCGGCAGCCGGCACGGTAGAATAGCGGCAACCTGTTGGATAAGCAATTGCGGGGGCAGGGCGCGAACGGCGCCCCGGGGTTCTCCGCTCGATTCCAAAATTCCCGGCAAGTTTGGCGATTTGTCTGAAAATATCGCCCTTCTGCCGGGATTTTTGCAAATCGGGTCGGAAGATAATCCGCCGCTGCGATTGTTTCTCCAACAGGTTGCGCAAGACGCGCCGCGCCTTTTTGCAAGCGCCCGCGTCCAAGCCCACTTGCGCAATCGAGCATTTTTTTCACACTTAGGGGCTTGTATGACTAACGCAGCAAACGTCGCAAAGGACCAGGCGTATGTAATTCCGTTCGAGCAGTTGCGGATGACCGATGTGGAGATCGTCGGCGGCAAGAATGCGTCGCTGGGCGAAATGATCAGCCAGCTTTCCGAAGCAGGCGTTCGCGTACCCACCGGTTTCGCCACGACCGCGCTCGCGTTCCGCGATTTCCTCAAGCACAACGACCTTACCGACCGCATCGCCAAGCGTCTCGAGTCGCTCGACATCGACGACGTGAAGGCGCTCGCCGAAGCCGGCGCCGAAATCCGCAAGTGGATCGTCGATGCGCCGCTGCAGGCACGTCTCGAGCAGGAAATCCGTGAGCAGTTCGACATCCTGAAGAACAGCTCGCCGGGCGAGCTGTCGTTCGCCGTGCGTTCGTCCGCTACCGCGGAAGACCTGCCCGACGCATCGTTCGCCGGCCAGCAGGAGTCGTACCTGAACGTCGTCGGCATCGAGGACGTGCTCGACCGCATGAAGCACGTGTTCGCGTCGCTGTACAACGACCGCGCGATCTCGTATCGCGTGCACAAGGGCTTCACGCACGCGGAAGTCGCCCTGTCGGCCGGCGTGCAGCGCATGGTCCGCTCGGACGTCGGCGCGGCCGGCGTGATGTTCACGATCGACACCGAATCGGGCTTCAAGGACGCCGTGTTCATCACGTCGAGCTACGGCCTGGGCGAAACCGTCGTGCAGGGCGCAGTGAACCCGGACGAGTTCTACGTGTTCAAGACGACGCTCGCCCAGGACAAGTACCCGATCATCCGCCGCTCGATCGGCTCGAAGCTGATCAAGATGGAATTCACGCAGCCGGGCGAGCCGGGCCGCGTGAAGACGGTCGACGTGCCGCACGAGCAGCGCAACCGCTACTCGATCACCGACGAGGACGTGATCGAGCTGGCGAAGTACGCGGTCATCATCGAGAAGCACTACCAGCGTCCGATGGACATCGAGTGGGGCAAGGACGGCCGCGACGGCAAGATCTTCATCCTGCAGGCACGCCCGGAAACCGTGAAGAGCCAGGCGAGCGGCAAGGCCGAGCAGCGCTTCAAGCTGAAGGGCCAGTCGCAGGTGCTGGCAACGGGCCGTGCGATCGGCCAGAAGATCGGTGCGGGCCCCGTGCGCGTGATCCAGGATCCGTCGGAAATGGAACGCGTGCAGCCGGGCGACGTGCTGGTGGCCGACATGACCGACCCGAACTGGGAGCCGGTGATGAAGCGTGCAGCCGCGATCGTCACGAACCGTGGCGGCCGGACCTGCCACGCGGCGATTATCGCGCGTGAACTCGGCGTGCCGGCAGTCGTCGGCTGCGGCGACGCGACCGACATCCTGAAGGACGGCGCGCTCGTCACCGTGTCGTGCGCGGAAGGCGACGAAGGCAAGATCTACGACGGCCTGCTCGAGACGGAAGTCACGGAAGTGCAGCGCGGCGAACTGCCGGAAATCCCGGTCAAGATCATGATGAACGTCGGCAACCCGCAGCTCGCGTTCGACTTCTCGCAACTGCCGAACGGCGGCGTGGGTCTCGCGCGTCTCGAGTTCATCATCAACAACAACATCGGCGTTCACCCGAAGGCGATCCTCGAGTACCCGAACATCGACCAGGACCTGAAGAAGGCCGTCGAGAGCGTCGCGCGCGGTCATGCATCGCCGCGTCAGTTCTACGTCGACAAGCTGACGGAAGGTGTCGCGACGATCGCGGCGGCGTTCTATCCGAAGCCCGTGATTGTGCGTCTGTCCGACTTCAAGTCGAACGAGTACAAGAAGCTGATCGGCGGTTCGCGTTACGAGCCGGACGAGGAAAACCCGATGCTGGGCTTCCGCGGCGCGTCGCGTTACATCGCTGAAGACTTCGCGCAGGCGTTCGAGATGGAGTGCCGTGCACTGAAGCGCGTGCGCGACGAGATGGGCCTGACCAACGTCGAGATCATGGTGCCGTTCGTGCGTACCGTGAAGCAGGCGGAGCGTGTCGTCGGCCTGCTCGAGAAGTTCGGCCTGAAGCGCGGCGAAAACGGCCTGCGCCTCGTGATGATGTGCGAAGTCCCGACCAACGCGATCCTCGCCGAAGATTTCCTGCAGTTCTTCGACGGTTTCTCGATCGGCTCGAACGACCTCACGCAGCTCACGCTCGGCCTCGACCGCGATTCGGGCATGGAACTGCTGGCTGTCGACTTCGACGAACGCGACCCGGCCGTCAAGTTCCTGCTGAAGCGCGCGATCGATACCTGCCGCAAGATGGGCAAGTACGTCGGCATCTGCGGCCAGGGCCCGTCCGATCATCCGGACTTCGCGCAATGGCTGACGGACGAAGGCATCGTGTCGATCTCGCTGAACCCCGACACGATCATCGATACGTGGCAGGCGCTCGCCAACCGGAAGTAACGGTCGGTAACTTGCCATCGACGAAGGAGCGGCGCTGCTGCTCCTTCAATGAAGGCAAATTGCAAGGTTCGTGCTATAAACACCCCGGTAGATACCGGGGTGTTTTTGTTTGTCGGTACGAACCGGGTTGCCCCAGGCGTGCCGGCCGCTCTCTCGGGCGCCACGAACAAATCGATCCGGAACAGCGCTTCAGCGCGTATTCTGGTTCCATGCCACGCAAGTGAACGTGGGAGATGTTTTTCTGGAGACCGCAATGATGTCGGGGCATCTGTTCTGGTGGGTCGCGGTGGGCGTGCTGGTCGTGGCCGAGTTGCTGACGGGCACGTTCTACCTGCTGATGATCGCGCTCGGCTTTCTCGCGGGCGGGCTGCTGCAGCTGGCCGGTTTCGCGCCGCACGTGCAGTTCGGTGCGGCGGGGGTGGTCGCGATCGTCGCGATGATCGTGTTGCGGCGTTCGGGGCTCGGCCGCAAGCAGAAGCGCGACACGTCGACGAATCCCGACGTCAATCTCGATATCGGCGCGACCGTTACGGTCGACGCGTGGCGTGACGGCCGCGCGCGCGTGCAGTATCGCGGCGCCGACTGGGACGTCGAGCTCGAGAACGGCGAGCGCGACGATGCGCACGTGTATCAGGTAAGTGCCGTGCGCGGCAATTGTCTCGTGGTCGTGGCGAAACCCGCGGGCTGATCGCCCGCCGATACAACAAGGAGGGAATACTTCATGGATTCGCTGATCATCTGGGTGGTCCTGCTCGTCATCGCGATCGTGATCGTGTCGAAGACGGTGAAGATCGTGCCGCAGCAGCATGCGTGGGTGCTCGAGCGCTTCGGGCGCTATCACGCGACGCTGTCGCCCGGTCTCAATATCGTGCTGCCGTTCGTCGATCGCATCGCCTACCGGCACGTGCTGAAGGAAATCCCGCTCGACGTGCCGAGCCAGGTCTGTATCACGCGCGACAACACGCAGCTGCAGGTAGACGGCGTGCTGTACTTCCAGGTGACCGATCCGATGAAGGCGTCGTACGGGTCGAGCAACTTCGTGCTCGCGATCACGCAGCTCGCGCAAACGACGTTGCGCTCGGTGGTCGGCAAGCTCGAACTCGACAAGACGTTCGAGGAGCGCGACTTCATCAACCACAACATCGTGTCGGCACTCGATCAGGCCGCGGCGAACTGGGGCGTGAAGGTTCTGCGCTACGAGATCAAGGACCTGACGCCGCCGAAGGAAATCCTGCACGCGATGCAGGCGCAGATCACCGCGGAGCGCGAAAAGCGTGCGCTGATTGCCGCTTCCGAAGGCCGCAAGCAGGAGCAGATCAATCTCGCGTCGGGTGCGCGCGAAGCAGCGATCCAGAAATCCGAAGGCGAACGGCAGGCCGCGATCAACCAGGCGCAGGGCGAGGCCGCCGCGATTCTGGCGGTGGCTGAAGCGAACGCGCAAGCGATCCAGAAGATTGCGAACGCGATGCAATCGCAGGGCGGGATGGACGCTGTGAACCTGAAGGTCGCCGAGCAGTATGTCAGCGCGTTCTCGAATCTCGCGAAGCAGGGCAACACGCTGATCGTGCCGGCGAATCTGTCGGATCTCGGCACGGCGATCTCGTCGGCGCTGACGATCGTCAAGAGCACGGGGGCCGCCTCGGGCGGGAAGGCGTGAGTCCGGGTTTGTGCGGTTCGCTTGCGGCCGCCGTGTGCGCTCCGTGTGCGGCGAATCGTCGCGCAGCCGGGGCGCGGATGACGCCCGTGCGGCTCCATAGCCGGACCCTTGCTTCGGCCGAAACGGGCGGCGTGGCGCGCCGCGTGTCGCCCTTGTAGCCGGCACGCCCGATTCCCCGAGCCCAAAGCAACACGGCCCGCTTCGAGCGGGCCGTGTCGTTTGTGATGCGTATCGCGCAGGTCAGGTGCCGGCGCGCATGATGCGTGCCTTTTCGCGTTCCCAGTCGCGCTTCTTCTCGGTTTCGCGCTTGTCGTGCAGCTTCTTGCCCTTCGCGAGCGCGATGTCGCACTTGACGCGGCCGCCCTTGTAGTGGAAGTTCAGCGGCACGAGCGTGTAGCCGCGCTGCTCGACCTTGCCGATCAGTTTCTTGATTTCCTCGCGGTGCAGCAGCAGCTTGCGCGTGCGAACCGGGTCGGGCGTGATGTGGGTCGAAGCCTCGGGCAGCGGGCTGATATGGGTACCGATCAGGAAGATCTCGGCGTGCTTGATCACGACGTAACCTTCCCTGATCTGGCCGCGCCCGGCGCGCAGCGCCTTGACTTCCCAGCCCTCCAGCACGAGCCCCGCCTCGTAGCGTTCCTCGATGTGATAATCGAAGTGCGCTTTCCTGTTGTCGATGATGCTCATGAAAGGATCGGGCCAACTCGTTTAAAATCACGATTTTAGCAAAGCGGGGCGGGAATCGCCCGGCTTGCGTTCTCACTTTGAGCGATGCCGCGCGATTTATGGCAGATGTCCAGAAAACCGTATTGATCCGTCATTCGGCGGAACAGATGTTCGACCTTGTCACCGACGTGGCCGACTACCCCAATTTCCTGCCCTGGTGCGGCGGCGTCGAGGTTCGCCGTCAGGACGAGAGCGGGATGGAAGCGCGCATCGACATCAACTTCAAGGGCATCAAGCAGCATTTCGCGACGCGCAACACGCAGCAGCGCCCGACGCGGATCGACATGGAGTTCACCGACGGCCCGTTCAGGAAGTTCACGGGCTCGTGGCGCTTCACGGCACTGCGCGCCGATGCCTGCAAGATCGAATTCGCGCTGCACTACGAGTTCTCGAGCATCCTGCTCGAGAAGATCATCGGGCCCGTGTTCAGCCACATCGCCAACACGTTCGTCGATTCGTTCGTGAAGCGTGCCGACCAGCGCTACGGGAAGGGGTGACGCGATGCTGTCGATCGAAGTCTGCTACGCGCTGCCGGATCGCCAGACGCTGATTCCGCTGTCGCTGCCCGAAGGGGCGACCGTTCGTTCGGCGATCGATGCGAGCGGCGTGCTCGCGCTGCACCCGGAAATCGATCTCGCGAACGCGAAGACGGGCGTGTACGGCAAGCTTGCGCCGCTCGACGCGCCGCTCGCCGACCACGACCGCGTCGAGATCTACCGTCCGTTGATCGTCGATCCGAAGCTCGCGCGCCAGCGGCGCGTCGACAAGTCGCGCCGCGACGGCTCCATCGAGGGCCGCAAGTGGATGCACAAGGACGCGCGCTGACGCGCCGTTCCGCGGCTTTCGTCCCGATTCGTTCGATCGAACGCCGCGGCGCTCAGTGGGCCGCAGCGTTCGCGTTCGCCGGCGCGCGTCCCGACGTATCGCCGCCGGCGGGCGTGTCGCCGTGCTGCCGCACCGATCCGTAGACGCCCGCGAGCAGCAGCACCAGCGCGGCGATCTCGAGTGCATGCGGCATCCGCTGGTCGTACACGAACGCGTAAAGCATCGCGAACACGGTTTCGAACACGATCAGCTGGCCCGACAGCGTGAGCGGCAGCCGCTTCGACGCGGCATTCCACAGCCCGTTGCCGAGCCACGATGCGCCGATCGCGAGTACGAGGTTCAGCAGCCAGAACAGCTGCCAGCGCGATGCCGGCACCGCCGTCTGCACGGTGCCGGCCGGCAGTGCGACGATCGCGATCCAGACGAGCCCGCCGATCAGGCCCGTCACGACACCCCACAGCACCGACCACTCGTTGCCGCCGAAATGATGATGGCGTTGCAGATAGCGTGCGTTCGCGACCGCATACCAGGTCCAGCTCGCGAGCGCACCGGCCGCGCAGGCGATGCCGGCGAGCTTCTGGCCGAGCGTCGTCGCATGCGCGGCCTCGGACGTGAACAGGTCGACGTTGATGCAGACGATGCCCGCGATCACCAGCGCGAGCGGGGCCGCGAGCCGCCGCAACGGCACGGCGCCGTGGTCGCCGAGGCCCGCGAGCGTGACCGTGACGGGCAGCACGCCGACGATCAGCGAACTGGGCGCGATGCCGATCAGGTGCACGGCGCCGGACAGCAGCATGTAGTACGCGACGTTGCCGACGACGGCGAGCCTGACCAGCGCGACGAGATCCTCACGGGTCAGCCGCTCGAGCAGCGAGCGGGCGGCCGGCAGCGCGGCCGCCAACGACACGAGGCCGTACATCGCGTAGCGGCCGGCGCTCAGCAGCAGCGGCGAGAAGTCGGTCAGCAGCCGCGGAACGAGAAACACCATGCCCCACAGGGCACCTGCCAGGACACCATAGACCACACCGCGTTGCATCGACCGCTCCGAACACATGACTGACGAGCGCGCATCTTAGCGACGCGGCCGCGACGTCGTCTTGTTCATTCCTGCACTCGGCGCAGGGCGGAGCGCAGGCGCGCTGCGCCCGGGAGCGATCACCGCAGGCTGCGGATCATTCGTCGGCCGAATCGGGCGACGCGCCCGCGTTGTTGCCCGACACCCCGGCCCGCGCGGGCCGGCGCACGGCGCGCAACGTGCCGCTGTTGCCGCCGCCGCAGTAGAAGCGGTCGTGGCCGTCGGATTCGAGCCCCGATACGCCGACGCCTGCCGGCATGTCGATCTGCTCGAGCACCTGGCCGGTGCGCGGATCGATGTGCCGCAGGTCGGCCTGGTCGGCTTCCCAGGTGCCGTGCCACAGCTCGCCGTCGACCCACGTCACGCCGGTGACGAAGCGGTTCGATTCGATCGTGCGCAGCACGGCGCCCGTTTGCGGATCCACCTGATGAATCTTGCGTTCGCGGTACTGGCCGACCCAGAGCGCGCCTTCGGCCCAAGCCAGCCCGGAATCGCCGCCGTTGCCGGGGGCGGGGATCGTCGCGAGTACGCGGCCCGATTCGGGATCGATCTTCTCGATGCGGTCCTCGACGATCTGGTACAAGTGGCGGCCGTCGAACGCCGTGCCCGCATGCGCGGCGACGTCGAGCGAGCGGACGGTCGTGCCGCGTTCCGGGTCGAGCGCATTCAGCTTGTCGCCGGACGCGTACCACACGTACTGCCCGTCGTACGTGACGCCGTGTACGCCGTCGACGCCCGGAAACGGGCCGTATTCGCGAAGGATGTCTGCACGGGAGCGCTTCATGTTCGTCACCTCGTCGTTCGTTGTGGTCATCCTAGTCGCCCGGCAGCGGGGCAGGGAGTAACAAGGTCGTCGCGAAACCGGGCAGCGGCGGCGTCATCCAGCGGCGCGCGCGGCCGCGCCCCAGCGCCTGGACTTTGCTCGCCTCAGCGAGTGCGTCGAGCGCGCGCTGTACGGTGCGCTGGCTCGCGCCGAGGGCCAGCGCCAGCGCGGAGCTCGACCACGCTTCGCCATCGGCGAGGAGCGCGAGCACGGCTGCGTGGCGATCGTCGACCGGGCGCGCCAGCACGACGGTCTCACGCACGCCGAGCGGTTCGAGCGCAAAGCCGCGTGGCGTGGCGACGACGTTCGCGAGCGGGCGCAGCACCGCGCGCAGCCGGCCGATCTCGACGCGCAGGCGTGCGCGGTGCGATTCGTCCGCGTGTTTCGCGCGGAACGCGACGGCGACGAGCGCGTTGCGTGACACGTCCATCGGCCATGCCTCGCCCAGCGCGCGGGCGAGCACGAACAGCACGGGCCGTCGCGCAAGCGACACGGTCGTGCGCGCGTCGCGCACCGCGTGGCGGCACGCATCGACGACGAGTGCATTCGACGCGAACAGTGTTTCGACTTCGTCGAGCGACACGAGCCGTGATGTACCGCGCGCGATGAGGCGCGCGGCCGGTGCGTCGAGCACGCGTGCGGCGGTGTCGACCTCGGCCGTCAGCGCGGCGATGCCGGCGTCGCGGGCCGCTGCGCGTGCTCGGGCGAGCGCAGCGCGGGCCGCGTGCGTGCGGATGCGGCGCATCGCGATGCCGGCCGCGATCAGCTCATGGGCAGCGCGCGATGCGGCCGGCAGCGGCGCGGGATCGAGATTCGCGAGCATCCGTTCGGCATCGTCGAGCCGGCCGATCAGCAGCAGCCGGCGTACGCCGAGATAGCGCGCATGCGCGGCATTGGCGCGGTCGCCGTGCGCGTCGAGCGTCGCGCACGCGGCATCGAGCGCGCGCGTCGGCCAGCGCAGGTCGCGCGACGCGAGCGCAATCTCCGCTTCCGCGACGACGCAGCGCGCACGCGCCACGGCCTCCTTCGCGCCGAACGCACGGGCGGCACCGCGCACGAGTGCGCGAGCACGTTCGAAATCGCCGAGCTGCGCCATCGCGATCCCGCGCAGCGCGAGCGCCGGCGCATCGTCGCGCAGCGCGACACGGTTCAGCGCGCCGAGCGCGTCACCGGCCGCGAGCGCGCGCGCGGCCGCCGTGATCAGCGAATCCATCCGAATCCCGACACACTTGTCACTCCCTCCGGTCCGATGCCCGCCACTAATCTAGCACCACGCACACGGCGCCGGACGCCGTGCCCGGATACCCAACGGAAGGAGGAACCCGCCATGACGACCCATCTCACCGGAACGCGCGACGAATGGCTGGCCGAGCGGCGCGCGCTGCTCGACGCGGAAAAGGCACTGACGCGGCAAAGCGACGAACTCGCGCGGCGGCGCCAGGCACTGCCCTGGGTGCGCGTCGACAAGACCTACCGGTTCGACACCGAAGACGGGCGGGCAACGCTCGACGACCTGTTTCGCGGCCGTTCGCAACTGCTTGTCTATCACTTCATGTTCGGCCCCGACTACAAGGCCGGCTGCCCGTCGTGCTCGTCGATCGCCGATGGTTTCGACGGGTTTGCCGTGCACCTGGCGAACCACGACGTGACGCTGGCCGCCGTGTCGCGTGCGCCGCTCGCGAAGCTGCTCGCGTACCGGCAGCGGATGGGGTGGCGCTTTCCGTGGGCGTCGTCGGTCGGCAGCGATTTCAACTTCGACTTCAACGTATCGTTCACCGAAACGCAGCAGCACGCGGGCGACGTCGAGTACAACTACGCGCGTGCCGGTCACGCGATGGACATGGATCCGCCGCCGGCACCCGTCGTGCAGTTCGCGGCGACGTGCGGCACCGACGCGCTCACGTATTCGCTCGACCGGCCGGGGATGAGCGCGTTCGTGCGCGAGGACGGCGCGATTTATCACACGTACTCCACCTATGCGCGCGGCCTCGACGGGCTCTGGGGGATGTACCAGTGGCTCGATCGCTCGCCGCGCGGGCGCAACGAGACCGGCCCATGGTGGCGCCGTCATGACGAATACGCACGCGGCTGAGCGCGCCGGCGACGGGTGGGGGCGGGCGATGACTCGGCCTGCGGCCGGCGCTGCGGGCCCTGACGCGCGGGCCTTCGCGGTGGCGCTCGCGGCCGTGTTCGCCATTGCCGTTGTTGCGACCGTGGCGCAGCACGCGTCGATGGCCGCGATGGGCGGCGCACCGATGTCCGGCGGCTGGATGATGTCGGCGGCCTGGCAGCGGCCGTGCGGATGGGGCGCCGGCCGCACGTTCGCGGCGTTTGCCGGCATGTGGGGCGCGATGACGGTGACGATGATGCTGCCCGTGCTGGCGCCGGTGCTCTGGCAATACCGGCAGCGCGTCGGTTCGCGGCCGGCGGCGCGTTCGGTCGGGCTCGTCGTCGTCGCGGGCGCCGGGTATTTCGCCGTGTGGATGGCAGTCGGAGCGCTCGTGTTTCCGGCCGGCGCCGCGCTGACGAACGCCGCCGCACGGCTGCCGGCGCTCGCTCGCGCAATGCCGTTCGTGGCCGGCATGGTCGTACTGGCGGCCGGCGTCCTGCAATTCTCCAGATGGAAGGCGCGCCGGCTGACGTGCTGCCGGCGCGCGGCGACCTGCGTGCATCCGCCGCACGCGCAGGCCGGTGCGGCATGGCGGCACGGCGCGCGAGCCGCCATTCGATGCGGGGCGTGTTGCGGGAACCTGATGGCGGTTGCGCTGGCGGCCGGCATGATGGATCTGCGCGTGATGGCGGTCGTGACGGTTGCGATCGCCGCCGAGCGCCTCGTGCCGGCCGGCGGGCGGGTTGCGCGGATCGTCGGCTGCGTCGCGGTCGTCGGCGGCGTGGTGATGATCGTCCGCGCGGCCGGGCTGCCGTGAGGCGGCGCGGTAGGCCCGTTCGGCCCGTTGCCGGGCCGCGCTTCACCGTCGCCGCTACCGCCGCGTGGCCCGTCCGCAACAGGCGGAAGGGCCGTTTCGCGGCCGGCTGCGCGAATGGCTCGATGCGGCGGTGAAACGAAAGGCGATCGAAAACGAACCGAACGGCGATCCGAACGATTCGGCCCCCGAACGGCCGAAACCGGCTAAGCCGTTGTTCGTGTTGTGAAAATTCACGGCGCTTCGCGTATAATTCGCTTTTGCGCCCATAGGATTTGCCATGCGTCTGATCCAAAAAGCACTCACTTTCGATGACGTGCTCCTCGTTCCCGCCTTCTCCGACGTTCTCCCGCGCGACACCAGCCTCAAGACCAAGCTGACCCGCAACATCTCCCTGAACATGCCGCTCGTGTCCGCCGCGATGGACACGGTCACCGAAGGTCGCCTTGCGATCGCGATGGCACAGCAGGGTGGCGTCGGTATCGTCCACAAGAACCTCACGCCGGCCGAGCAGGCCCGCGAGGTCGCGAAGGTCAAGCGTTTCGAATCGGGCGTCGTCCGTGATCCGATCACGGTGCCGCCGCAAATGAAGGTGCGCGACGTGATCGCGCTGTCGCGCCAGCATGGCATCTCGGGCTTCCCGGTCGTCGAAGGCCCGCAGCTCGTCGGCATCGTCACGAACCGCGACCTGCGTTTCGAAACCCGCCTCGATGAACCGGTCAAGTCGATCATGACGCCGCGCGAGCGCCTCGTCACGGTCAAGGAAGGCACGCCGCTCGCCGAAGCGAAGGCGCTGATGCACAGCCACCGCCTCGAGCGCGTGCTGGTCGTCAACGACGCGTTCGAACTGCGCGGCCTGATGACCGTCAAGGACATCACGAAGCAGACCGAGCACCCGGACGCGTGCAAGGACGAACACGGCAAGCTGCGCGCAGGCGCGGCGGTCGGCGTCGGTCCCGACAACGAAGAGCGTGTCGAGCTGCTGGTGCAGGCCGGCGTCGACGTGATCGTCGTCGATACCGCGCACGGCCACAGCAAGGGCGTGCTCGAGCGCGTGCGCTGGGTCAAGCAGAACTTCCCGCACGTCGAAGTGATCGGCGGCAACATCGCGACGGCCGCCGCCGCGAAGGCGCTCGTCGAATACGGCGCGGATGCGGTCAAGGTCGGTATCGGCCCGGGCTCGATCTGCACGACGCGGATCGTCGCCGGTGTCGGCGTGCCGCAGATCAGCGCGATCGCGAACGTCGCGGAAGCGCTGAAGGGCACGGGTGTGCCGTGCATCGCCGACGGCGGCGTGCGCTTCTCGGGCGACGTGTCGAAGGCCCTCGCGGCCGGCGCGAACGCGGTGATGATGGGCAGCATGTTCGCGGGCACCGAAGAGGCGCCGGGCGACGTGTTCCTGTACCAGGGCCGCCAGTACAAGTCGTATCGCGGCATGGGTTCCGTCGGTGCGATGAAGGACGGCGCGGCAGACCGCTACTTCCAGGACAACTCGGCGAACATCGACAAGCTCGTGCCGGAAGGCATCGAAGGCCGTGTCGCGTACAAGGGCTCGGTCAACGCGATCCTGTTCCAGCTGGTCGGCGGCGTGCGCGCGAGCATGGGCTACTGCGGCTGCAAGACGATCGACGAGCTGCATGACAAGGCCGAATTCGTCCAGATCACCGCGGCGGGCATGCGCGAGTCGCACGTGCACGACGTGCAGATCACGAAGGAAGCGCCGAACTATCACGTGGACTGATCGCCGATGAAACCGCTGCTGCGAGCCGTGCTGGTCATCGATGCCGTACTGCTGCTGGCGTTCGGCGTGCTGTTCGTGCTGACGCCCTGGCAGTCGCTCTTCAACGCGCGGCAGCTTGCGAACGTCCAGCCGGCGATGCTCGGCCAGGCGTTCGGCATCGCGTTGCTCGGGCTTGCGTGGCTCGCGTTTCACGCAGCGTTCAACGGGGATCTCACGGCGCCGGTCGCGCGTTCGGTCGGCCATGTGTATTGGCTGACCGGCGCGCTGACGATCGTCTGGTCGATCGGCACCGGCAGCGGTCCCGCGCTCGCGGCCGCCGGCCGCGTGCTGTCGGCCGTGGCCGGCGTCGCGCTGATCGTGCTCGGCCTCGGCGGCGTGCGGCTCGCATCGGCGGTGCGCCGGCGCGAAAAAGTGCAGGCGCTCGAGGCGCGGGAGCAGGCGCTCGAGGCGCGCGCGCCTGCGCAGCGTCCGGCCGAGCCGGCGATGGCGCCCGCGTCGTCGCCCGCCCCGCAACGTGTCGAACCCGTCGTCAGCCGTCCCGCGGCATCTGCCGCACCGTCACCGGCTTCATCCGGCTCCAGTCAATCGTCAGGCGGCGTCGCACTCGACGAGCGCCCGCCGATGCAGGATTGACCGGCCATGCGTCGAGCGTGCTGCCTTCCGCCCGACGCCGCTGTCCATGCTATTGACGCAGCGCATGATGAAAATGATGCGCTGCATTTCTTATTCTCTTCATCCCGTCCGCAGCCATGCACGACAAAATCCTGATTCTCGACTTCGGTTCGCAAGTCACCCAACTGATTGCGCGACGCGTGCGTGAAGCGCACGTCTACTGCGAAATCCATCCGAACGATGTGTCCGACGACTTCGTCCGCGAGTTCGCGCCGAAGGCGGTGATCCTGTCGGGCAGCCACGCGAGCACGTACGAAGACCATCAGCTGCGCGCGCCGCAGGCCGTGTGGGATCTCGGCGTGCCGGTGCTCGGCATCTGCTATGGCATGCAGACGATGGCCGTGCAGCTCGGCGGCAAGGTCGAGTGGAGCGACCACCGCGAGTTCGGTTACGCGGAAATGCGCGCACACGGCCATACGCGCCTGCTCGACGGCATCGAGGACTTCAAGACGGACGAAGGCCACGGGATGCTGAAGGTCTGGATGAGCCACGGCGACAAGGTTGCCGAGCTGCCGCCGGGCTTCGCGCTGATGGCGTCGACGCCGAGCTGCCCGATCGCCGGCATGGCCGACGAGGCGCGCGGCTACTACGCGGTGCAGTTCCATCCGGAAGTCACGCACACGGTGAAGGGCCGCCAGATCATCGAGCGCTTCGTGCTGCAGATCGCCGGCGCGAAGCCCGACTGGATCATGAAGAACCACATCGAGGAAGCCGTCGCGAAGATCCGCGAGCAGGTCGGTGACGAGGAAGTGATTCTCGGCCTGTCGGGTGGTGTCGATTCGAGCGTCGCGGCTGCGCTGATCCATCGCGCGATCGGCGACCAGCTCACCTGCGTGTTCGTCGACCACGGCCTGCTGCGCCTGAACGAAGGCAAGATGGTGCTCGACATGTTCGAGGGCCGCCTGCATGCGAAGGTCGTGCACGTCGACGCGTCCGACCAGTTCCTCGGCCACCTGGCCGGCGTGACCGATCCGGAAGCGAAGCGCAAGATCATCGGCCGCGAGTTCGTCGAGGTGTTCCAGGCCGAGGCGAAGAAGCTGTCGAAGGCGAAGTGGCTCGCGCAGGGCACGATCTATCCGGACGTGGTGGAATCGGGCGGCACGAAGACGAAGAAGGCGACGACGATCAAGAGCCACCACAACGTCGGCGGCCTGCCGGAAACGCTCGGTCTCAAGCTGCTCGAACCGCTGCGCGACCTGTTCAAGGACGAAGTGCGCGAGCTGGGCGTCGCGCTCGGTCTGCCGCCGGAGATGGTGTACCGCCATCCGTTCCCGGGCCCGGGCCTCGGCGTGCGGATTCTCGGCGAAGTGAAGCGCGAGTTCGCGGACCTGCTGCGCCGCGCGGACGCGATCTTCATCGAGGAGCTGCGCAACACGACCGCGACCGCGCAGGATGCGGCCGCCGGCCTGTGCGGCGAAGCCGATGTCGGCAAGAGCTGGTACGACCTGACGAGCCAGGCGTTCGCGGTGTTCCTGCCGGTGAAGTCGGTGGGCGTGATGGGCGATGGCCGCACGTACGACTACGTGACGTCGCTGCGCGCCGTGCAGACGACCGATTTCATGACCGCACACTGGGCGCATCTGCCGTACGCGCTGCTCGGCCGCGCGTCGAACCGGATCATCAACGAGGTGCGCGGGATCAACCGTGTGGTGTACGACATCTCGGGCAAGCCGCCGGCGACGATCGAGTGGGAGTGATCTAGACTGCTCCCAAGTCGTTCCGGGAGTTCCGGTTTTCCCTGTTTTTCCGTTTAAAAACAGGGGGTTATTGTCTGTCGAGATCCTCGGCGATCCGCGCAATGCCACGTGGAAATGTCGGTACTGTTGGCGGTACCGATGTTTCCTCCTCGGACGGTCCTGTCCGATACCGTCACGCTGGGTTGACGGTATCGGCCGACGGTATACGTTCGAGGAGGTTTTTATGCTCACTGACACGCAGCTGCGTGCCCTCAAGCCGGCTGAGAAAATTTATAAGATCGCCGATCAGCGCGGACTATATGGGGAGCCGGCTGCAGCGGCTGACACTGAAGTGCTGGGTGTTCGACGCTCCTCTCAAGCGTGCTAACTCCTTAGCGCTCAAAGTGCCTCAGATGATCTCCTGGGGTTGCCTATCGTCGAAGTCGATCAATCAAACGTTGTAGCGCTTCGACGATCGCTCGATCGGTCTTTCCATTGTTTCGGACGTCGTTCAGCCACGGACTGTCGAGGGAGAGGCGCCTACGATAAGCTTGTATGAACATGGCCGGGGTCCATGAGTTCAGGAATGTTCACTTTTACGGTTCACGCTGGAGAAGTGAAGCACAATTTCCCTGGTGCCTCCATTATCGGCTTCGCGCAATTGAGCCAGGGCATTTTTTTGAACCGGAGAGAGCGCCTGCGGAAAGGTCACCTGTCAACAATAACAGCTACATTTTTACCTTCGTATCGAGTGGAATACGAACAAGAGTTGCTCGCCGTTCCGTTATAAGAATCATTCGATCTGAAGCTGGTGGCAATCCTACACTGGGGGATATATGGGGCGAGAATATCCAGCGCCAACGATTCGAGGGGCAATACATCAACCCTGGCTCCCGTTGTTTATACCGGTCGAATGTGGGGTTGGCGCCGCCATCGCATACCAAAGCGAGCGATGGACAGAAAATCCACATCGTGAGCACGTCTACGACGCAAACCCGAACTCGATATTATCGGATTTTCGCGTTCACCCTCTATCCGTTGCGTACTTCAACACGTTGGCCGGACACGCGACTAATGACGGCCCTGCATTGACTGATTTTGGTTCGGATACGAAATGCGGCAGATGAAGTCGCAGTCGAAGGCGACGGCGGTTTCACCTGCTATCACCAAAGGAGGGGATATGTTCGATTTGCCGATCGGGCTACGTACCCGTTTGACCCGTGCAACTCTGTTGACTGCCGGTATGATGTTTTGGGCAGCAATTCCCAGAATTGGAGCATGTGCGTGTCCAGGAGCGACGAACGACGGGATTCCGATCGTCTCGGGCTTTCCCGCCGACATCCCGGGGGGCGCATCCTGTGCAACGCTGACGGATGCGGCGCAATTCGCCTGGAAGGAATTTATCGCCTTGAACTGGCCAGCGGTGGCTCGTATCGACAATGCTCAGCCACGTGATACGGCAGACCCTTCCCAGCTATTCGGCAACCCCGGGTTTACCGGACCGCTTGTATGGCACACCTTTCGCGGGAAGGTTGAAATCTTCCCGGGTCAAGGCGAGCCTCCGGGGTATAACGCGAATGAATCGGACGATTACGGTTACGACGCACGGCCCGCTTACAACTACAAAATCCCGATCACCGCATACCGAGGAATCGCCTATGGCCCGACGCCGTGGATCAACCTGGACGAGAATAGCCAGATCGGCTTGAACCAGATTTATGCAGGGATTCTGTCGCCGAACGTGAAGTCGGATGACGCCCAGATCTTGTTCATGGCCAAGGCCAACCGCAAGGAATACGCCTATGTCGCGGCGAACCAGTTGTTGGGCGGTGTCAGCGACAAAAGAGTGGCCGGCATATTCGAAGCAACGGCGAAATACATCTCGGATCACGGAGACGATCCGCTCCCGCCCTGCAGCGGCTTGATCTGCTTGCCTTACGGCTCGGTCGAGGTCAAGGCGGCCTGGCGACGATTGACTGCCTCCGAGCGAGCATCCGGCCGTTTCTATACAACCCGCGTGCGTTATTACGTCAAGGGCGACGGCGCGGATACGAAGACGTACTATGTCGACGACGATTTCGGCCTCATTGGCTTGCACATTATTCAGAAAACATCATCGGCTCCGTATTTTATCTACGCAACCTTCGAACAGGCGGACAATATTCTTGATGCGGCGGGCAAGCCGGTCGAGGATATGGATGGAAAATATATTGCCAATCCGATCCCGCCGATACCGTTATATCCGAATATTGTCTCGAAAAACGCACAGCCCGGGACTCTCCAGCAATTCTCCTATTCCCCCAAAAATTTCAGCTCGCCGCCAGGCGCTCGGCTGTACTACCAGAACACCGCGCAAACCGGACTCGTAGATGGAGGTCCGATCATTGTCAATCGAAGAATCAATCAGATTCCGGATGAAATTATTGCGGTCAATAAATCTGCTCATGATGCGATTTCCATGTACTCGCAAAAGAATTTCGGTGCGAAGAATTCGGTGTGGTCGTATTACAAGCTCGTCAACGTTCAGAGCAAGCCGCTTACTGGAAAAAAACCGGGAATCGATTACAGTAACGAGGATAGGTCGGTGCAGTCGACGTATTATCAATCCAATGGCGTGATTGAAACGGATTACAATCTTCAGAAATTCAGCGGAACCTTCGTCAACTTCGACAAATTCAGTTTTCGGATTACGGATTTTTCCGATGGAACAAAGAATCAATTCAATAACGTGACGTACAACCATGACTCCGTAAATATGGGTGGATGCATGGGGTGTCATGGAAATGCACAAAAGGCTGGAACCGGGTTCAGCTTTATCCTCCTGCACGGAAGCGTGCCGATGCCGGACCAGGCAGGCCAGCCTGTAACGAAGGAACAGATCGCGCGCTTCACCAAATATTTCTCGAAATGAGATTGCTGTAGTCGTCGACGAGATTTTAAGGGGTTGTGTCTAATAATGAGGCCGTTCAGTTCGCGTTACTCGGCGGTACCCGTATGCGATATTTTTCGGCTTCGAATCGAATGGTCGCGCCATGCGAATGGGGGTGGGTGTGAATATACACAGAGAGCGGCATCGCTATTTTCAGACGACCGTGTCGGCATCGATTTTCCTCGGCTTATGCTGTTTGGCGATGAATGTTGATGTGGCCGAAGGGGCAACTGATGCTGTGTTGCAGGCCGCGAGGGATTGCGACACACCAACGACCCCCTTTTGCGACGCACTGATGGAACCCATTGCCGGGTGGAACGGACATGTTTTCAAGCTATCCCAACAATATCCGTCCACGGTTCCGAACGACGCGCAGCCCTGGCTCGCATTCGATCCGACTCGCGAGCCCGAGCGCTACCTCAAGGCTGCACTAACCTACTTCTACGAAGGGAACATTCGATCGAACGTCGAAGAGAGCTTCGACCCTTCGCTGAACAAGGTCCGCCAATGGTACAACGCGCCATGGCAGGACTATGGCGTCAACGGGCGTGAGTTCATCCACGGGCTTACGCGCGAACTGGAGTCGCAGCCGGGCACGCTCGACCCGCATCAGACGAAGTCATGGAGCACCTACGCCGTCGGCTTTTACAACGCACCTGGCGGCATGACGATCGGGAAAGTGTGGGCGAATCATGGTCTTTTCAACGAAGGCTATGCGATGTTTCCCGAGGGAACGGTTTCCGCCAAGTTGCTTTTCACCACCGCGCCGGTGGAGCAGGTTCCATATCTGGCGGGTGCGCCGGAATGGAACGCTTACGTCTATGTTGAAGACCCGACGATTTCGCTTCGACGCGAGGTGAAGAAGGTCCGATTGTTGCAGATCGATATAGCCGTGAAGGACAAGCGGGCAAAGGATACCGGCTGGGTGTTCGGTACCTATGTCTACGGTGGAGGGGCCGGGTCGAACCGTCGTGGCGCCGGTTGGTACAACGTGTCGGCGGTGGGCGCTATGTGGGGGAACCACCTTTTCAATCCGGCAACGAATCAACAGAGTCAGACCTGGTTGAACGGCAACGTTCACATGACCCATTACGGTCATCAAGGACGCCTGGACGGCCCCCTCGATGATCCGCAGTCATCGTGCATGTCCTGCCATTCAACCGCCGAATGGCCGCCGGCACAGCACATGACACCGCCGATCGGCTCGTCTCCCGATGAAACCGCGAAATGGTTTCGTAATATTCGGTCGGGCACGCCGTTCGATCAGGGGCATACCTCACTCGATTATTCGCTCCAGCTCAATGTGGGGATGCAGAACTTCCTGCTCGCTCACCCCGATCTGTTCAAGACAGTGCCGCTGGATACGATCCAGAGATATCAAGCCCATCCGATCTCTCGTTCCGGAAACGATTGAGCGCGGGAGCAGATTCGATCGCCGGGCATACGGGGCCAGGACACAACCGTCGCGCGGCACGATAGCGAGAAGTGTTGATGATGGCCAAGCGTGGCACGGAGCAACCCCTCAATAAAGGTCCAGCGCTATGAACCAGTCAGAGGAAGACGCAGGCTTGCTGTTTTACTTGAACGGACGACGCGTTCAACTTCGCGACGTGGATCCGACGGCGCTGCTGGTCGATTATCTGCGCTCGCCGGAAGTCGGTTTGACGGGAACGAAGATCGGCTGCAAACAAGGAGGTTGTGGCGCCTGCACGGTGCTGCTGTCGCGTTGGAACGATGCCGCGCGGGTAGTCGAGCATCGCTCGATCAATTCCTGCCTGCGTCCGCTGGCTGCGCTGGACGGCATGATGATCACGACCGTGGAAGGTTGCGGCAGTGTGAAGTCGGGCTGCATCAGCAACGTACAAAACGGACTGGCGACGAACAACGGCACACAATGCGGCTACTGCACGCCCGGTTGGATCATGAACATGACGGCTGCCGTGGCGCAGAAGGGACCGAAGCCGGGCACCAAGGCCGAGATCGAGGCGCTCTTCGACGGGAACCTCTGCCGCTGCACCGGATATCGCCCGATCCTGTACGGATTCAAGAAGGAATTCGCGTCCGATTGGGACGTCGCGGTCGACGAGAGGGGCTGCATGGTGTGCGACGTGGACCCGGCCGAAAAAGTGAACAGCGTGGCGCCGGTCGATATTGTGTTTCCCGACGAATTGAAGCGAGCGCCGCGTGCGGTCCGTTTCGAGCGCGACGGATATGTCTGGTGCCGGCCGTCGACGCTCGCGGGCGTGACCGGCCTGCTGCGCGAATATACAGATCGGAGCGACGTTCGTCTGGTTGGCGGTAACACGTCGACCGGTGTGTATCCACGCAGCGTCGAAAACCCGCACGTCTTCATCGACATTGCTCACCTGCCGGAACTGTGCGACCTGCGCATGGACGGAGGCGCGCTTCACATCGGCGGCGCGGTGAGCTACGCAGATCTGCTCGAGTTTCTCGACGTGCTGATCCCCGAAATGAAATCCACCGGCGATCCGGCTACCGTCGGCTTGGCGGCCCTGCAGTACATGGCGCGGCGTACGGCCGGCACGATTGTGCGCAATGCAGCAACGCTGGCCGGCAACACCATGATGGTTGTTCGGCACTGCGTGCAAGGCGTGCCCTTTCCCTCGGACTGCTATACCGCGATGGGGACGCTTGGCGCAACCCTGACCATCAGCACCCCACAGCATCGGGAACCCCAAAAAATCGATCTGCTCGAACTGCCCGAGCATTGGCAACGCTCACGCGATATGCAGGACGGGTGCGTCGTGCTGCGCTACGAGCTGCGCATGACGGGAAAGGACGAGTTCGCGCAAACCTACAAGACCGCGTTGCGCGAAGTGAATGCCCATTCGATCGTTAACGGCGGATTTCGTGTCCGGCTGGACGCCGACCATTGCGTGGCAGACGCGATCGTCGTGCTCGGCGGTATCGCGCCGAGCGCGATGCGCATGAGGCAGACCGAGACGACCATGCGGGGGCGACGGTGGGATTCGAGCCTGCTCGCCACGGCGCTGACGGAGCTCGGTCGCGAGGTCGGTGGCCTGATGGAACGTTACGCGTCACGCTTCGCGAAGCTACCCGACGAAGGATTCAGTCCGGAATACAAGCTGCAACTCGCGCAATCCTTTCTCTACAAGTTCTTTATCGAAGTCTGCGAATGGCGCGGACTGCACGTCCCGCGGGATGTGCAGTCCGGCGGCCGTCGAGCGCTTCGCCCTGTTTCGAAGGGGACGCAGGCATACGTCGATTATCCGGACGAGTATCCCGTCAACATTCCTTACGTCAAAATCGAATCCTTTCTGCAGTCCACCGGCGAAGCCCAATATACGCAAGACATCGCGTTGCCGCAGACCGGATTCAACGGAGCGCCGGTTCAGAGTACCGTCGCCAAGGGGACGGCAATATACAGCGTGCCTGATGTCTCGGGGCCTGCGACGCCGCAGGAAGTGCTCGTTGCGCTCAAGAAACGCTATCCATCGGTGGTCGACTATGTCACTGCCGTCGACGTGCCCGGGGCGATTTTCGGCGGTATGGCGAACGACGATCCGGTGTTTGCGGTGAGCGTGCCGGACGCCGCCTGCGACCACGGGAAATTGCCGAACTCCTACGACCCGCGGTCGCCCCTGAACCTCACCGGATTCGGGCAGTGCATCGGCCTGGTTCTCGCGGCGGACGAACGGATCGCGCAGGAGGCCGCGGAGTATCTGCAGCAGCATTTTTGCGCGTTCACGGCTGAACGGCCGATTATCGAATTGCCGAACACGGATGAGCAACGCAACCAACTGGTCTATCCCGACCAGCCGGCGGGTGCGCCGTGGTACAGCCATATCTGGAAGATCACGCGCGCCGGCACATCGCTCGACTGGGTACCGAAGCGCGCTCCCGCTCAACCTGATTTGATCCAGCCCGTCATGTCTCACGGGATTGCGCTATCGAGCGCCAGCCATGGAACGGTCAGTTGCACGCGAGTCTCCGGTAGCCAGCGGACCGGGGGGCAGATTCATTTCTACATGGAAACGCAGTCTTGCTACGTGGAGCCGATCGAGGATCGGCAGGTGCGCGCCCATGCGTCCACGCAGGACGCGAATGCGATTCAGGGCGGTATCGCACGCGTGCTCGGGCTCCCGCTGAACAAGGTGGATGTGCGTGTACGCCGGATCGGCGGCGGGTACGGTGGTAAATGCGGGCAATCGGTATTCGCGGCAAGCATGGCCGCAGTTGCGGCGTGGAAGCTGGGGCGGCCGGTGCGCGTGGCCATGTCGCGCCAGGTTGACTCGGCGATGTTCGGTCACCGCCATCCGGTACTCGGCAACTATCATGTCGCGATCGGTGACGCGTCCGATCCTCGGACGCACGGCAAGTTGTTCGGTTATCAGGCGGACTACTGGCTCGACGGGGGGCGTACCTACGATTGCAGCCTGGTCGTCAGCGACTGCCTCGCGCTGCGTAGCGACTCGGCGTATTTCATTCCAAACTGGAACTGCGTCGCCGACGTGTGCCGTACCGACAAGACGAGCAATACGTCCATGCGCACCATGGGCATGATCCAGGCGGCGATCATCGTCGAAGATGCGATTGAAGGTGCCGCACACGGCGTTGGCCTGACCAGTGAGGACGTGCGGGCGAGGAATCTCTATCTCCAGGGCCAGGCCACGCCGTATGGCGAGCCTCTCGATTCGTGCTACATGAAGGAAGTATGGGACTACACGATGGAGAAGTCCGGATTTGCCGCCCGTGAAAAAAGCGTCAACGAGTTCAACGCCCAAAACCGCTGGCGTAAGCGCGGCATTTCCGTGATTCCTGTGAAATACGGTTCCGGCTTCAACCTCACGATGCTCGAACAGGGCGGCGCGTTGATCGAAGTCTATGAGCAGGACGGATCCATCCTCGTTCGTCACGGGGGGATCGAAATGGGGCAGGGCCTCAACACAAAGATTGCCCAGATCGTGGCCGTCGCGCTGAACGTTCCGATCGGTACGATTCGCGTCGCGGAAAACGATACGGCGGTGGTTCCCAACCCGCAAGGCACGGGCGCTTCCACGGGCACGTCCTTCAATGGGGGCGCTGCGCAGAAGGCTTGTCACGAACTTCGCGAACGCCTGGAAAAATTTTGCCTCGAACTTCGTGAGCAGAACGGCGAGCAATGGTGTCGCGACAAGAACGTCAATTTCTGGGATTATCCGGAAGGCTGGCGCGCAACGATACCCAACAGTTCCGGCAAGACTCTGTGGCAATGCATCGTTTCGCTTGCATACAGTGCGCGCCTGAATCTCTCGGCGCAGGCGCGTATTCAGATCCAAGGCGGCGAAAGCCCCGACACCGGCCTCGAGTTCAAGCTGGTGAACGGAAAATCGGCTTCCGAAGCTGTCGACTATTTCAACGGCTACACCTACAGCGCGGCCTGTACCGAGGTGGAAATCGACGTATTGACTGGCGAGGTGGTGATTCTGCGCTCCGACGTCGTCTACGACGCTGGTCGCAGTCTCAATCCCGCAGTCGACATCGGCCAGATCGAGGGCGGGTTCGTCCAAGGGCTTGGATATGCCATCAGCGAGGAATTGACGTACCAGCGCGCTGATTCGACCACGATGCCGCAACCGGGGCAGCCGGCTCCGGGTGCGCTGTATACAGTCAATACGTGGGAATATAAACCGCCCGCAGCTCAAAGCATTCCGCAGGAAATGAACATCATGATGTTCCCGCGCGAACTCGCAGCGAGCGCGCCGCCAGAGAAGGGTGACCTCATGTCATCGAAGGAAATGGGCGAGCCGCCGATGACGCTGGCCGTAACGGCATTCTTCGCGGTCAAGAAGGCGATCATGGCTGCGCGCAAGGACCGCGGGCACGATGAATGGTTTAGCTTGGACGCACCCGCAAATGCGCAACGTGTACGTGACGCGTGTCTCGTAGTGGAGGGAAATCTGACGGTATAGGCATGAAGACGCCAGGGACTTGCCGGCGACGGTACTTTGCCGACGAGTCCCTGGCCCGGCGGTCAGCATCCAGCCGCCCCGGAGCGTCACGCTTGAGACTATTTCTGTTGTACAGCAGGGCTGCGGGCGATAAGCGAAGTGATATACCCGGAGTCGTCAAGCAGGACCGTGATCGGGCCAATGAGGTTTGCCAGGCTCAGGCTCAGTATCGGCATGAATATTTTCGTGGCCAGATCGGCGTTCGCGAAAAGATGGTCGCCAAGACTTTGGCCATTTTCATCCACGAATGAAACGAAAGTATTGTTCGGCGATCCGCTGGGAGATGCATTGAGTTCGGAAACGTAGGCGCTCTGCAATGTCGTTGGCATGTCTTCACCCGAAAGATGGCTGCATGTTGGATATCGAAGATTGCGTATCGTGTACGCGTCTCAAAAATCGAATACTGGAAAGGTACCAACTTCACCTGCACACCTCTCCCTCCCTCTCGTGCAGTTCTTTGCGAGGCCGATTGGCCGAATGCTGCTTTGGGGTTTGTCAGCTTACATATCAGGTGCGATCGAACTTCTTTGTATTTATCTTAGAATAACTGATCATCGGACGATACCTGTCAGTTATCGCAGGAAGGAATCGACAGCGGATGAGTCGCACAGAAAACACGGTTTCTTCCGGCCATGACAGAATCGCCCTATGCACGTGACGCGTAGATCTAGTATGCTTCGTCAGGAGGTCGGAATCGATACCCGCGGCCGCACTCAGCCCTCTGATTTCAATCCCGAAGGGTGGCGAGAAATCTCGATTCCTGTTCATGTCTCCAACGAGGTCCGTAGCCGGATTGTCACAGAGTGGGTGCCGGAGATCGAGTGGCTGTTCCAGGGCCGGAAGGTGTCCGATGTGGCCAACTGCTGGTATTGGATTACGTCAGGAAATGACTTTCCCTCTGGTCTTGCGCGAGCTCTTGGGCGACATCGGGGGCGAGCTCGTCGACGAGATCTCGCTGCCCTGGAAACGATGTGGTACCGCGTCGCCGTGACACGGGTCTGGGGTGCCCGCCAGTGTGCAGTGAACGCGCGATCAAGTGTAACTGTTCCCGGAGCGCATCTGCTGCTGCTGGACACAGCGTTTCCGCGGCGGCGTCGAGCGCAGCGACCAGTGCCTCTAATTGCACAGGTGCGTGCTCGATGATGGAGTGTGCATCGATTTGGACGAGTTCTTGGGTATGCGCTTCAAGCCATTGATCGAGTACAAGGCATTCGTCCCGGTCGAGACGTTCGAGCAGTTCAACGAGCAGCGGACGATCGATCCGAAACGTGCGGATTGCGACCTCGTGGATCCGATGTGTCTGAGCAGACCGCTCAGTCCGCAATAGCTTAACTTGTCGACCTTCTACGCGAATCAACATCCGAGTCATCCTCCGTCCACTGGAACATGACGAGGATACTTCAGGCAAGCGGCGCTCTCTACTCCGAATTGCGAGCCGCGAATACTGCGTCAGGTTCATGAGTTCCAGAGTCCGTTAACGTCAGAGTTGTCATCCGGGCTCGCTGCTGCCTCGCCAGGTCTGGTTGATTCCGGCCGCATCACTGAGCAGTGCCCAGATGAAAAGGAAGTGCGTGCACCGCTGTGGGCCATTATCGGATCTGCCTGCCATCGTCGTTTCATTGGCCGAGAAATCAAGCAGTCGTGCGAGAGCGCTCATGCGCATATGAGTTTCAATGTGAAGTCAAGTGCCGTCAGTTGGATACAACACCACGCGAATCTTCGTAAGGTTTGCAAGCATTCGATATTTTAGGACTCCATTTAACAATTAACAATTTTCGATAGTGTTGATTTTGCGTCGACCAAGCTGCTGCTTCGCATTAGATGACTGACGGCCGGCGTGATCGGTCTTGGTGGGATTCTGATCTACACCGCTTCTTTTTGAGTGGGTGTCCCGCCATGTATTGATTTAACGAGATAATTTCGCTTGGAAAATTTTGGCTAATAATTCAATAATTCAAAGTGAAAGCAATTAGTAATATGTTGTGCGGAATTCGACTGGGCATGACAATTTTTGACCATCTTTCGCAATTGGCTATGGGAGTATCGGAGCAAATACCGAGAGAGACCAATCATGCGCCGCGTCATGCGCGAAATCGAGAAACGGCACGCTCAACGGGGAGCGGCCAAGCAGACAATTATTTTCGACCATGCTGCGCTGACAAGCGAACGGCCGGCGCTTTGGATCAAGGCAACCGCTTGGATCATGGCGGTCGTGATGTATTTCAGTCCGGCCATGCTGCTGATGGAACAGACCGCACACGCCGCGCCGATCGTCGACCCGCGTGCGCCGATTCCATTCCAGCCGTCCGTCACCCAGACCAGCACGGGTGTGCCTGCGATCAACATTCCCGGCGCCAATGCAAACGGCATCAGCGTTGGGCAGTACCAATCATTCGACATCGATTCGCGCGGCCTAGTACTCAATAACAGTACGATGGCGGGGACTCCGCTGCTCGGCGGCACACTGGGCGCGAACCCAAACCTGAACGGCCGGCCTGCGACGACCATCATCAATCAGGTCACGTCCAACAACATCGCGACGCTGAACGGGCCGCTGGAGGTATTCGGCTCGCCGGCGGCCGTCATTGTCGCGGCGCCGGGCGGCATCGCCGTGAACGGGATGGCGCTGACGAACGTACCGGGATTGACGTTGACGACCGGTACGCCGCAGTTCCTCACTGGCATCGCCGGCTCTGCGACCGATTTCGCTCACGCGGGTGCGGTCGCGTACGACGTTCGGTCGGGAAACATTTCGATCAATGGCCCGGCTGGGGTCAATGGCCCCGGTGCGGGTATCGAAGGTACGGTCGGCAACATCGACCTCATCGGCCAGAGCGTGACGCTGGCGGCGCCGCTGCGCGCGGATCAGCGTGTGAACGTGGTAACCGGCAATCAGCTCGTCACGCCGGCAGCCGGCGACACAACCGGCACGACGTATGGCACGACGTCGAACGGCGCGTCGAACACGGCCGCTGCGATCGGCAAGACGATTGCCGTGGATGCGAACCAATATGGTTCGGTGACGAGCGGTACGGTCTATATCGTCTCGACCGCGGCAGGGATGGGCGTGAACACGCAAGGCCCGCTGTCGGCAACGGCGGGCAACGTAGTCGTCAACGCGAACGGCGATGTGTCGGTCGGTCAAACGTTTGCCAATCAGAACGTTACGCTGACCAGCGCGGGCAACACCACCATCGGTGCCACCGGGCTCGCGAATCAGAACTACACGGTGAATGCGAACGGCGACATCAATGCGCCGGGCTCGGTGTCGGCCGGACAGAACGTGTCGATGATCGCGGGCGGGAATCTGAACGCTGCGTCAGTCGCGGCGAACGGTGCCGCTAACCTCACGGCTGGTCAGTCGATGACGATTGGCACCCTGACAGCGCACGACATTGCGCTGCAGACGACGCATGGCGATCTGACAGTCGGCGGCTTGAGCGCGCCCGGCACGGTCTCGGCCAAGGCTGGGCGGGATCTGACCGTCAATGGTGCTGTGCAGGGGGGGAGCACCGTTGCGCTCACGGGCGTACGCAATGCGACCGTCAATGGGCAGGTGTCGGGCGTTGGTGATACGACGATCGCTGCGCAAACAGGTTCGGCGACGGTCAACGGCAACGTTCAATCGAACGGTGTGTTGTCGGTAACGGCGGGTCAGAGCGCCGCCGTTGGGGGCACGGTCCAGGCGCAGGGACCGGTGACCATCGCCGCGGTAGGTGGCTCGATCGCAGGACAAGGGAACGTTACGTCCTCGCAAGGCGCGGTGAATCTGAACGCGGGACAGGCCATTGCACTGAACGGCGCGGTGCAGAGTGGCACCACGATCAACGCGACGGCAGGCACGAACGCGAATTTCGGCGGTACGGTGTCCGCGCCGGGCGCGGTGACAATTCAGGCCGCGCAGAACGCGACGCTCGGCGGCAACGTCACAAGCGGCGGGAACCTGAGCGTGACGTCGGGCGGCAACACGATCGTGCAAGGAACAGCCGCGTCCGTTGGTGACATGACGCTCGCGGCAAACGGTGGCTCGCTGACGACGACTGGTAACGTAGCATCGCTCGGGACGTTGAACGCGTCGGGCCAGCAAGGCGTCAGGCTGGGTGGAACGGTCTACAGCGGCGGCGGCACATCGATTGGATCGAGCTCGGGTAGCGTAGCGGTCGCGGGTGCTGTGTCGACGCCGGGCGAGGTGAACATCAATGCCGGGCAGGACGCGACTGTCGCCGGCACCATCCAGAGCGGTCAGAACACGACGATCACCGCCGCGCGCGATGCGAACCTGAACGGTGGCGTCGCAGTCAGCAATACGGGCAACGCGACTGTGACGGCCGGTCGCGACATCCATGGCACAGGTGGACTCAGCGTCGCGAACGACACGACGCTCAATGCCGGCAGCAACATTGCTGTCTCGGGCGCGATTCAGACCGGCAACAATCTGAGCGCGACCGCCGGTCAGAGTTTGTCGGTCGGCGCAACCACTGCAGTCGGCAACAGCACGCTGACGGCAACCAACGGCAGCGCAACGCTCGCTGGCGACGCCCTTTCGGGTGGAGCGACGACAATTACCGCTGGCACGGACGTGAACGCGCAAGGCAGTCTCAAGAGCCTGGGCGATCTGAGCGTGAATGCGAAGTCCGGTAATCTCACGGCCGCCGGTCCGGTGTCGACGGCCGGCAACGCGACGCTGAGCGCCGGTCAGAACCTGACGCTAAACGGCCAGACGACCGCCTCCAAGGATGCGAGCCTCACTGCGACCAACATCACGACGCAGGGCGTCGCGGTGGGCGGCAATTTGACCGCGACGGCGACGAACAACGTCGACACGTCGGCGGGTCAGCTTAGCCAGCCTTTCAGCGCAACCGCGCCGGCTTTGTCGGTCGGTGGCAACGCGACGCTGTCAGGCGCGAACGTGACGACCGCAAATGCGGTAGTTGGCGGCACGACGAAGGTCACCGGTACGCAGAGCGTCACGACGGGCGGCACCGCTGCGTTCAAGGGCGATGCAACGCTCGCAGGCGGGACGGTCAGCAACGTCGGTACGCAGATGGCGGCCGGCAATCTGAACGTGTCGGGCACCACCGTCACGAACTCGGGCAGCCTGTCGTCGCTGCAGACGGTGACCGTCACTGCGAGCAACCTCAACAACTCCGGGACGATTTACGGGCCAACGGCGAATTTCAACGTGTCGGGTGTGACGACCAACTCGGGCGGCCTGCTCGCGACGAACGCGCTGAACCTGACGACGAGCGGTCTGAGCAACGTCAACGGCCTTATTTTCTCGGGTGACGTCAACAATCCGACCGCAGCAGTCGGCAACACGATGGTGACCGTCACGGGGGGCAATGGCTCGTTCGACAATACCAATGGTCGGATTCTTGCGCAGAACGTCGCGACGCTGAATCTGCCGAACCAGACGCTCGACCCATCGGTAGCCAGTTATGGCACCGTCAACGGCGGCAACGGGCTGAACCTGTCTGCGTTGTCGGTGAGCAATTCGGGTACGTGGACGTTGCCGGGGACCGCGGTCACCGTCTCGACGACCAACGGGATCAACAACGCCGGCACCATCAACCAAGGTACGGGCTCACTGACGCTGAACGGCGCGGTGGGCAACACGGGTGCAATCAATGGCAACGCCCTGACGATCAACGGATCGCTCGCGAACGCGGCGGGCGGCACGGTGACGGCGAACGACGCGTTCACGCTGAACGGTTCGGGAACGAATGCCGGCACGGTCCAGGCGGCCAACAAGCTGTCGATTTCGGGCACGAGCTACGACAATTCGAACGGCGACACGAAGGCAGGCAATGCGAACAGCCCGGCCGGCAGCGGCAATGCGTCGATCCAGTTGAGCGGCGACCTGACGAATGCTGGCGGCACGCTCACGGCGACCAACGATTTGGCCATCACGGCCAACAACGTCATCAACTCGGGGGCGACCGGCTCGGGCATCACCACCACCACGAGCAAGACGGTCGACAATACCGCGCTGATCATGGCCCTGGGTGTCGGCAAGGACACGCTCGACTATTACTATCTTTACGCCGCGGAGAATGGCTTTTGCTGTCAGGTTGACCAGACGCCTCAAACGGTTTCGCTGGCCGATGCGCTCGCGCCGACCGGCTCGACGAGCTCGAAGTATCTCCAAACGAGTCAGCCCGTTGCGACCTCGGGGACGGTGACCTATGTGCTGGTGCCGACTGTGACGGGCACCAGCAATTCCGGCAACAGCGTCGTGCAGAATCTGTGGTTTATCGAGACGCCGCAGAACGCAGGCCTGGCGCTGCAGAAGAAGGTCGTGGCGCTGCCGACCGTCACGGAGACTACGACCACGACGGGTGGGCAGCCAGGCGCGGCGTCCGTGATCGCGGCAGGCCACAACCTCAGTGTGACCGCGAATAGCCTGAACAACCAGGGCGGGACCGTCAGCGCGGGCAACGACGCCAACCTGAATCTCCAGTCGCTGTCGAACGGCGGTTCCACCTACAGCTCGTCGGTGACCGATACGGTCGATCTCGCGTCGATCAACAACTTCCTGTCGCAAGCGCCGTCGACGATTTCGATCTGGAACTACTACAACGGCGCAAACCCATTCGGCCCGTACAGCACCGGATATTACATCGACGGCGGCAGCATCAAGCTGAACGCACCCGGTACAGTCGCGCCCCTGACGACCTCCTCGAGCACGAGCGTTCAAGGCGCCGCGGGCCAGGTTGTGGCCGGGCATGACCTGAACCTGTCGGGCGGGAATATCACCAATGCCGGTTCGCTCGTCGCGGGCAACAACGTCACGATCCAGACGGCCAGCTTCACGAATCAAGGAACGAACATCGGTTCGAAGACGGTCACCGCCGGTTGCGCATCCGGTGTCTCGAACTGGGGCTGCACGAATCTCAAGACGACGAACCCGAATTCCGAGACGTACAGCTATCAGCAAACCAACAGCAACGTGACGGCAGGGAACAATCTCGTCATCGCGTCGGACCAGGTCGCCAATACGTTCGGTAATCTGGTCGCGAAAAACAACGTCGTAATTGGCGGGGCAGGCACGACGGCGACGTCGACGACCCAGGCCGCGAACGTGTCGAACACCTCGGGTGCGATCGAGGCTGGCAATGACGTGCAGATCAACGCGGCCACGCTGACCAATACGATCGCGGCGCCGGTTCAGATCCACCAGAATTACGGTAGCGCGACGCCCTTCACGGGCTGCACGAGCAACTGCGAAGCCTATGTAGACGTGCAGTCGGCGAGCCCGGCGACCATCACGGCCAACCATAACGTCAATCTGACGGCAGGCACGTTCAGCAACACCGGCAGCCTCGTGACGGCCTTGAACAACGTCACGATCAACGCATCGAACTCAGCGACCTCGAACAACCAGTACCTGAATGCCTACTGGGCGAGCAACCTGACGCACTATACGGCGTCGTATCCGGCATGGGGCTGCGCCAACAATCCGACTCTGTGTGCGTCGCTGTACGGCAGCGCGTACAGTAGCGGCGCGGCACAGGATCCGGCCGGGCTGCCCTCTTCAGTCGGGATGTCGGACTTCGTGCCGGCGACGATCCAGGCCGGCAACACGTTGTCAGTCAATTCGCCGACGTTGACGAATACCGGCAATGTGATCGGCCAGAACGTGAGCCTGACGGGTGCGCAGCTCGTCAACGGCCTGAACAATCCGAACGTCTACACGCCTCCGCCGGCGGTGTCAGGCCAGGTGGTGTCGCTCGGGCCGCCGTCGGTGCCGTCGAGCGCGACGACCACCGTCAACAGTGCAGGGCTGGTGACCACGCTGTCGGGGCGACCAACCTCGGTGACGGGTGCCGCGGGCTTGCCGCCCAATACGCCGATCGGCGTGCAGACCGTCGGCAAGCCGGTCGCACCGACTGTTCCGACCGCGGGGACGCCGTCGTCGACGTCCGTGCAGACCATTGCCGGCGCAGCAAAGAACGCGACTTACCTGATCAATAACCCCGCGTCCCAAGTGATCGGTACGCTGGGTCCGCAGGCATTGCTCAATGCGTTGCCGGCGAACTTGCAACCGGGCAGCACGCCGTTCTATTACGACCCGTACACGGAAAGCCAGCAGATCGAGCAGGCAGCGCTGCAAGCCACCGGCAAGAGCAGCTTCTACAACACGACGAGCGCGACCGATAGCACGAGCCAAGCATCGATCGAGAATCAGGACAAGGCAGCGCTTTATGGCGCGGCCCTCGAGTACGCGAAGCAGAACAACATCGCGCTCGGCACCCAGCTGAGCCAGGCGCAGCTTGCGTTGATCGACCATCCGATGCTCTGGTACGTCGAGGAGACGGTACCGCAGCCGGGATGCACCGCTATCGGCAACGGCGCGTGCCCGACCGTGCAGGCGCTGATGCCCGAGGTGCTGCTGCCGCAGAACTATGCGGTGGTGAAGGCAGATGGCGAGATCACGGGGACAAACGTCGCACTGAATTTCGCGAACAGTATTCTCAACACGGGTTCGATCTCGGCACAGAACCTGACGGTCAATACGGCCAGCCTCACGAACGAACAGCGTTCGACCAACATCGGCACCATCTACAACGATGTCGATACCGGTGTGGCGGTAACAACCGGCACGGTGGTACAGCAAGGCGGCTTCATGTCGGCCGCGAACTACGACATGAACGCCCAGGCGATCAATCAGATCGGCGGAGCGTTGCAGCAGCTCAACGCGGACGGCACCGTGAACGCCGACGCAACGCAGGCGATGCTGGCGAATCTGAAGAACCAGCTCGGGGGGCAGTTCACGCAATCGAGCGTCAGCAACAACATCCATACCGACGTCATCTCCGACGGCGGGATGGGCCCAATCATGATCGTGCAGGCCGTGATCAGCGTTGCCGCCTCGATCGCGTTCTCGCCGGTTCTCGGCGCCGCGCTCAGTTCGCTGATGAACCAGGCCGACACCGGCCAGTTCAGTCTCGCGAACCTGGGCAAGGCCGTCGCAGTCGCCTACCTGACACAGGGCATCGATGAAGGGCTCGGGCTGAACGATTTCAATTCGCTCGGTGCGAACTTGGTCTCGTCCGATGCTTCGGTGACGCTTGCGAACCTTGGCAACACTGCGTTGCAGATCGGCGAGCAGAGCGTGGTCAACGCCGGGATCTCGACGGCGATCCAGGGCGGCAGCTTCATGACCGCGCTGCAGAACAACGTACTGACCGATCTCGCGGCGGTTGGCGCGAACGCCATCGGCACTTACTTGCCGTCTGGTTCGGTCGGCAACGTGCTCGCTCATGCGGCATTGGGGTGCGCGAGTTCGGCAGCGCTCGGCACCGGATGTGCGGGCGGAGCCGTGGGCGGCGCTGCAAGCGCGGCACTGAACCCGGTGATCGATCCAAACGGCAACATGCCGCCCGCGGTGCTCGCCGCCGTTGAAACGCTGGTGAGCGGTAGCCTCGCCGATGCGCTCGGTTTCAATCTGCAAGGCGCAATGACGGCCGCGCAGAACGAGACGCTCAACAATTGGTTGAATCACCGACCCACGAGCCCGATGGCACTGTCCGAGCAGCAGCAGCTCGACAAGGCCGTGGCGGCCTGTAACGCTGGGAACTCGGACGCGTGCAATACCAAGAACGCATTGCTGGCTCGCTCACAACAACGTGACGCGGACCTCGCCAGTGCGTGCGCCGGCGGTTCAGGAACGCCGGCTTGTAAGGCCGCCGTCACGGCCGCGCTCGCCGGCGGAAATAACGTCCAGTTCGTGAACGGCACGGCTTACGCGTGGGATCCGAACGCGCCCGCCTTCAAAGCAATCTCCAACCCGTATCAGACGCTTTACGCGAGCTCGTTCGATGGTCAGATTGCAAGCAATCTGCTGGACGGGCTGCAAAATGCGCCGATTGATTTACCTCTCATTGGTGCGCTCAAGGGTGCGGCAAAGTGGTTCGGTATCGGCTCGGACGCAGTTGAAACAACCGCGCAGGCTGCGGCAACGACTACGACGTCGACGGGCGGCAGAGTATTCAACGGCATCGAGTTGAACCCCAACCTACCGCCTCCGATTGCAGGTTGGGACTACTCGCCGAACATGCTGAAGGGGCCGTCGGAGAACCAGATCTGGTCGCACTGGACGGGGTACCAAGGCGAGATTAATCTGGCGAACACGGTGGCAGGCTTGCCGAACGAGACGGTGGTGCGCTGGGGTGATGCGATTGGAACGAACGGCAACGACATCATCTCGGTTAACCAAGCGACCGGACAGGTGACGTTGTGGGACAGTAAGTATCGAACCGCGACGGGGAAACTCGATCCTTCCACGACGTTCGAGCCGGGCTCGAACGCTCTGGGAAGCGCTTTGCAGCAAGCGCAAAGCGCAATATTCGGATCCGGCCTTTCGGATTCAGTCAAAAATCAGGCATTGACTAACCTTCGCGCCGGGAATTTCACTACGAATACCGTCGGGAGCGGTGGCCTTAATAATTCCGTCCACATTCGATTTTGTGGCGGGAACCCTTGTTAGGAGTGGATTGTGGTTTTCGATCCGATTGTTACTAGAAGGAATGGCTTTACCGACGGGATGCTCAGCTTCCTGTTGGGGACGAAGTACGACGAGTCACTTCCTATGGGCAATTTCGCTCGTAGCGAACTCGAAGTGGTGATTAGTGGGTGGCTTGTTGGCCTTCATAACGAAGTGGCACCCGTGGTGCCGCGCTGCATAAGCTGGATTGAAAAGGCCCTAAATCGCGATGAGAAGTTTGGCGCTAGTCAGGATCTGTATCGAAGGGATCTCCGCTGGGCGAAGGCGATCGCCGACTGGATGGATACAGGCTGGGACAGCGCCGAGTGGGAAAGCGCAAGAATTTTCGAGGAAGCCGCGTGGCGCTATGAAAAGCGTCCGTGGCCGATGAACGAGATCATCCGGGACGGCTTGGATGACTACATGGCGTTTGCTTACCAGACCGGCGACGACGCGACGCCCGATGGCATGGAAGGCTTCGAGAATGGTATCCAGATGTACGAGCACTGGGTGAACGACACACCTCCTTCCCTCTCGAAAACGCTCAAGCCACGGGAGTACGCGTATGCGCTGTGTCTCTATGGTTGCCGCCCGGAGATCACGCATGCCAACGGCTACACGTCCGAAGCGCTATTCGATGCGGGCCGACGTATGTTGAAGGCCAACCTCGAATCGAAGTGGTTCGGCAACGGACAATTCATTCGTGGCGCAACGTGGCTCAAGATCGTCTACTGGAACCGCGGGGAAGAATTGACGCCGCTTCAGACGATTCTGAAGGCCTACGACAACATGCCGAACGTGCCGCGTCCGGATTTCGTTAAGGAAGGTTGAACGCCATGCGTCTCAGGCTGATCGTATTGGCATTGGCAGCAGCGTTTCCGGCCTGTGTGCTCGCGAGCGGTATCGTTCCGGACGGTGGTACAGCGACCACGGTTTCGCCAGCCGGGAACGGCCGTCAGGCGGTGAACATTGCGCCTGGGATTGGTGGCGTCTCGAACAACACCTATTCGTCGTTCAATGTGTCGAAAGCTGGTGCCGACCTGAACAACGTCGGGGTGAACGCGCGCACGATCGTCAACCAAGTCACGAGCACGAATCCGTCGCTGATCCAGGGCAACATCAATGTGCTCGGTCCGCGCGCGAACGTCATCTTGGCGAATCCGAACGGCATAACGGTCGACGGCGGCAGCTTCACGAACTCCGGTCATGTCGTGCTGTCGACGGGGCAGGTGAGTTTCAACGACATCACGCTGGCCCCCGGCGTCCTGCAACGCAACGTCGTGCTCACGACGGACCGCGGCGCTATCACGATCGGTCCCGGCGGCCTGTCCGGCACGCTGGTCAACCTTGACCTGATCGCGAAGCAGTTGAACATCAACGGCCAGGTCACGAACGATTTCACCAGTTCAACGAGCGGCATCCGTGCGATCGTCGGCGACAGCACCGTGACCTACGATACGACTTTCTCCCCGTCCGACAACGGCCACGACTGGTTGATTGGTACGGCTTCACCGGGCACAAAAAGCAACGCCGTAGCAGTCGACATCACGGCGGCGGGCGGGCTGACTGCCGGCCGCGTGCAATTGATCGTCACCGACCAAGGCGCGGGCGTACATAGCCTGGGCAAACTCTACGCGAACGCCGGCGACGTCGTTGTCACGGCAAACGGCGACATCGCGATCGCTGACGGTTCTCTGAAGGCCGAGCGCGACGTCGCACTCACGACCGCCGGTACGGTGTCGCTGCAGGGCGCGCAGGTGACGGCCGCGAACAACGTAAATGTTCAGGCCGGAAACATCGCGCTGTCTGACGACACGACTGGCCAGACGACCCTGAGTGCGGGCAACACGGTCAACCTGGCAAGTAGCGGCTCGATCACCAACACGGGCAGCCTCATTCAAGCGGGTACGACGGTGAGCGATGGCACGACGACCGGCGGCGACGTGGTCCTCACCGCGGCAGGCGATATCACGAACCGATCGAGCGCGAACAACCTCGGGATCATGTTTGCCGCCAACGGCCAGACGAAGCTGACGGCCGGCGGCAACATCATCAACGACAACGCCCGCATCCTGTCGAATGACGCGGTGAGCCTTACCGCAGCCGGCGACGTGCAGAACATCATCGACCATACCGGCGGTACGAACGGTGGCCAGCCCACCGCCTATTCCGACCGCGGCGGTAGCTTCCTATTCTTCACGCATACGACGAGCGGCTTCAACGTCGACTATGGCACGGTCGGCAACCCCGACCAGCTCGCCTATATCGCCGCCGTTCACGGCCCGGTAACGATCACGGGCCGCAACTTCACGAATTCCGGCGGGATCGTTCAATCCAACGAGAGTGACGTCAACATCACCGCGCAGAACGCCTTCACCAACGCGGCGGTTTTCACGGGCCAGGCGAGCTATACACGAAGCTGCTGGATCTTCTGCCACGCCGACGCATCGAGCAATGTCACGCCGTACGGCGGCACGGTCCAGGCAGGCGGCAACATCGGCATCAAGGCTGGCACGACCGCTCGCAACGTCGGCGGCAACGTCTTCGCGACAGGCGACATCAAGGTCGACGCACCGATCACATACGCGCAAGGCGTGACCGGCTACTCGGCAATCAACCAGCACCGCGGTTTCAAGGCGTTCTTCGGCAGCACGTGGGCACAGATCATCGCGATGGACATCGGCGGCGGTTTCACCGCGAATGGCAGCGTGAAGCTGACCGGCGATGGCGTGATCGATGGCGGTTCGTTCAGCGGCGGGAAGGGCGTCACGGCAGCCGGCGGCATCACGACGGTACGCGCCCCGTCGCGCACGCCCGTCCAGATCGATCAGCATTTGGGCCTGACGACGTGGTGGTGGCGTTAACGGATGAACTATCAAACAAAAAATCGACCCGGGGTCGCTGTCGTCGTGTTCCTCGCTTTCGTGGTCACCCTGGCCGCAGCGAAGAGCGACATCATTGGCACAGCAGCATCAACGCTCGGGCACCTGCACGCACAACAACGATGAAACGACGCGCATTCCCCCGACTCAAGCTGCCGCTGCTGGTCGCGAGCCTTGCTGCACTCCATGTGCCTGCGCACGCGCAGACTCCGCCCCCGGCCGGCCGTCCTGTGCAGGATCCGGCGCAACTGATCATCGAGCAGCAGCGCGAGCAGGCGCGCCAGCGACAGCTCGAACAGCCGCCGGCCTCGATCACGGTCGCACCGACGTCGGAGACGACGCTAGACATTTCGCCGGACACGCCCGTCAATGGGATCGCCGAATCCGGTCCGACCTTCGCCGTGAAGCAGATCACGTTGCAGGCGCCCGACGGCAGTTCGTTCGACCCGCCGCGCGGCGTTTCCGACAAAAGGCTCGAGGCGGTCGTCACACCTTTCGTCGGTCAGGACCTCGGTTCGCATCGCATCAACGTGCTGCTGAAGAGAATCACGGACGTATTTGTCGAACGCGGCTTCGTCACGACGCGCGCGCTGCTCGGTCCGCAGAATCTTGCCACCGGCACGCTGAAGATCACGATTCAGGTCGGCGTGATCGAAGCGTTCACAATCAACGGCAAGCCGATCCATCGACTCAAGGCAGGAGAATCGTCTACGGGCGGCGGTTGGTTCACGGACGCCGGCTATGAGAATGCGTTTCCGACGGCGACCGGCGATCCGTTGCGCCTGTCGGATATCGATCAGGGTGTCGCGCAGATCAACCGCTTGCGCCGCAACCAGGCGACGGTGCAGATCCTGCCGGGCCAGAATCCCGGCGAATCGATCGTCGACATCGGCAACAAGCCGGGCGATCGTCTGTATTACACGTTGGGCGTCGACAACTACGGTAGCTCGGCCACGGGCGTGACGCGCTATCGCGCCGGCATCGAGGCCGACAACCTGCTCGGCCTGCAGGAGTCGTTGAGCGTCAATTTCCTGGACAGCCTCGACAGCAATGCGATCGTCGGCTCGTTCGCGGTGCCGTTCGGCCGTCACACGTTCAGCTATACGATTTCCGATTCGGAATACCAGCAGGTGATCGGCACGACCGCGCTCGAATACGGCCGCACGCTATCGCACATCTTCGGCTGGAATTATCTGCTGAGCCGCAGCGTGAGCGACATCACCAGCGTCGACGCGACGGTGTCCTGGCGCCGCACGGACCGAGAGGTCAACGGTATCGACCTGGATCCGCAGCGGGTCGCGGTGCTGCGGTTGGCCGGAAACTGGCTGCACAAGTTCGTGATGAACGACGCGCAGGGAAATTTCACGATCAACGGCGGGCTGTCTCAGGGCTTGCCGTGGTTCGGCGCGAATCACGATCCGCACGGCATCACGCGCGATGAAGCGCACAGCCAGTTCACGAAGGTGGACGCGACCGCCGCGTTCACGCTGCCGCTGCCGAAGATCGGGAACGCGCTGCTCGCGTATCGGGGTGTGCTCGGCGGGCAATATACGAACATGGCGCTGTTCGGATCCGAGCAGCTGTACCTGGGCGGGATGGATACCGTGCGCGGTTTTCGCTCAGGCGAGATTGCCGGTGATCGTGGCTTCTACTCGCGCAACGAACTGGCGTGGGTCAACGCGCCGGCGTGGAAAGACGGTCGAATCGAGCCGTATGTTTTTGTCGACGCAGGCAAGGCGAGTCTTGTCGCGATACCGGGCTTCCCGACGCTCGCCGGCGCGGGTGCCGGATTGCGCGCGCAATGGCAGTGGCACAAGCAGTTCCTGTCCGGTGAGGTCTTGGTCGGGCGTGCGCTGACACAGCCGGCCGCACTCGGACCGAAGGCAACGTTGGTGTTGGCGACGGTGAACTGGAACTACTGACGGGCGTACCGGCTACCCGTGGGCGTCCATTTGCGCAGCACGTGTTGGTGCACTCACTTACTGGAAACTCGAAACGATGACGAAAACGAAACTGAGCTGCACGCTGTCAGCACTTGTCCTTACCGCGGCACTGACTAACTCGGCTTTTGCACAGACGTCCGCCGCGTCTCAAGCAGCGGGTTCTGTTGCGACAGTCAACGGCACAGCGATTACCCAGGCGGAAGTGGACGCAGTGCTGCGCGCGTCGCGGCAACCGGACACCCCGCAGGTACGTCTGGCGATCAAGAACCAACTGATTACGCGCGTGCTGATCCAGCAGGCTGCAGAGAAAGCGAACTACGGCAACAAGCCGGAGGTCCTGGCGGCGATGCAGGTCGCAAAGGCGAATGCCGAGACGCAGCTGTATCTAAAGGACAATGTGAAGCCGGAACCGGTAACGGATGCGCAGGTTAAGGCACGTTACGACGAGATCGTTGCGTCGCTGGGCAAGGATGAGTACAAGCCGCGTTTGATTGTCGTCAGGGATGCTGTGACAGCCGCGACCGTGCTGAGCGAATTGAAGGCCGGCAAGTCATTTGAAGGGCTTGCACGTCAATACAGCCTTGCACCGAGCCGGGATGCGGGCGGGGAACTGCCGTGGGTGAGCTTCAAGACACCAGCGACGGAGGGCAAGACGTCGGGTCTGCCGGTGGCGATCGCGCAGGCGCTTGAAAGGCTGCCTGCCGGCGCCGTTACACCCGAGTCCGTTCCGGTCGATGGCGCACGCGCGATCGTGAAGCTCGACGCAAAGCGGTTGACGCAAGTGCCGGCGTTCAATCAGGCGCAGGCGACGATCCGTCAGCAACTTCAAGCGCTCGCGCTGGAAAAGGCGAGTGCGCAGTTTGTTGGCGGCTTGTTGAAGAGCGCGACCATCCAGCAATAAGGCTATGCATGATCCAGATGGCGTGCATAGTGACTTGGGTCATCGATGATGCGCGCAATACACCGAGGCACGGTTTCGCTCGTGAGCAAGCATTTTGTGGCCAAGGCGAATACAAATCACTATGAGTCGAATTGACACACTGCCGGCGAAGCCTTTGAGAAACTAATTCGGCCGCGTCGGTACGACGTCAACGGAAATGAGTGGGTGGTCGGTGGTGCCGCGAAACGGTCGATCGCGACGGGCCGTTGCATATCGCAGGTGATTCGGCGTAAGGTGCCCGCGTGCTGCTCGGCAATGTCGGGCTGGGCGCGAAAAGGAAGATTTGTCGATCGATGAAAAAGCGAACCTCGTCCCGCAGTGCCCGACTGGCACGGACGAAAGAAATGTTGTTGCCGCTATCCACCGACAAGGTGCGATCGCTCTCGCTGGAAAATCACCTCGCCTTGGCGACGGTGCGAGCTGGACGCGGCGATTTGGATCAGGTGTGCTGCTTGTTGCGGATCATCTACCTTGCATATTTCATGCGGGGCGAGACCAAGGCGGGTGCGGCGCTCGACCTGACCTGCTCCCCGCATTTAGTACGGTGACGGTGTAGAGTCCGTTCCGGAGAGGAACGGCAATGAAAAAGCGATTCACCGAAGAGCAAATCATCGGCATCTTGAAGGAAGCCGGGGCTGGCCTGAAGCCGGCGGAGCTGTGCCGCAAGTACGGCATCTCGGAAGCGACCTACTACAACTGGAAAGCGAAGTTCGGCGGGATGACAGTCTCCGAAGCGCAGCGCCTGAAGGAACTGGAGCAGGAGAACAACAAGCTCAAGCGCCTGTTGGCCGAATCGATGCTCGACAACGCCGCGTTGAAGGACCTACTGGCTCGAAAGTAGCAAGCCCGCAGGCCAAGCGCGAAGCGGTCCGGATATTGATGACCGAACGTGCCATGGGTGTTACCCGGGCCTGCGGGCTGGTAGGGATTTCGCGCTCGCTGTTCTGCTACGAATCACGTCGCCGGGTTGACGACGAAACGCTGACTGGCCGGATGATGGCCATCGCGGCGCAGAAGCGCCGATACGGCTATCGCCGGATTCACGTGCTGTTGCAGCGTGAGGGCTGCTTCGCCAACCACAAGCGAATCTGGCGCCTGTACAGTAAGGCGGGACTGAGCGTGCGCAAGCGGCGACGCAAGCGTATTGCAGCTGTCGAGCGCATGCCGCTGCCGTTACCAACAGGCCCGAATCAGAGTTGGTCGATGGACTTCGTTTCTGACGGGCTAGCCTATGGTCGGCGGTTTCGATGCTTGAACGTGGTCGACGACTACACGCGCGAGTGCCTGGCCATCGAGGTCGATACTTCATTGCCGGGCCTACGCGTGCAGCAAGTGCTTGAGCGGCTCAAGGAGATGCGAGGCTTACCCGCATCCATCACGGTCGACAACGTTCTAAATGCAAGCAGAATGTGCAATGCTAGGCAAAGCGGGGCCACGCGCACGGCCAGATGCAGCGCGCGAGCTGTCAAAGAGCGAGCGACAACCAACCAGTGGTCTTCCGCAGCATCGGGGAGGCTTGCTGACCATAGTGGACACAAGATTCATCGCACACGACGTGATCTTCACCGTACCTAAAACAGCATAGAAGCCCCAGCGGAAGGTCCGAGCATTATCCACAGGTCTCCCGATCCGTGACGGTAAAACCGACGGTAATGCCGTCAAAAATAGGACACGGTGTACGCTTCGCAATATGCGAAACGGACCGTGTTCAAGCGGCTGCACTGCCGCGAAGCGAGACGGCGTCATACCAGCGTCGCAGGGCGTGGAATTCTTCCGGAATCGACAAGTCGATCGCCTTCGCGGCGAAATCCACCGTGACGAGCAGCGTGATGTCCGCTACCGAGAAGTTCTCGCCAGCGGCGAAGGGCGACTCGGCCAGCCGCGCGTTCACGTCAGCGAACAGATTCTTCACGCGCCGCGTGCTGCGCTCGACCAGTGCAGGGATCTGCTCGTAGTCGTGCGGTCCCGCGATCGCCCGGCCTTTCAGGCCGGGCGCCTTGTTCCGAATCGCTTCCATCACTGACGCAAAGCCTTCCTGCTCGATGCGGCGATCCCACATCGAGACCACGGCCTGCTCCGCGGGCGTCGTGCCGAAGAGCGACGGCGTCGGGTACACATCATCGAGGTAGCGGCTGATGACGGGCACTTCGCCGATGGTCGTCCCGTCGTCCAGCACCAGCGTGGGCACGACGCGGCGAGGATTGATGGCGCGGTAGGCGTCGCCGTGCTGTTCGCCCGTGCCGAGGTCGACGGGGATCAGGGTGGGAGTGAGACCCTTCTCGGCGAGCAGGATGCGCACGCGGCGCGAATTGGGCGACGAGGTGGAGTGATAGAGCTTCATTTGAATTTCCTTGAGAGATTGAATGGGCGGGGGCTCAGAGCTTGGAGCCGCCATCCACGCGCAACGTGTCACCGGTGATCCAGCGCGACTGGTCCGAGGCCAGGAACGCGACGACGCTGGCGATGTCTTCGGGTTGGGCCAGGCGTTGCAACGCCTGCATGCCGAGGGTTGCCTCGCGGCCGGCGTCCGTCTTGGTGAAGCTCGACATCTCGGTCTCCACCACGCCCGGCGCCACTGCGTTGACGCGGATGCCACGCGGGCCGAGCGCCGCGGCCCAGTGCTTCACCAGCGTATCGACCGCCCCCTTGGTGGCCGAGTAGGCAGAGAGCGTGCCGACCGAGGCGCGTGCCGCCAGCGAGGACAGCAGGACGATGCTGCTTCCTTTGCACAGAGCGGGCAGTAGTTGCTGCACGAGGAAAAAAGGTGCACGCACGTTGACGGCGAAGAGCGCGTCGAAGTCGTCGACCGTCGTCTCCTCGATCGACGCGGCCCTGGCGATGCCGGCATTGGCCACCAGAACATCCAGCCGTCCGCCGATGATGGTGCGAACACGCTCGGCGAGCTTGTGGGGACCGTCCGGCGAACGCAGGTCGGTTGCGATTGTCTCGGCTTTGCCGCCGGCGCGGCGGATCTCGTCGACCACGGCCGTCGCCTCCGTTTCGCCGCTGCCGTAGTGAACCAGGACCTGCGCGCCGGCCGCGGCCAGTGTCAACGCGGTGGCCCGGCCGATGCCGCGCGAAGCACCGGTGACGAGCGCGGTCTTGCCTGTGAGTGAGTTCATGACGTCCATCTCCAAAGAGGTTGCGAGGTCGCTCAAGCGCTGGCCATGCCGGCCGGGCCTTCGTTCAGGAACTGAATGGCGTGCGCGACGAAGCGCTCCGGGTACTGATAGATCGAGCCGTGGCCGGCGTCCGGATAGATCACCAGCTGGGCGTTCGGCAGGTGCTGCTGCAGCGTGACGGAGTGCGCCGTCGGGATGATCGCGTCGTTGCTGCCCTGGACGATCAGCGTGGGCTGCCGGATCGACTTCAGGTAGGCCAGCGCATTCTCGTCCGGCGCGATCCACTTGCCGATGGCGGCGCCTTGGGCGGCGACGGTTTGCGCGCTCGCTTCCGGGTCGCGATCCTTGCGGTGCCACTTGCGTTGAAGGAAGGCGATGCCGGCTTTCTGGCTCGCGTCGGACGGAGCGAAGTGCACCGACAGCCAGAGGTGTTCAGGCGGCTCGTAGCGGCCCGCGAAGATCTCGGCCGAGCGGCTGGCCGTCATGTCGTTGCCACGATGGCCGGTGCCGACGAGGATGAGCTTGCGCACGAGATCTCCGCCTTGAAGTGCGATCTCCTGCGCGACAAAGCCGCCAATCGAGATGCCCAGCACATCGACCTGGTGGAGGCCGAGCGCGCGGATGAAGGCGATTGCGTTGGCACCCATTTCCGGGAAGCTGGCAGGCGTCTCGCCGGACGAGCTGGACACGCCGGCGTTGTTGAACAGGATCACCTCGCGCGTCTCTGCCAGGCCGTCGGTCACGGCCGGGTCCCAATAGTCCATCGTTCCGGTGTAGTGCTGGTTGAAAACGATTGGCACGCCGCTTGACTTACCGAACCGGCGATAGGCGAAGCGGATGCCATTGGCCTCGACGTACCGGGTCGGGGCGGTGTGATGGGTGAAGGCGTTCATGGTCGTATTCCGGATGAGGCTGACGGATCCTTGAGCGGGCAAGGCGCTGCCCGGCTCCGGTGCAAAGCCGGGCGTTGCCCGGGCGACAGGGAGGGCCGCGCCGGCTCGGCGCGGCTCGGATCAGCCGGCGGTCTTGCCGCCGTCGACGGTGACGATCTGGCCGGTTACGAACGCTGCAGCGTCCGAAGCCAGGAAGCGCACGGCCGCTGCAATCTCGGCCGGCTTGCCGACGCGGCCCAGCGGCACGCCCGAAGCGAGCGCGGCCTTGTTCTCCGGCGTGCCGGTGAAGCGGTCCAGCATGCCGGTGTCGGTCGGGCCGGGAGCCACGGCGTTGACGCGAACGCCTGCGGCCGCCACTTCCAGCGCTGCGGACTTGGTCATGCCCTCGACGGCATGCTTGCTGCCGGCGTACACCGACGCGTAGGCCGCACCTTCATGCCCGTAAGTCGAGGAGATGTTGATGATGCTGCCGCTGCCCTGGGCAGTCATCACGCGCAGTTCGTGCTTCATGCTCAGCAGCGTGCCGAGCACGTTGGTGTCGAAGGTGGCGGCGTAGCTGTCGGCGGTCTGGTTCACGATCAGACCGGGCTGGCCTTCGGTGCCGGCGTTGTTGACGGCCACGTCCAGGCGGCCGAAGTGCGCCACGGTCTGGTCCACCAGATCCTGGACCTCCTGGTCGTGCCGGACATCGGCCTGGATGAAGTGGGCCTCGGCGCCCAGCTGACGGAGTTCGGACTCGAGCGCCTTGCCTTCCGCCGGCCGGCGGCCGGAGATGACGAGACGGGCGCCGCTGCCTGCAAACGCCAGGGCGGTGGCGCGACCGATGCCGGTCAGCGCGCCGGTGACGAGAATGACGGGGTTGGAGGTCATGATATGCTCCTTGAGGTATGACGGTTGACGTATGGGCGATGGATTGCCGGGGTTCGGAAGCTGCTTTTCCCGGCGCCATGGTTGAGAATTTAGGGGCTTCCACTCGCAAACAAAAAGACTTTGTAAGCGGGTGGGGATGCTTGAAAAGCATGGGAGAAAGCATGGAGCTGAGACATCTGCGCTACTTCATCGCCGTGGCGGAGGCGGGCAGCCTGACGGTGGCTGCCGAGCGTCGGCTGCACACCTCCCAGCCTTCGCTGAGCCGGCAGATCCGCGACCTGGAAGATCAGGTCGGCGTGGATCTGCTGAGCCGCAGCACGCGCGGCGTCGAACTGACGCCGGCGGGGAAAGCCTTCATCGATCACGCGCGGCTGGCCCTGAGCCAGGTTGATGCGGCGATCGAGGCCGCGCGCCGGGCGGCGCAGCCGAGCAAGCAGCGTTTTGCACTGGGATTCCTGACCGGGCAGGAGATGACCTGGCTGCCGAAGGCGCTGAACTTGCTACGCGACGAGTTGCCGAACATCGATGTGACGGTCTCCAGCGATTACTCACCGGACCTGGCGGATGCATTGGCGCGTGGCCGGCTGGACCTGGCCTTCCTGCGCGCCGAGCCGGGCTTCGATCTGGATTACACGACGGTTGGGCAAGAGCCGCTGGTCGTGCTGATGCCGAGCGATCATGCGTTGGCGTCGCAAGAGCGCATCCGACCGCAGCAACTCGTGGGACAGCCCTTCGTGGCCATGGCCAACAAGGCACGCGTGCTGCGTTCTGTGGTGGACACGTACCTGCAGCGCGAAGGTGTGACGCTTACGCCCACCCAGGGCGTGGACAACCCGGCGATGGTGATGTCGCTCGTGGCGTCGACGCGCGGGCTGACGTTGATTCCCGATTACGTCGAGAACCTGCTGCCGTGGTCCGTGGTGAGCCGCCCCCTGGCGGGAGATGCGCCGACAATCGACCTCGTTGTCGGTCACAGCCGCTCCAACGCCTCGCCAATCCTCAAGCTCTTCCTGTCCCGGTTGAGCGAGCTGGTGCCAGCGGCCGGCAAACAAGCAATGCAGCCCGGGAATGTCATAAGGACAGGCGCCTGACATGTTCGGCGCAGAACCGGTGGTACACGCGTCAGATTCTTCGGGATGCAGTGACGAGCCCAAATTCCGCCACTGGTTGGAGAAATCGGGCGGGCGCACAACCTGCTCGTCATGTCGCGCTGCAAGTGCGCGCAGGTGCGTCAGGGCGACGTGAGCCGGTTCATCTGCATCATCATGTGCAAGGAGGGCCCTTGCATGACACGATCGTGGGCGGCCACAAAATGGCTGTCCTGCCGTTGCCTTGTATTCGGAATCGACCGGAAGAGTGTTGCGACAAGAAAACGGCTTGGCAGATTGCCAAGCCGTTTTTCATCAGTGGATTGCGCGAGTCGGAAGCATCGCGACCCGGATGCTCACGCGTGTGCGCCCACGAGCGAACGCAGGTAAGTCGGCACTTTCGCCTTCGCCGTGGCCTGTACACGCGCCATGAGCGCGTGATCGATGCGATTCAGCCCGTAAGTCCGCGCAATGTCGTGCTGCAGCCGGCACCACAGGTGCCCGGCCATCTCGGCATCGACCATCGCCCGGTGCGCACGGCCCGATTTCGGCAGCCGCAGCATATCGACCAGGCTCGACAGGCGGTGACTCGTGGCATCCGGGTAGATGCGTCTCGCCACGAGCATCGTGCAAGCAAACGCATGCTCGGCCGACTCGCCAAGCAGCCCGAGTTCCGACTGCCAGAACCGTTTGTCGAAACCGGCGTTGTGGGCCACGACCGCATGCTTGCCGACGAACGCCGCGGCTTCCTTCATGACCTTCGACGCCGGCGGCGCCGCTGCGATCATCTCGTTCGTGATGCCGGTCAGCGCGACGACATCGGACGGAATGCGTCTGCCTGCATTCATCAGGCTCTGGAAACGGTCGACGATTTCACCGTCCCGGAGCAGGATGACGGCGATTTCGGTCGCACGGTCGCCCATATTCGGCGAAAGTCCGGTTGTTTCGAAGTCCAGTACCGCAACGGTTTGCATGGTCGAATCCTGTGGCTTCACGCGGTGTCGTTAGAGTGGCCGAGAGGTTAGCATCTCCAGGCCCGCGACAGGCTCGTTCAGCCCGGGAAACGCTCATCCGTGCGGAGCGTGCCGAACCGATCGATGAACCCGACCGCCCGGAGCGCACGACGTGAAGGGCGGCGTGCTATCCCGCGCGGGCCACGATCATGCGTGCTGCGGCGAGGACGACGGTTTCGCGCGATTGCGCAGGTGAATCAACGGATAGGCGCGCCCCTGCCCATCGAGCGCCGATCGCCCGGTGCGCTCGAAGCCGAGCCGTTCATAGAATCCTGCCGCCGCTTCGTTCTGCTCGTTGACGTCGGTCGACAGGTCGGGGTGACGCTTGAGCGCATCTTCCACGAGCAGGCGCCCGACACCCGCGCCATGGTGAGCGGGATCGACGAACAGCGCTTCCATGTGACTGCCGTCGAGCAGCATGAAGCCGATCGCGCGGTCGGAATCGTCGACGGCGAGATCGAGCGGCGCACCGGGCAGGAACGCGACGACTTCGGATTCGATCGCACGTCGGTCGTCGTCGCTGAGGAAGGGGTGCGTGGCGTCGACCGCGTTGCGCCAGATATCCAGCACGCGTGCGCCGTCGGCCGGGGTGGATTTGCGAATTCTGATCATGGGTTGGCCCGTCTTTGATTTGTAATTGGCAGTTCGTCGGCGGGTAGCCGGCACCGTCATGGCCCCGATCGGGCCGCTCGCAAAGGCTGCGAGAAAGACGGCGGTGTTTCAGGTTTTCAAGTATTGGCCGGACGCTGCGCGTGACCAGGGACCGCAGCATGCTCGATCGCGCGTCGCGCGACATCACGAACTCCCGCGCTCATCGGCAAGTCATCGCGGTCGAGTTCGGCGAGATCGAACCAGCGCGCATCGAGCGCATCGTCGCCGGCAGCAGGCGTGCCGCGCAACCATCGGCACAGCACCGCGACCATGACGAAATGCTGACGTACGTCGCCGCCAGCATCGTAATCGAACGCATCCAGCGCGGTAAAGGCGTCGAGCGCCTCGACGTCCATGGTCGTCTCTTCGGCGATCTCGCGCACGACCGCGTTCGCAATCGATTCCCCCACTTCGATCTTGCCGCCGGGAAAGCCCCAGCAGCCCGCATCGGGCGGATTGGCGCGACGTACCAGCAGTACGTCGCGCTCCCGCAGCACGATGCCGATCACGGCGGGAACCGGGCGGACGGAAGCGGGGATGCGGGTCGGGGAGCGAGATGAGTCGGACATGTGGTGCTACGCGCGGGTGCGTTCGGGTGGGTGGGGCGGCCGGCGACGTTTCATTGTGCGTGGTCGGTGCGCTGCTCGATCGCGCGGATCACCGCGACCATGTCGTCAGCGCCATGTCCGGCTCGCTCGGTCTCGCCGTACAGCGCATGGCAGATGTCGAGCAGGGGCGACGCGATGCCGATGCCGCGCGCGGATTCGGCAACGAGGCGGGCATTCTTCAGCACGTCGGTGATCGCGGCCTGCACCGAGAAATCCGCCGCGACGAGTTTGCCGAGCTTCACGCGTGACACGTCGCTCGCCATCGGGCCTGCGTTCAGCACGTCGGCGAAGCGGGCGAGATCGATGCCGTGGCGTTGCGCGAAATGCGTGGCTTCGGTCAGGCCGGTGACCATCGTGATCAGGAACAGGTTCACGGCGAGCTTCATCGTCAGCGCCGACGGTACGTCGCCGCACACGAAGCTGTCGCGGCACAGTGGCTTCACGAGCGAACGGACGGCGTCGACGTCGTCCGGCGCGCCGGCGAGCATCACGACGAGTTGACCGGCTTCGGCCGGCTTGCGCGACCCCGACACGGGCGCCTCGACGTAACGGCCCGACGCGGCGGCGATTTCGTCGGCCAGCGCGCGCGAGTATTCGGGCGGATGCGTGCCCATGTTGACGATCGTATGTCCGGCGACGCGGCGGCTGAAATCGGTCGTGCCGCGTCCGAGGACGGCATCGGTCGCCGCGTCGTTCGCGAGCATCAGGATGACGGTGCGGCAGGCCGCGAACACGTCGTCTGCATGGTCGGCCACGCGCGCGCCGGCGTCGCGCAGCGCATCGTCGCTGCCGTGCGACCGGCTCCACACGATGAGCGGCGTACCGGCCCGTGCAAGATTGAGCGCCATCGGCGTGCCCATCACGCCAAGGCCGATGAATCCGACTGCGGTCTGCATGTTCTGGCTCCCACGGTGGGTGGAGACGATCGTGGGCGTCAGTATCGCAGCGTTTCCGCACGCCTGCCATGTGGTCCGCACACCTGCGGGCGCCACGTCACGGTTGCGCCGTCATCTCCGCCAGATATGGCCACGGATAGATGCCGCGCGCATGACCGTCGCCGAATACCGCGCGGATACCGTAGCCGGCTGCCTCGACGTCGTTCAGCATCACATCGGGTCGTACATCGACACGACCGCCGTCGCGCCGGATCCTTCGGCATTCCGCACACGGGCAATCAACGCGCAGCTGCGCATAGCCGATGCGTTGCGTGTGACCGTCCGGCCAGCGAAGCGTCAACGTGCGCGCAGGGTGATCGAGCGCGATTTCGGTCGGGGCGATCATGGCGATGACGCGTCGATTTGCCGGATCGCGATCCGCACGGCCTTGCGTACGTCCGGATCGTGGTCCTCCAGCGCGCGGGTCAGCGCGGGCAACGTCGCGCGGTCGCGCAATTCGCCGAGCGCAAGCGCGGCTTCCTTGCGCAGGTTGCTGATCGCATGCGAGAGCAGCGCGGTGACGGCCGGCGCCGCGGCCGCATCGCGCAGTTGCCCGAGCGCACGTGCGGCACGAAGGCGCACTTGCCAGTAGTCGTCGTCGAGCGCGGCGACGAGCGGTTCGCGTGCGGTCGCAACGCGCAGCTTGCCGAGCGTCGTGGCCGCTTCCTCGCGCACCTGCCATTCGTGGTCGCGTAGTGCGACGAACAGTGCGTGGATGGTGGACGCATCGTCGGGCGCCGCGAAACCGATCGCGCCGACCGCGATACGTCGCACGTCCGCTGCGGTATCGGTGGTTGCGATGCCCGCGAGCGGCGGCAGCGCACGCGGATCCTTGAGCCAGCCGAGCACCGCCACGGCTTCGGCGCGCACCGCGGCGTGTTCCGCGTCGAGCGCGTGCAGCGCGGGCGCGAATGCGCCGGGGTCGCGCAACTCGCGCAATCCACGCAGTACGGCTCGGCGCACGAACGGCTCGGGCCGGGCTGCCCATCGACACAGCACGGCACCCGATGCCGAGTTCTTCAGTTCGGACAGGCTTTGCGCCGCGGCGGCGCGCACGTCGTCGTCCGGATCGAGCAACGCACCGCACAGTGCGTCGACGACGTCGGGCTGTTCCCACGCACCGAGCACGCGGGCGGCTTCGGCGCGCACGTCGGGCGACGGATCGGCGCGCAGCGCGGCGATGAAAGCGGGCACGAACCCGGGGTCCTCGAGATCGGCGAGTTCGAACAGTGCGACGCGGCGCACGGCGGCATCGGGCGACGCGAGGCGGGCGGCGAGTGCGGCTTCGTCGGAAGCGTGCGCGCGGGCCGGCGCGGCAGCGAAGGAGGAGTCGGTCATGGGCGACGGGAGAGAGCGTTGGGGGACAGGGTCAGCGCAGCAGGTAAGGGATGTCGACCTTGACCGCGCCGGTCGGGCAGTCGCGTTCGCATGGCATGCAGTACCAGCATTCGTCGAACTGCATATAGGCCTTGCCCTTGGTCACGTCGATCGCGAGCAGGTCGAGCGGGCACACGTCGACGCAGACGGTGCAGCCCTTGTCGGCGATGCACAGGTTCTCGTCGATCGTCACGGGTGCGCTGCTGCGCTGGAAGATGTCGTGCGGGGTATGGGGCATGGCTGGTTCCTCAAAGGGCGGCCGCGAGCGCGGCCGGTTCGCGGATGCGCAGATTCGTGTAGGCGCCGCGCTCGTCGTCGGCAAGCGGCACGACGTACGGTTCGACCGGCCGCTTCTCGCTGCGCATCGCGCCCGCGGCGTCCTTGTGCAGCCAGGTGTGGCAAAACCATTCGGCGTCGTTGCGATGCGGGAAGTCGACGCGGTGGTGGTACAGGCCCCAGCGGCTTTCGGTGCGGAACAGCGACGCGCGCGCGGCCATTTCCGCGCAGTCACGGATTGCGCACACCTCGGCGGCGCGCATCAGTTCGTGTGGGTGGTTCGCCTTGATCTCTTCGATATCCTCAGTAATGGCGTCAAAACGTTGAAGCCCGATTTCCATCTTGCGCGTCACCTTCGGCGGTTGCAGATAGTCGTTCACCATGCGGCGCAGCTTGTATTCGACCTGGGCCGGCGCCAGGCCGCGCTCGCGCAGCAGCGGCGCAAGCACGCGCGTGCGTTCGGCGGCGACCTGTTCGTCGTCCACCGGCGCGTGCTCGCGGCCGGCCACGTAGTCGGCCGCGTTCTGCCCGGCAAACCAGCCGTACGTGAATGCGCCGAGCATGTAGTTGTGCGGGACAGCCGCCATGTCGCCGGCCGCGTAGAGCCCGGGCACGGTCGTCTCCGCGCGGGCGTTCACGTACACGCCGGATGCGCTGTGGCCGCTGCAGAAGCCGATCTCGGAGATGTGCATCTCGACCATCTGGCTGCGGTAGTCGGTGCCGCGCCCGGCATGGAAACGGCCGCGGCTCGGCCGCTCGTTTGTATGAAGGATCTGCTCGATGGTCTGGATCGTTTCTTCCGCGAGGTGGTCGAGCTTCAGGAACACAGGGCCGTTGCCGCTTTGCAGTTCCTGGTAGAACTCCCACATCATCTGGCCGCTCCAGTAGTCGCATTCGATGAAGCGTTCGCCCTTGCCGTTCGCGGTGAAACCGCCGAGCGGGCCGGTGACGTACGCGCACGCGGGGCCGTTGTAGTCCTTGATCAGCGGATTGATCTGGAAGCATTCGAGATTCGCGAGCGCGGCACCGGCGTGATACGCCATCGCATAGCCGTCGCCCGCGTTGGTCGGATTCTCGTAGGTGCCCATCAGGTAGCCCGAGGCCGGCAGGCCGAGGCGGCCGGCCGCGCCGCAGCAGAGAATCACGGCCTTCGCGCGGATCACGTGGAACTCGGCGGTGCGGCAGTCGAAGCCGAGCACACCGCTCGCGCGACCCTGCGCGTCGGTCAGCACGCGCGTCGCCACGATCCGGTTCGTGATCGCGATGCGCGCGCGCTTCAGCTGCCGGTACAGCACCTTCTTGATGTCGTGTCCTTCCGGCATCGGGAGCACGTACGAGCCCATGTGATGGACCTTCTTCACCGCGTAGTCGCCGGTGCCGTCCTTCTCGAACTTCACGCCCCAGCGATCGAGCTGCTCGATCGTCGCGAAGCTGTGCGTCGCATATGCGTACACGGCCTCCTGGTCGACGATCCCGTCGTTGGCGATCGTGATCTCGCGCGTGTACTGCTCGGGCGTCGCATGCCCGGGGATCACCGCGTTGTTCAGGCCGTCCATCCCCATCGAGATCGCGCCGCTGCGCTTCACGTTTGCCTTTTCGAGCAGCAGCACGCGCAGGGACGGGTCGCGCTCCTTCGCCTTGATCGCCGCCATCGGGCCGGCGGTGCCGCCGCCGACCACGACGATGTCGTATTCGAGCACATGGGTAGTCATCGCTGTTTCCTTGCAGGTTTGCGCGGCTTCTGCCGGTCGATGCGCAGCCGGTACTGGAAGGCGTCGCCGCGGAAGTAGAGGGTTTCGTAGTCGATCGGTGCGCCCGACGCGTCATGCGTGAGGCGCTCGATGCGCAGCACGGGGCTGCTTTCCTCGACGTGCAGGGCATCGACGATCTCGTCGTCGGCGAGGATCGCGTCGATCGACACGTCGGCATGGCCGAGCGGGATGCCGCAGTCGTTTTCCAGGACCAGGAAAATGTCGCGGGTCGCGAGGTCGGCGCCCGCGAGACGCTTGCCGATGGCTTCGGGCACCCACGTCTGTTCGAGCGACACGGGCTCGCGATTCAGCAGCCGCACACGATGAATCTCGACGAGCGCCGCGCCTTCGGGCACGTTCAGCTTCGTGGCGAGATGGCGGTTGGCCTTGACGGTGCGGAGGCTGCGCACCTGGTTGACGATCTCGTAGCCCATCGACGACATCGCCTCGGCGAAGCCCTGCAGCGAGGTCACGTTCTGGAACGCCTTCGGCTTCGACACGAAGGTGCCCTTGCCGTGCAGCTTGAACAGCAGTCCTTCCTTCTGCAGATCGCCGAGCGCCTGGCGCACCGTGATGCGACTGACGTCGAACATCGCGCAGAGTTCGTGCTCGGACGGCATCCGGCTGTGCGGCGCATAGGTGCCGTCGAGAATGCGCGCACGCAGCGTGTCCTTGATCTGCACGTAGAGCGGGGCCGCCGACAGCGGCACGACGTTGGGGGAGGTCATCGGTCAACTTGTTATGACAAGATTGCCCGAGTGTAGTCAGCCGGATCGCGCGGTCCAACCAACTATTTCTGATTTCGACTTTCCCGATTCCGGAAAGGCGCGGTGGCAGGGGCGGACCGAACGGTCGATCCGGCGTGCGGTGACGGCTCGGTCCGCCCGTTGCGGGCGGAGCCGATCGGCGGACAATGAAAGTTCGACGTTGCGTGTGCCGCGCATGTCGATTTCCCGATGCGTCGTTCGTCGTATCCATGTCGACCGGGCATTGCGCGAAGCAGGTGGCACCCGGTTCCCGAGGATCGTCATCACGACAAGGAGGTACCCCATGCCGGACTCCCGATACCGCTGGGTCATCGTCGCCGCGGGCGGCCTGATGGGCTGCATCGCGATCGGCGCGATGTTTTCGTTGCCGGTGTTCCTGCGCGCGATCGCGCGCGACACGGGCTGGTCGATGACCGGCATTTCCGGCGCGATGACGCTCGGCTTCATCGCGATGGCCTTCGCGAGCATGGCGTGGGGCAGCCTGTCGGACCGCATCGGCACGCGCCCGGTCGTCATGACGGGCGCCGTCCTGTTGTCGGCAAGCCTGGCGCTGGCGAGCCGCGCGCCGTCGCTGCTCGCGTTCCAGCTCACCTTTGGTCTCGCCGTCGGCGGCGCGACGGCTGCGATATTCGCGCCGATGATGGCGTGCGTGACGGGCTGGTTCGACACGCACCGCAGCCTCGCGGTGTCGCTCGTGTCGGCCGGCATGGGGATGGCGCCGATGACGATGGCCCCGCTGGCCGCGTGGCTCGTGTCGGTGCGCGACTGGCGCACGTCGATGCTGATGATTGCGGCGCTGGCGGCCGTCGTGATGGTTCCGGTGTCGCTGCTGGTGCGCCGGGCGCCCGCGCTCGACGGCGCGCAGGCGGCTCCCGCGGTGTCGGCGCCTGCCGGCGACCCCGCGGCGATGTCGGTCGCGGATGCGCTGCGCTCGCCGCAGTTCGTCGTGCTGCTGCTGACCAACTTCTCCTGCTGCGCGACGCACTCGGGCCCGATCTTCCATACGGTCAGTTACGCGGTGACGTGCGGGATCCCGCTGATCGTCGCGGTGTCGATCTACAGCGTCGAAGGGCTTGCCGGCATGGGCGGCCGGATCGCGTTCGGGATCCTGGGCGACCGCCTCGGCGCGAAGCGCATGCTGGTGGCCGGGCTGCTCGCGCAGGCGCTGGGTGCGCTCGGGTATTACTTCGTGCGCACGCTCGACGGGTTCTACGCGGTCGCCGTCGTGTTCGGCTTCATCTACGCGGGCGTGATGCCGCTGTATTCGGTGCTCGCGCGCGAGAACTTCCCGCTGCGGATGATGGGCACCGTGATCGGCGGCTGCGCGATGGCCGGCAGCCTCGGGATGGCCGCGGGCCCCGTCGCCGGTGGCCTGATCGTCGATACGTTCGGCAGCTACGGCTGGCTGTATCTCGGCTCGTTTGCAATCGGTCTCGGCGCGTTCCTGATCGCGATGATGTTCCGCCCGTTCGCGAACGCGCGGCGGGAAGCGGCGGCTGCTTGAAACAGGAAAACTGGAAACAGGGCCGTGTCCGTTTTTCCGGGGCGGCGCGGTTCGGTTGGCGTCGTCGCAAAAAAAAGCGGAGCCCGATACTGGTCGCATTTGCCGGTGTCCGGATGGCCCGCAGCCCGCTGCAGCGCAGCAGAGCGGCAAATGAGACGGATCGGCGCGCATGCCCCACGATTCGGCCCCTAAAAAACACAATATCGAGCATATATTCGAAGGGCCTGTCATACCGGCGTCACCCTGCTAGAATTCGGCCTGCCGCATTGTTCCGATTGACTGATGAGATTGCTTGACGCCCTGGTCGAACAACGTATTGCCGCCGCCGCCGCGCGGGGAGAGTTCGACGATTTGCCGGGTACCGGCGCGCCGCAGGCGCTGGATGACGACCTGCTCGTACCCGAGGAGGTGCGGGTGGCCAACCGTATCCTGAAGAATGCGGGCTTCGTGCCGCCGGCCGTCGAGCAATTGCGCGCGCTGCGCAACCTGCATGACGAAGTGCAGGCGGTCAGCGACCGCGCAGCGCGATGCCGTCTGCAGGCGAAGATCCTTGCACTCGACATGGCGCTCGAATCGCTGCGCGGCGGCCCGATGGTGATGCCGCGCGACTACTGCCGGCGCATCGCGGAGCGCCTGTGCGAGCGCGGGCTCGACGAAGCGTCCGCTGAAGCGGGGCCGATGTGACGTCCGACGCGCTGCACGACGCAGACCGGTCGGCAACCGCCCCGGCGGCCGAACCTGCCGCCGATTCCCCCGTTCCCGAAGCTGCGCCTGCATCGGCGCGCGACCTGCATTTCATGCGCCTCGCCCAGGCTGCCGCCGAAGAGGCGCGCGCGGCCGGCGAAGTGCCGGTTGGCGCGGTGCTCGTGCGTGGCGACGAAGTGATCGCACGCGGATTCAACCATCCGATCGGCGGGCATGACCCGTCGGCCCATGCGGAAATGGCCGCGCTGCGCATGGCCGCGCAGCATCTGCAGAATTACCGGATGCCCGGCTGCGAGCTGTACGTGACGCTCGAGCCGTGCCTGATGTGCGCGGGCGCGATCATGCATGCGCGCATCGCGCGGGTCGTCTACGGTGCCGCCGACCCGAAGACGGGCGCGTGCGGCAGCGTGATCGACGCATTCGCGAATCCGCAACTGAACCACCATACCGAAGTGACCGGCGGCGTGCTCGCCGACGAGTGCGGCGCCGCGTTGAAGTCGTTTTTTGCCGACCGCCGTCGCGCGCTGCGCGAAGCACGGCTTGCCCGTGACGCCGAGTCCGGCGCGTCATAGGCGCGCCCGCCGCACCCGCCGCTCGACGCGAGCCGGGCATGCACGGTTCCGTGAACCGGAGACGGTTCGGACCCTCTAAGCAGGTTTGACGACCCGACACCTTTCTTCGCCATGTCCTTCCAGCCCGCCGCGTCCTACACCATCCGCCTGCTTGCGCCATCCGGCTATCCGCATGACCCGGACGCGATCAATCGCGCGCTCGAGCGCCTCAGCACCGCGCAGCATCGCATCGAGAACATCGAAGCGACGCAGCGGCGCTTCCAGCGGTTCGGCGGTACCGACGGCGAGCGGGCAGGCGACCTGAATCGTCTTGCCGATCCCGAGCGGCCGCTGCCGGACATCGCGCTCGCGGTGCGCGGCGGCTACGGCGCGGCGCGCATCCTGCACGGGCTCGACTATCGCGGGCTCGAGCGCCGGCTGCGCGACCAGCCGGTCGCGCTCGTCGGCCACAGCGACTTCACGGCGCTCCAGCTCGCGCTGTACGCGAAGGCGCGCATCAAGACGTTCGGCGGCCCGATGCTGTCCGCCGACTTCGGCGCGGAAACGCCGAGCGACTTCACGATGCAGCATTTCTGGCAGACGCTGACGCAGCCGAGCACGACGATCATCGCCGAAGCGCCGCAGGTGCAGAGCGTGAACGTGACGGGCACGCTGTGGGGCGGCAACCTCGCGATCCTCACGTCGCTCGTCGGTACGCCGTACATGCCCGACATCGAAGGCGGCATCCTGTTCATCGAGGACGTCAACGAGCAGCCGTTCCGGATCGAACGGATGATCTATCAATTGCACCTGTCGGGGCTGCTCGCGCGCCAGCAGGCGCTCGTGCTCGGCCAGTTCACCGGTGCACGACCATTCGAGTACGACAACGGCTACGACATGCAGGCGATGATCGACCAGGTGCGCGCGGTGATCGGGATTCCGGTCGTGACGGGCCTCCAGTTCGGTCACGTGCCCGACCTGCTCACGCTGCCGTTCGGCGCGCAGGCGCAACTGGTCGCGAATGCGCATGGGTTCCGACTCACGCTGTCGGACTATCCGCACCTCGGTTGAGGCGGGCGCAGTCGGTCGAAAGGCGGGGTTCCCGCCTTTTTCTTTATGTAAATATGCAACTAACGGTCGGATATTTTCGTCGACCTCAGCAAGGTCGTGGCCGGATCTTGCACCAGTTTTGTCAACAAAATTACCGGAGGCTACACGACGAGAAGCGCGTCAGTTGTACGTCTCAGCCTTGTCGTGCATGGATTTGACGCATCATGCACCGAACGAGGTCGCATCGATGCACGCCGATTGTGCGCAATGTCGGAAAAGAATTGTTGACAATATTTATGTCCACCCTAGGATGAGGATCATCACACGATGCCGATCATGAACGAGCCCGAATCCCACCCGTCCGGTGCAGCCAGTCCCGAAGCGATCGCCGAGCGGATCCGCACGGCGATCCTCGAGCATCGGCTCGCGCCGGGCGCGAAGCTGACGGAGGCGCAGCTCTGCGAGGTGTTCGGCGTGAAGCGCGGCGCGATCCGCCAGGCGCTCGCGCAGCTCGCGACCGACAAGCTGGTCGAACTCGAGCCGAACCGCGGCGCGTTCGTCGCGAGCCCGACGCTGCAGGACGTGCACGAGGTGTTCGAGATGCGCCGGATCATCGAGCTCGCCGTGGTCGAGCGGCTCGCGACCGGGCCCGGCGCGAAGCGGCTGAAGGGGGTCGCGTCGCTGATCGAGAAGGAACGCAAGGCGTTCCAGCGGCAGGACTTCGCGGCCTGGATCCGCCTGTCGGGCGAATTCCATACGGCGCTCGCCACGCTGATGGGCAATGCGACGCTCAGCGAGTGCCTCGAAGGGCTCGTCGCACGCTCGACGCTGATGTCGGCGCTGTACGAATCGCACGGGCGCAGCCCGTGCTCGTGCGACGACCACGACGAGATCCTCGGTGCGCTGGAGGCCGGCGATCCGAAGCGGGCGGTGACGCTGATGGCGCACCACCTGCAGCATGTCGAACTGAAGATGCTGGACCGGCCCGCACAAGGGCAGGTCGATTTGCGCGAAGTGTTCGGCGGCGCCTGAGCGGCGACGCGAACCCGGCCACGCGCCACAAGAACGAGCGAAATGCAGGCCCGCGGCGTTTGCCGCGGGCCGCTGGTCCGACTCCGGGCGTCGATCCGGAGCGATATCGATGACGGTGGAGCGGCCTTCCGGCCGCGTCAAGGAGAAGTCATGGCTCAGTTCAGTGTGGCGCACGATAGCGCCTATCCGGCGGAAGAAGGCGGCGAGGGCGGCGAGGGCGGCGACCCGACACTGCCGAATGGTTACAGCGAACGTCTGTACAACGAAGATTTGGCACCCCTGAAAAATCAGACATGGGGTTCGTACAACATCTTCGCGTTCTGGATGTCCGACGTGCACAGTGTCGGCGGCTACGTGTTCGCGGGCAGCCTGTTCGCACTCGGGCTGACGAGCTGGCAGGTGCTGATCGCACTGATCGTCGGCATCGGCCTCGTGAACGCGCTGTGCAACCTGATCGCGCGGCCGAGCCAGCAGATCGGCGTGCCGTATCCGGTCGCGTGCCGCGCGACGTTCGGCGTACTCGGTGCGAACGTGCCGGCCGTGATCCGCGGGCTGATCGCGATCGCGTGGTACGGCATCCAGACCTATCTTGCATCGAGCGCGCTCGTGATCGTCGTGCTGAAATTCTTCCCGCAATGGCTGCCTTACGCGGACGTGCATCGCTACGGCTTCCTCGGGCTGTCGGCGGTCGGCTGGGCCGGCTTCATGCTGCTGTGGGTGCTCCAGGCGTTCGTGTTCTGGAACGGGATGGAGACGATCAAGAAGTTCATCGACTTCGCGGGGCCGGCCGTCTACGTCGTGATGTTCATCCTCGCCGGCTACATGGTGTGGCGCGCGGGCTGGCGCAACATCGGCATCAACCTCGGCGGCGTGAAGTACCACGGCGCGGAAGTGATTCCGGTGATGATCACGGCCGTGTCGCTGGTCGTGTCGTACTTCTCCGGGCCGATGCTGAACTTCGGCGATTTCTCGCGCTACTGCCGCTCGTTCGGCGACGTGAAGCGCGGCAATTTCTGGGGGCTGCCCGTCAACTTCCTCGCGTTCTCGCTCGTCACGGTGATCACCACCGCCGCGACGCTGCCGGTGTTCGGTGAACTGATCACCGATCCGGTCGCGACGGTCGGACGTATCGATCATCCGACCGCGGTGATCCTCGGCGCGCTGACGTTCACGATCGCGACGATCGGCATCAACATCGTCGCGAACTTCGTGTCGCCCGCGTTCGACTTCTCGAACGTCGCGCCGCGCCTGATCAGCTGGCGCGCGGGTGGGATGCTCGCGGCCGTCGCGTCGATCTTCATCACGCCGTGGAACCTGTTCAACAACCCGGCCGTGATCCACTACACGCTCGATGTGCTCGGCGCGTTCATCGGCCCGCTGTACGGCGTGCTGATCGCCGACTTCTACCTCGTCAAGCGCGGCCGCCTCGTGCGCGACGACCTGTACACGATGTCGGAAAGCGGCACGTACTGGTACACGGGCGGCGTGAACCGCCGCGCGCTGGCCGCGCTGCTGCCGGCCGCGGTGATCGCGGTCCTCTGCGTGATGGTGCCGGGCTGGCAGGCCCTCGCGAATTTCTCGTGGTTCATCGGCGCGGGGCTCGGCTTCGTGTTCTACCGGCTGCTCACGAGCGCGAAGGCGTAAGGAGCGTGCGATGAAGATCCGACTGATCAATCCGAATACGACGCAGCGGATGACCGACGCGATGGGCCGCTGCGCGCGCGAGGTCGCGGCTGCGGGCACGGAGATCGTGGCCGTGAGCCCGCCCATGGGGCCGCCGTCGATCGAAGGCTATTACGACGAGGCGCTCGCGACGCCGGGGCTGCTCGCCGAGGTCGCGCGGGGCGAGCGCGACGGTTGCGACGCATACGTGATCGCGTGTTTCGGCGATCCGGGCCTGTACGCGGCGCGCGAGCTCGCACGCGGGCCGGTGATCGGCATTGCCGAGGCCGCGATGCATGCGGCGAGCGTGCTCGCGCCGGGCTTCTCGGTCGTCACGACACTCGCCCGTACCTGCGGGATGGCATGGCATCTCGCCGAGCGCTACGGGATGAAACGGTTCTGCCGCAACGTGCGCGCGACCGACGTCGCGGTGCTCGAGCTCGACCGGCCGGGCACGGCCGCGCGCCGGATCATCGTCGACGAATGCCGGCGCGCGCTCGACGAGGACGGCGCCGACGCGATCGTGCTCGGCTGCGCGGGGATGGCCGAGTTCGCGCACGAGATCGAGCAGCAGATCGGCGCGCCGGTGGTCGAGGGCGTCACGGCGGCCGTCAAGTGGGCCGAGGCGCTCGTCGCGCTGCGCCTCGCGACCGCGAAGCGTGGCGACTACGCGCGCCCGCTGCCGAAGCGCTACGACGGCGCGTTCGCCCGCTTCAGCCCGCCGGACGGGGATGAGGCGGAACCGCTCCCGAATTTGCCGCAACCGCACATACACACCGTCTGACACGCACTATCTGCGCCGCTGTATGGGCGCGTATGGGCGTTTTCGCTACACTGGGCCGTCATCGCATCGGCTTGCGCAGCCGGCCTCCGGCACCTGCGCAGTCGATGCGAACCCATTATTTCAGCGAGCTTTCGCCGCACTTCGAACCATGTCACTCGATCCCAACTATCCGCGCGACCTGATCGGCTACGGCCGCCATCCCGTTCAGGCGAACTGGCCGGGGCGCGCCCGCGTCGCCGTGCAATTCGTGCTGAACTACGAGGAGGGCGGCGAGAACTGCGTGCTGCACGGCGATCCGGGCTCCGAGCAGTTCCTGTCGGAAATCGTCGGCGCGGCCGCGTATCCCGACCGCCACATGAGCATGGAGTCGATCTACGAATACGGTTCGCGGGCTGGCGTGTGGCGCATCCTGCGCGAATTCGAGAAGCGCGGGATGCCGCTGACGGTGTTCGGCGTCGGCATGGCGATCGAACGCCACCCGGAGCTTGCGCGCGCCTTCGTCGAGCTGGGCCATGAAATCGCGTGCCACGGCTGGCGCTGGATCCACTACCAGAGCATGACGCCCGAGCTTGAAGCCGAGCACATGCGCCTCGGGATGGAAGCGATCGAGCGCGTGACGGGCGAGCGTCCGCTCGGCTGGTACACCGGCCGCGACAGCCCCAATACGCACCGCCTGGTCGCGGAATACGGCGGCTTCCTGTACGACTCCGACAACTACGGCGACGACCTGCCGTTCTGGATGGACGTCGAGGTGTCGGGCGGCCGCACGTCGCCGCAGCTGATCGTGCCGTACACGCTCGACACGAACGACATGCGCTTTGCGACGCCGCAGGGCTTCAACACGGGCGATCACTTCTTCGACTACCTGCGCGACGCATTCGACGTGCTGTACGCGGAGGGCGACGAGGCGCCGAAGATGCTGTCTATCGGCATGCACTGCCGGTTGCTCGGCCGGCCGGGCCGGTTCCGCGGGCTGCAGCGTTTCCTCGATCACATCGAGAAGCACGATCGCGTATGGGTGACGCGCCGTGTCGATATCGCGCGTCACTGGCGTGAACATCATCCGTATCAGCCCAATCATCGAAACGAAGGGAAAGCATGAAGGCGATGCGCTACACGTTGGAACAACTGAACACGATGGCGCCGAGTGCATTTGTCGCGGCCTTGTCGGGGATTTTCGAACATTCGCCGTGGGTGGCCGAAGTCGCCGCGGGCGAGCGGCCGTTCGCGAGCATCGACGCGCTCCACAAGACGATGTCGGGCGCGGTGGAAACGGCCGGCGAAGTGCGCCAGCTCGCGCTGATCAACGCTCACCCGGAGCTGGCCGGCAAGGCCGCCGTGCGCGGCGAGCTGACCGCCGAGTCGACGCGCGAGCAGAGCGGCGCGGGCCTCGACCAGTGCACGCAGGAAGAGTTCGACAAGCTGCTGACGCTGAACCGCACGTATCGCGAGAAGTTCGGTTTCCCGTTCATCCTCGCGGTGCGCGGCTATGACCGGCACGGCATCATCGCGAACTTCGAGTCGCGCGTGAATCACTCGCGCACCGAGGAGCTGCGGGCGAGCCTCGACCAGATCTACCGGATCGCGCGTTTCCGCCTCGACGACCTGATCGACGCCTGACATCGCAATACGGCCTGCTGCGTTGCAGCGGCCTGATCGCCTCACTGAAACAAGGAAACATCATGGCTGTTCCGCTTCTCGATCCCAACGCTCCCGACTTCACGCGGCGCTACGTGAACCTGGCCGACCCGCGTCTCGGTGCGCAGGCGCTCGAAGCCAGCGACGATTTCTTCGCGCCGAAGGACCGGATGCTGAACCCCGAGCCGGCCGTCTTCATCCCCGGCAAGTACGACGACCACGGCAAGTGGATGGACGGCTGGGAAACGCGCCGTAAGCGCACGACGGGCTACGACTGGTGCATCGTCAAGCTCGCGCGCCCGGGCGTGATCAAGGGCTTCGACATCGACACGAGCCATTTCACCGGCAATTTCCCGCCGGCCGCGTCGATCGAGGCCGCGTTCGTGGCCGACGGCGCGCCGACGCATGCGACCGAGTGGGTCGAGATCGTGCCGTCGACGACGCTGCAGGGCAACAGCCATCACTACGTCGAAGCGAGCGATGCGCGAGCGTTTACCCACCTGCGCGTGAACATCTATCCGGATGGCGGCATCGCACGCCTGCGCGTGTACGGCCAGCCTCAGCTCGACTGGGCCGGCGCGAGCGCGACCGAGCAGTTCGATCTCGCGGCGATGGAAAACGGCGGTTACGTGGTGGCCGCGAACAACCAGCACTTCGGCGTCGCGTCGAACCTGCTGCTGCCGGGCCGCGGCGTGAACATGGGTGACGGCTGGGAAACCCGCCGCCGCCGCGAACCGGGCAACGACTGGGCGATCATCGCGCTCGCGCAGCCGGGCGTGATCCGCAAGATCGAAGTTGATACCGCGTTCTTCAAGGGCAACTACCCGGACCGCTGTTCGATCCAGGCCGCGTACGTGTCGGGCGGCACGGACAGCTCGCTGATCACGCAGTCGATGTTCTGGCCGGTGCTGCTCGGCGAACAGAAGCTGCAGATGGACAAGCAGCACTACTTCGAACAGGACATCGCGTCGCTCGGCCCCGTCACGCACGTGCGGCTGAACATCATTCCGGACGGCGGCGTGTCGCGCCTGCGCCTGTGGGGGACGCTCGACAAATGAAGACGCTTGCCATCGAACCGCTGACCAAGGAAGCGTTCGCGCCGTTCGGCGACGTGATCGAAACGGAAGGGGCGAAGCAGATTCCGATCAACCTCGGCACCACGATCCGCTTTCACGATCTCGCGAAAGTCGACGTGACCGATGAAGACGGCCGCACGCTCGTCAACCTGTTCCGCGGCCAGCCGCGCACGCTGCCGTTCGAAGTGAAAATGCTCGAGCGGCACCCGCTCGGCAGCCAGGCGTTCGTGCCGCTGAACGACCAGCCGTATCTCGTCGTCGTGGCGCCCGCGGGCGATCTCGATCCGGCGAAGATCCGCGCGTTCGTGACGAGCGGCTGGCAGGGTGTCAACTATGCGAAGGGCGTTTGGCATCACCCGCTGATCGCGCTCGGCGGCGTTAGCGACTTCATCGTCGTCGATCGCGGCGGCGATGGCCTGAACCTGAACGAGCAGGACCTGCAGGAATCGCTGTGGCTCACCGACGAGGCGCTGCACGCGCTGACGGCCTGAGTCGCCGGCGTTTCTGCCTGCGTCTGACGAAACCCGCGCATCCTGCGCGGGTTTTTTTATGTGCGGCCGGTTCGGCGCGATTCAGGTCGCCGCGTTTTTGCGCGTGTCGTGCGAACTGCCGGCGCCGCGACGCCGGTTCGCAATCGGTGCATGCTGCGCCATCAGCTCGGCGACCCAGTCGATGAAGACGCGCAGCTTCGCGCTGACGTGCCGGTTCGGCGGGAACGCGATGTACATCGGCATCGGTTCGAGCTGCCATTGCTCGAACAGCGGCACCAGTTCGCCGCGGGCGCGATGCGCGCCCGCCATGTAGTCCGGCAGCCACAGAATGCCCAGTCCGGCGAGGCCGGCCTCGAGGTACGCATTGCCGTCGTCGACCGCGAGCACGTAGCGTCCGCGCACATGGACCTGCTCGCCGTCGCGTTCCATCGCAAACGGCAATGCCTTGCCGATGCGCGCCCACAGAAAGCCGACGACCCGGTGATGCGTATCCTCCAGCTCGTCCGGATGCGTCGGCGTGCCGGCGCGTGCGAGATAGGACGGTGACGCATACACGCCGAGCCGCAGGTCGCCGACGCGCCGCGCGACCAGTGAGCGATCGGTCGGCTCGCCGCCACGCACGACGCAGTCGACGTTCTCGCCGATCACGTCCACCACGCGGTCGCTCACGCCCATGTCGAGCTGGATGGCCGGATAACGCGCATGGAACGCGGGCAGCGCGGGGATCAGGATCAGGCGGGCGAACGGGGTCGGCACGTCCACGCGCAGCCGCCCCCGGGGCGACGCGGACGCGGCGGACAGGCTCGTTTCGGCGTCGTCCATGTCTGCCAGCAGCCGCACGACGCGGTCGTAGTACGCGGCGCCGTCCGCCGTGACGACAACCTTGCGCGTCGTGCGATTGAACAGCTTCACGCGCAGCCGCGCTTCGAGCTGCTGCACGAGTTGCGTGACGGTGGTGCGGCTCATGTGCAGCGTCTCGGCTGCCTTCGTGAAGCTGCCGGCTTCCACCACGCGGGCGAATGCCTGCATTGCGTCGAATCGATCCATCGGGTCAGGGCTCCGCGTCGGTCGGAATTGTTTGGTGCGTGCAAACAGTGTTGGATAGGGTTGCCGGTTTATTCGCCGTGCAATGGTCCCTAAAGTGCCTTCATCGTTAATGCAGGGGCGGTTTCGCCCCGCAAACCGAAGGAGGTAGGGGATGGTAAAGCGTAGCGTGGTTTTCCCGCCCGGTCGCCAGGCACTGTACGATCGCAACCGCTATTCGCCGGCGTTGCGCTCGAACGGCTTCCTGTTCGTGTCCGGGCAGGTCGGCAGCCGAGAGGACGGCTCGCCGGAGCCGGAGCTGGGCGCGCAGGTCCGCCGTGCGTTCGACAACCTGAATGCCGTGCTGCGTGCGGCCGGCTGCACGTTCGACGACGTCGTCGACGTGACCGTGTTCCTCGTCGACCCGGAGGCGACGTTCGAGCGGATCTGGGAGATCGTCCCTGACTACTGGGGCGCCGCGCCGCATCCGACGCTGACCGCCGTCGGCGTGACGTGGCTGTACGGCTTCCAGTTCGAGATCAAGGCGATCGCGCGGCTGCCGGAGACGGTCGACGCGTGAGCAGCGCGCGGTTCGCGGCGGCGCGCGTCACGGCGCGGCCGGCGGCTCCTGTTCGTATGCGCGATGCAGCAGCGCGACGAACGATGTCGAATCGGGCAACGTCGCCGTGCCGAAGCGACGCACGGCGATCCCGGGCGTCCATGAATTCATCACGACGGCGCCGGCCATCGACGGCAGGTCGGCCGGTGCCAGTTCGCGATCGTGCTGCGCGACACCCATGCGCGCCAGTTGCCGGCGCAGGATGCCCATCGTGACGCCGCCGAGCATGCCGGCCACCGGCCACACGACCGCGTCGCCGGTCCAGAAAGCCAGATTCCAGATCGAGCCCTCGCTGATACGCCCGTGGCGATCGACGAAGGCCGCATCGTCGAAACCCTGCGCGATCGCGCGGCGCAGGAAGTGCGTCTTTGCGACTTCACCGACGTGCTTGATTCCCGGCAGCATGCGCTCGTGTTCGAACACTGCGAGATCGAGCGGGCCCGCCGGTCCCGACGACGGCGCGGCGGTGCGGACCAGCACGTCGAGCGTTTCGTCGTCGCGCGGCGCGACGAATTCGCCCGTCGTCGCATGCACGGTCGCCGTCAGCGACAGCGCCGGCGGCGCACGATCGAGCGCGGCGCGCAGGAGCGTGCGAATCCGGTCGTCGGGCAGTGCCTGGCCGAACAGCGTGTTCGACGCATCGCGCAGCCGCGCGAGATGCAGGTCGAGGCCGCGCACGTGGCCGTCGCGCACCTGCATGGCGGTGAAATGCGCATGGCCCGCGAACGCGAGCGCGGCGAGCGCGTTTGGGGTGGCGGCGACGCCGTTGAGCTCGGCGACGGACGGGAACGGGGCAACGGTCATTGGCGGATCTCCGGGTTTGGCCGCAAGCACGGGGGCTCACGACATCTTCAAGAAAGCCTATTGTTTGCCGATTGATGGTGTGTTGAAAAACGAGTAGTTTTGGAACGGTCATCAAATCCGGTTTGAAGATCGATGGAACGCATGTGGCCCGGTACGCGCGCGCTGAGGACGTTCGATGCGGCGGCGCGGCACCTGAATTTCTCGCGGGCGGCCGACGAGGTCGGGCTGACGCCGGCGGCCGTCAGTCACCAGATCAAGGAAATCGAAGCGCAGCTCGACATGGCGCTGTTCGTCCGCACGAGCCGCAGCATCCGGCTGACGCCGGCCGGTGTCGTGCTGGCCGCTGCGGCCGCCGAGGCGCTGGCGGGGCTGCAGCGCGCGACTGCCCGGGCACGGCGCGTCGCGCGGGAGCAGACGGAATTGCGCGTATCGGTCGGCGCGCGCTTCGCGACGCACTGGCTGCTGCCGCGGATGCCGCGTTTCAGGGCCGAGCATCCTGCGTTCGAGCTGTCGTTCGATATCACCGACCGGTTGCGCGATTTCGATGACGACGACATCGATGTCGCGATCCGCTACGGCACCGGGCGTGATCGCGATGCGTGCGCGCAGCGCCTGTTCGATACGTCGGTCGTTGCGATCTGCAGTCCGGCGCTGCTGTCGGCCGGGCCGCCATTGCGCAAGCCGCGCGACCTGCTGCGCCACACGCTTTGCCACGTCGACTGCGAAGTCGACGGCGTGACCTGGCCGCGCTGGTCGGCCTGGATGGCCGCGGCCGGCGTCGACGGCTTCGACGACAGCCGGTGCGTATCGTTTCCGGATTCGAGCCACGTCGTGCAGGCCGTGACGGACGGCACCGCGATCGGTCTGGCGGAGCCGCGCATGATCGCGCGCGATCTCGCGGAGGGGCGCGTCGTGCAGCTGTTCGACGTGAACGTCGAGGTGGCGCCCGGCCTTGCGTATCACGTCGTGTATCCGGAGCGCACGCAGGACGATCCGCGCATCGTCGCCTTGCGCGACTGGCTTGCGGATGAAGTCGCGACGATGTGCGTTTAATGGTGGCGGCGGCGCGTGCTATCGTGCCCGCATCGCCACTGCTCGACGCCGTTTTCCACGCGTGTTCCTTCGATGAGCCAACCTGAAAGCAACCTCGCGATCCTGCTGAGCACGATGCAGCCCGAACTGAATCCGGGCGCGTTCGCATTCGTGTCGCTGCCGACCGACGCAGACGTGTCGTTATCCGAAGTGATAGCAACGTTCCGCGAGGCGGAAGGGCTGACCGTCGTGGTCGAAGAGGAGACGGCAGCGCGTCACGGCTGGCCCGTGCTGTTCCGTGCGGCCTGGATCACGCTGACCGTGCATTCGGACCTCGCGGCGGTGGGCCTCACGGCAGCATTCGCACGGGCGCTCGGCGCGGCCGGCATCAGTTGCAACGTGATGGCCGCCGCATACCACGATCACATCTTCGTGCCGTTCGACGATGGCCCGCGCGCGCTCGATGCGCTCGTCGCGCTCCAGCTCGACGCGATGCGCGGCTGACGCGCGAAGCGCATTCGGAATACGCAAAAAACGGGCCCGTGACCGGGCCCGCGAACGGAGACGATTGCGCCGGAACACGACCCGGCGCACGGCGGCTTACTTGTTCGCGCCACCCTCGAACCAGGCGGCGAGCTTCGTGCGCTCGTCGTCGGTCATGTGCGTGACGTTGCCGATCGGCATTGCCTTCAGGCGCACGGCCTGTTCGTAGATACGCTGCGCGTTCTTCGACACTTCGTCCGGCGTGTCGAACATCACCCCTGCGGGCGCGCTGCCCATCAGCGTCGGCTTCGCCGAGTGGCACTCGACGCAGCGCTGCTGCAGGATCGGCATGATTTCGTTGATCACGACCTTCGGCGCGTTCGCGGCCTGCGCTTCCGGCGCGACCGGCTTCGGCGTCGTCCAGACCAGTGCGCCTGCCAGCAGCGCGACGCCGCCGATCGGCAGATACCACAGCTGCTTGCCGCGGTGGCGCATCACGAAGAACTGGCGGATCAGCGCGCCGGCCAGCATGATCAGCACGAGCACGACCCAGTTGAACTTGTTCGTGTAGGTCATCGCGTAGTGGTTCGACAGCATCGCGAACACGACCGGCAGCGTGAAGTACGTGTTGTGCACCGAGCGCTGCTTGCCGCGCTTGCCGTAGATCGGGTTCGGCTCCTCGCCCTTGAGCATCTTGTCGACCATCTTGCGCTGGCCGGGGATGATCACGAAGAACACGTTCGCCGACATGATCGTCGCGAGCATTGCGCCGACGATCAGGTAGGCGGCACGACCCGCGAAGATGTGGCACGCGAGGTACGCGGCGGCGACCACGTAGATGCCGACGCAGATGCCGAGCACGCGGTCGTTGGTGCCGAGGATGCGGCACAGCGAGTCATAGACGATCCAGCCGGCCGCGAGGAAGCCGAGTGCGGACGCGACGGCGACCACCGGGCCCATGTCGAGCACGCTCTTGTCGATCAGGTAGGTGTTCGGCGCGAGCAGGTACAGCACGAAGAACAGCGAGAAGCCCGACAGCCAGGTCGTGTACGACGGCCACTTCGACCAGTGCAGGTCATCGGGCATTTCCGGCGGCGCGACCGTGTACTTCTGCATGTTGTAGAAGCCGCCACCGTGGACGTGCCACAGTTCGCCGAACACACCGCGCTTGCGCTGGTTCGGGTCGGTCGGCGGTTTCAGGCTGTTGTCGAGCGCGACGAAATAGAACGACTCGCCGATCCACGCAATGGCGACGATGACGTGCAGCCATCGCAGCGCGAGGTTCAGCCAGTCGGTGATGAAGCCTTCCATGAAACTCCTCCAGACTCAAATCGTTTGTTTGATGCGGGCGCTGATTCGAATGTCAGCTGCCGCGATAGGTGCTGTACGACCACGGCGACACGAGCAGCGGCACGTGGTAGTGCGAGCCGGTGTCGGCGATGCCGAAGCGGAGCACGACGCGATCGACGAAACGGGGTTCAGGCACCTTCACGCCGAGCGACGCGAAGTAGTCGCCGGCATGGAACACGAGTTCGTATTCGCCGGCGGCGAGCGCGGCGCCTTCGAGCAGGGGTTCGTCGCAGCGGCCGTCGCTATTGGTCAGCACGGTCTTGATCGCGCGGCGCGATTCGCCGTCCAGCGCGTAGAGGTCCACCTTGATTGCAGCGCCGGGACGGCCGTGCGCCGTATCGAGTACGTGGGTAGTGAGCTTTCCCATTCGTTGTGTCCTTGTGTGAATGCGAGGTTCGGCGGCGACTCGATCCATGACTGTGCGGCGGATCGAGGCTCCACGTCACGTGGCTACATACCCGTCGGCGAGATTGAAGCGAGCGCCGTGCAGGCATTGTAAAAAGGTTCCCTGCGCAAATACGGGCGCGATATCAAAGATAATGCGCCGCGCATGAGCGGCTGTCGACGGCCCGCCGGATACGGCTCCCGGCGGGCGTTTCGGGCCTCCGGCGGGGCGTTGCGCGGCGTACCATATCGAAACCGTGAAGCGCGGTATTCCGGATCGCGCATTGTGTGCGGCGCGCGCTTGGGCGATCCTCCCGCCGTGCGCGTTGGCCTGTGGCCCGCGCGTACCCCGAAGACGGCGAGCACGCCGGGTAACCGGGCCAGGGCGTTCGAACGGACGCAGGCACCGGAGCGTGCCGTGATTCAGCGTTCGAACGGCTGTGTGACCGTCCCCGGGATCCACCCCTGGGGGCAGACCGACGCGGAGAACGCATGAACCTCGAGCAGCACGCTGGCGCACGCGCGCCGAACACCTCCTCATCCCGCCCGAAAACCCTGCTGGTCAAGCACGCCGACGTGCTCGTGACCATGGACGACACGCGGCGCGAGCTGCGCGACGCGGGGCTCTACATCGAAGACAACCGGATCGTCGCGGTCGGCCCGTCCGCCGAGTTGCCCGAGACGGCCGACGAAGTGCTCGACCTGCGCGGCCACCTCGTGATCCCGGGGCTCGTGAACACGCACCACCACATGTACCAGAGCCTGACGCGCGCGGTGCCGGCCGCACAGAACGCCGAGCTGTTCGGCTGGCTCACGAACCTCTACAAGATCTGGGCGCACCTGACGCCCGAGATGATCGAGGTGTCGACGCTCACCGCGATGGCCGAGCTGCTGCAGTCGGGCTGCACGACGTCGAGCGATCATCTGTACATCTACCCGAACGGCAGCCGCCTCGACGACAGCATCGGCGCCGCACAGCGGATCGGCATGCGCTTTCACGCGAGCCGCGGCGCGATGAGCGTCGGCCAGCGCGACGGCGGGTTGCCGCCCGATTCCGTCGTCGAGCGCGAGCCCGACATCCTGCGCGACACGCAGCGCCTCATCGAGACCTATCACGACGAAGGGCGTTACGCGATGCTGCGCGTGGTGGTTGCGCCGTGTTCGCCGTTCTCGGTGAGCCGCGACCTGATGCGCGACGCGGCCGTGCTCGCGCGCGAATACGGCGTATCGCTGCACACGCACCTCGCGGAGAACGTCAACGACATCGCATACAGCCGCGAGAAGTTCGGGATGACGCCCGCCGAATATGCGGAGGATCTCGGCTGGGTCGGCCACGACGTGTGGCATGCGCACTGCGTGCAGCTCGACGATGCGGGCATCGGCCTGTTCGCGCGCACGGGCACGGGCGTCGCGCACTGTCCGTGCTCGAACATGCGGCTCGCGTCCGGCATCGCGCCGGTGAAGAAGATGCGTCTCGCGGGCGTGCCGGTCGGCCTCGGCGTCGACGGCTCCGCATCGAACGACGGCGCGCAGATGGTGGCCGAGGTACGCCAGGCGCTGCTGCTGCAGCGGGTCGGTTTCGGGCCCGACGCAATGACCGCGCGCGAAGCGCTCGAGATCGCGACGCTCGGCGGCGCGAAGGTGCTGAACCGCGACGACATCGGCGCGCTGAAGCCCGGCATGGCCGCGGACTTCGCCGCATTCGACCTGCGCCAGCCGCTGTTCGCGGGCGCGCTGCACGATCCGGTCGCGGCGCTCGTGTTCTGCGCGCCGTCGCAGACGGCGTACACGGTGGTGAACGGGAAGGTGGTGGTGCGGGAAGGGCGGCTCGCGACGCTCGACCTGCCGCCCGTGATCGAGCGTCACAACGCGCTCGCGCACGCCCTCGTGGAAGCTGCGCGCTGACGCGTCGGCGGGGAGGTCGCGCAGCACGTTGCGGATCGGGTGCGCGGCCGTTGCGGCCACCGCCCGCCGCGGCCACGCGCAACGGCGTGACCGGCGTGCTCGGTGCGCGGCTTATGCCTCGATCAGCGTGCGGGTGGCTTCGGCGACGAGGCTGCGCAGCCAGCGTACTTCGTCGGAGTAGTGGCAGCGCTCGTGCCACAGCTGGTAGTACTGCATCGGCGGGAAGTCGAGCGGCGCCGGCACGACCGACAGCGGCAGGAACTTCGCGTAGTGATCGGCGAACAGCCGCGTGGTCGTGAAGATCAGGTCCGACTTCACGAGCACGTAAGGCGCGAGATTGAAGTACGGCAGCGTGACGACCACGTGGCGCTTGAGCCGTTCGCGCGCGAGATGCACGTCGATCGCGCCGCGCTGGCCGACCGAGTAGGGCGTCGGCGCGAGATGCGGCGCGTTCAGGTACTGGTCGAGCGTCAGCCCGCCGCGCTTCGCGAACGGGTGCGTGTTGCTCATCAGGCAGACGATTTCGTCGACGAACAGGTTCGACAGGTGCAGCTGCTCGGGCGGTTCGGGCCAGTTGCCGACGACGATGTCGAGCTTGCCGTCTTCCAGCGCGAGCTCATAGTCGAACGCGGGGCCGAGCGAATGGAATTCGAGCGTCGCGTTCGGCGCGGCCTGTCGGAAGCGCTCGACCACGGTCGGCACGAACAGCACGTTCAGGTAGTCGGGGCAGCCGATCCGGTAGCAGCGGATCGACGTGGCCGGGTCGAAGTTGTGCTGCTGGAACTTGATGCGCTCGATTTCACGCAACGCGTTCTGCACGGGCTCGAGCAGGCGCAGCCCGTATTCGGTCGGCACCATGCCGGATTTGCCGCGCACCAGCAGCGGATCGCCGGTGATGTCGCGCAGGCGCCGCAGCGCGGCGCTGATCGCCGGTTGCGACTGGTTCAGTTTGACGGCCGCGCGCGTGACGCTGCGCTCCATCAACAAGGTGTGCAAGACGCGCAAGAGGTACGTGTCGATCGCCTCGCGTTGCTGACTCATGTTATCTCCGGTTTATATGGCTGGGCTGATCGAGGGATGGGGTGGGTATATTGTTTTTAATATGAACGAAAATCAGCGTCAAGAGATGGATACCCGCGGCTACCCGCCGGCGGGGGCTCGACCAGGGGGCCGGACGAGGTGAAATGCGGGACGCGCTGCGCCCCGCGGGTCCGTATTGCACGGATCCGGATCGCGACGCGGCGGGTGAGGCGACGGGTGCGTCAGTCGTCGATACGCATGCCGACCTTCAGCGTGACCTGCCAGTGCACGACCTGGTCGCCTTCGACGTGGCCGCGCGTTTCGGTCACCTGGAACCAGTGCAGGTTATGTAGCGTCTTGCCGGCTTTCGAGATCGCGTTGCGGATGGCGTCGTCGCTCGATTTCTGCGACGAACCGGTCAACTCGATCATCTTGTACACGTGGTCGCTCATGATGCGCTCCCTGGGATGTCGGTATGGATGGCCGGCGCAAGCCGTGGTCCCGAAGCGGCGCCGCGCGTGCCCGGCTTCTTGAGTGATAGGTATGATGGGCGGCAAGTGCAACCCATATCGGAGACGAGGAACATCGTGGAAGTCGGATTTTGCGGACCGGGATTGATGGGCGCGCCGATGATTCGGCATTTGCTGGCGGCCGGGCATCGCGTGAGCGTATGGAATCGTTCGCGCGAGAAGGCCGAGGCGCTCGTGAACGACGGGGCGCAGGTAGTCGGTACGCCGCGCGAACTGGCCGAGCGCGTCGAGACGGTATTCGTGTGCGTGCTCGACGGGCGCGCGGTGGGCGATGTCGTGTTCGGCGAGCACGGGCTGCTTTCCGGTGATGCGGGCGCGCGCCGCGTGCAGCGCATCGTCGATCATTCGAGCATTCCGCCCGCCGCCACGCGCGACTACGCGGCGCGTGCGGCCGCGCTCGGGGTCGGCTGGGTCGATGCGCCGGTGTCGGGCGGCGTGCCCGGCGCGCAGGCCGGCACGCTCGCGGTGATGGCCGGCGGCCGCGCGGCCGATCTCGACGCGGTGCGAGCGCTGATCGATACGTACGCGTCGCGCATCACGCACATGGGCGACGCGGGCGCGGGCCAGACGGCGAAGCTGTGCAACCAGGCGATCGTGACCGCGACGGTCACCGCGATCGCCGAGGCGGTCGGCCTGGCGCAGGCAAGCGGCATCGACGCCGCGCGACTCGCCGAAGCGCTGGCCGGCGGCTGGGCCGATTCGGTGCTGCTGCAGACGTTCGTGCCGCGCATGACGTCGGGCGGTCATCCGCCGATCGGCGCGCTGAGTACTTTCCAGAAGGATGTCGACGCAATCGCCGACGCGGCGCGCGACACGGGTGCCGTGATGCCCGTGTCGGCCACCGTGCAGCAAGTATTGCGGCTCGGCGCTGCGCAGGGGCTCGCCGGCGCCGATTTCGCCGCGTTCATCGACATCGTGCGGCCGGGCAACGGCCGCCGGCAGGCGTCGTGACGGACAAGCGGGGCGTGTGAATGGCAGATGGGCCGCGCGGAGGCGGCCCATCGAATGGCGGGGCGATCAGCCGAGGGAGCGTGGTGTCGTGTCGCCGGCGTTCTGGCGGCCGAGCCCGCCGCGCAGGCTCGCTTTCGTGCCTGCACCAAACTCGGGCAGGATGCGCGCACGCGCACGGCTGGCGAACACGAGGAAGCCGAAGCCGTTTGCTTCATACCAGTATCCGCCGTTCTCGAGGCCGTCCAGCGGCTGCTCGAGCGCGTTGGCGATCGACTCGATGCAGCGCTTGCGCAGTTCGGCGATGGCGGGATAAGGCGGCTGGGCGCCGCGCACGCTGCACAGGAGCACGTCGAGACCGGGCAGCACATGTGCGTACAGGACGGGCTCGTCCTGCGCACGGGCGCGGGCAATCTTGGTGTCGAGCTGGGCAAACGGTTTCGAGTGGCGCAATACCGCGAGGAATGACTCCTGGCCATCCTGCTGGGCACGCCGACGTTTTTTCGGGAAGGACATAAACACTCGCCTCAAAAACAATTGCAAGAAATGCGGCACTTTCATGCGACCCACTCCCGGCTATGTACGCCGCATGTCGATCCTTTATAGCACACGAAAATGCTGCCTTCGTGCAGTACGACGATCAATGTCTCCCGTCGACCTGCTCGCCATGATCGACACAGCCAGCGTCTTGGCGCCCGTACTGTCGTTTAGTCTCCATCATAGACCTGCTTTCCCCGCGCGTGCATTCGCCCGTCACAAAAAAGTGAGATAGGCCGCATGCGGCGGTGCATCGCGCACGCAATAAAAAGGCCCGCACGGGGCGGGCCTGGCTGGCGGGGCGCCTGGCGATCAGCGCTGCTTCAGCGAATCGCGGATCTCGCGCAGCAGCACCGTGTCTTCCGGCGTCGCGGCCGGCGCGGCTTCTTCCGGCTTGCGCAGCTTGTTGATGAATTTCACCATCAGGAAAATGATGAACGCGAGGATGACGAAATTGATTGCCACCGTGATGAACGAGCCGTAGCCGAACGCGGCGACACCCGCGGCCTGCAGGTCCTTGAACGAATCGGGATTACCCTTGAACGTCGGGGGAATGGTGCCGAGCAGAACGAACTTGTTCGAGAAATCCAGGCCGCCGGTCAGCACGCCGATGACCGGCATGATGAGGTCTTTCACGACCGAGTCGACGATCTTCGAGAACGCGCCGCCAATGATCACGCCGACGGCGAGATCCATGACGTTGCCCTTGACGGCGAACTCCTTGAATTCCTTGATGATGCTCATGAGCGGCTTTCTCCTGTTTGGGGCGAGAGGAGGCGTGCCGCGACGCGCAGGGATGCAGAGCGTCGAATGAGGGTCGGTGGCACGCCGATGGCCGCATGATAGCGAACGCTCCCCATTGCCGGTAGTCCATCTTGAAATGATTGACAAATCCGCGCGTCGGCGCGGCCGGCCATGCAGGGGAGCGTGGCGTGCGTGGCAGCGCGTCGCGGGTGCGTCGACGCGCTGCGTGGCGTCAGGTGTTGTCGTCGGTCCAGCCGTCGTCGTTGCTGCCGAGATCCATGCCGCCGCCACCGTTGCCGTCGCTCCAGTTCGAACTGTCGCCGCGGCCGAGGTCGAAGCCCGGGTCGTTGTCCTGCCGGCGGCGCTCGCCGTCGACGATCACGTCGCGTTCGACCACGCGCTCGCGGCCGCCCGACATCGCCTCGCCGAGCAACACACCGGTCAGCAACCCGCCCATGCCGCCGCCGAAACCCCCGCCGCCTTGCTGGATCACCACCGGCGGTTGCTGTTGCGGGTAGGGCTGCTGCGGGTACGGCTGGCCTTGCGCGCCCGTCATGCGATCGGCTTCCTGCGCATACACGGAGCCGCTGCCGTTCGCCGGCGCCGCGGGCTGCGCGGCCGGATCGGGACGGCCTTCGATGCGTGCCTTCACGCTCGCATGACGCTGTTCGAGTTCGTCGACGCGATACGGCGGCACCGGATTCTTGCCGTTCGACAGCGATTCGACGAGCGTGCGCGCATCGGTCTCGATCGCTTCGAGTTCGCCCGTGAGTGCCGCGGCGCCGGGCGCCGTCGACAGCTTCGCGTCGAGTTTCAGCGGGCGGATGTCGTTCAACACGTCGGTGGCGCGCTTGAGCTGCGAGCGGCGTTCGTCGTCGGCGCGGCTGTCGTCGGCCGTGCGTGCGCGCCGCAGCGTCCAGCGCAGCACCAGCGCGATCACCGCAGCGATCAGCCCAAAGCCGATCCACATGCCGGTCGACGGGCCGTGTTTTTCGGCCGGCGCGACGGCGGGCGCGAGCGACGATTGCAGCGTGCCGGCCTGCGTGGCCGACGGCACGTTGCCGCTCACGCGTGCCGCGTCGGCGCGGATGCGCGACTCGGTCTGCGCGAAGCGCGAAGCATCGGTGAACTTGAGTTGCGGATCGAGCGATTTTGCGCGCTGCAACTGCGCGAGTGCGTCGGACGCGCGGCCTTCGCGGTCCAGCACCTGTGCGTACAGGTAGCGCGCATGCGCGTTGTTCGGATGGGCGTCGATGACTTGCGACAGCTGCGTGTCGGCTTGCTGCCAGTTGCGTTGCGCGATCGACTGCTCGACCTGCTGCAGCGACGGGACCGCAAACGCGGCGGACGACAGCAACATCAGCGAGAGGCCGAGTGCGGCGAGAGATTTCTTCATGGTCGAACCGGGCGCAGGCGCCCGTCTCCTGACGATCGGTTCGCGCCGCGCCCGGGGCGGACGGCGGCGCGGTGGCCCGCAGATATCGTTACTGCGCGGGCGTGTCGAGCTGCTTCTTCAGCGCGGCGAGGCGATCCTCGACCGACGGGCCCTTGTTCAGCGCGGCGAGCTTGTCGTCGAGCGCCTTGCCGCTCGACGTGTCGGCCGAATTCAGGCGCGCGTCCGAGCGTGCGTTCTGCAGCGCGACCTTGTCCTCGAGCTTCTGGAAGTCCTCGGACAGGTTCTTGCCGCCGATGCCGCCCAGCGCGCTGGCCGCGACGTCCTTCGCCTGCGCGATCTCCTGCTTGGCCTGCAGGATGTTCGAGCGGGCATTCAGGTCGTTGCGGCGCTGACGCATGTCGGCGATCTGCCCCTTCAGCTTGTCGACCGACGGCTCGAGCGTCGTCAATTCCGCTGCGAGCGCGTCGCGCTCGGCTTCCGCGTTCGACTGCGCGCCGAGCGCCTCGCGGGCGAGTGCTTCATCGCCGGCCTGCAGCGCGCGCTTCGCGCCTTCCTCGTACTTCTTCACCTTGTCGTCGGCCGCATCGCGTTTGCTGCGCTGGGTCGCGACCTGTGCCTCGATCTCGATCAGCGAATTCTCGGCACGGCCGATGCTGTCGTCGAGCTCCCGCACGATCTGCCGTGCGTCGCGCGACGGATCCTGTACCGAATCGGCCGCATCGTTCAGCAGGCCTTTGATCGTGCGCGAAACAGAGTCGAAAAGCGACATGAAATCCTCCGTGGTTGATAGGCGCCGCGTGAGAGCGGCAGTGCCCGTTGCGAGCCGGTTCCGACCCGCATGAGCCGGCGGATATTACACCACCGGTTCACTTAAATACGGCTTAAACGCGCGAGTTCAAGCGGCTGGCGCATCAGGATGTCGAACCTTTCGCGATTGAAAGAAAATCCGCCGTGCGCGTGATATTGCGTGTCCATGATAGGCAGAGGATGACGACAATACGTTCCTCAAATCACGGCATTGCGGGAATTTTTACAAAAAATCGCGAAGGCATCCGGTCGATTTCATTAAAATGCGCTGTCCCGTCGCGGGAACGGATCGCCGCGCGGCGGGGTCTGTCGACGTGACAGCCGCATCACGCTGTATCCGCTCTGATTCATTCGCCTGCATTTCCGCATGCGTCCGAGGGCGCCACGACCGCCCGCCATTCCGACATGCCAATTATCAAACGACCGCCTTCTTCTTCCGACAGGAACGAACCCCACTACACGCTGCGCCGTTCGCCGTCCGGAGCCTATTACCCCGATGACGACGATCGCGACGACGGCCGCCGCACCCAGCGCAGCGGCGGCGGAGGGCGCGGTCGCTCGTTCGGCTCGCGCGTCATGCTGTGGTTCGCCGGCCTCATCGCGACGCTGGCGATCGTCGGCGCGCTGATCGTCGGCTACGCGCTGGTCGTGATGGCGCCGCAGCTGCCGTCGCTCGATGCGCTGACCAACTACCAGCCGAAGGTGCCGCTGCGCGTATTCACGGCCGACCACGTGCTGATCGGCGAGTTCGGCGAGGAGCGCCGCAGCCTCGTGCGCTTCCAGGACATTCCGGACGTGATGAAGAAGGCGGTGCTCGCGATCGAGGACTACCGCTTTTACGAACACGGCGGCGTCGACTTCGTCGGCATCCTGCGCGCCGGTGTCGCCGACCTGATGCACGGCGGCGCGCGCCAGGGCGCTAGCACGATCACGATGCAGGTCGCGCGCAACTTCTTCCTGTCGAGCGAGAAGACCTACACGCGCAAGATTTACGAAATGCTGCTCGCGTACAAGATCGAGAAGGCCCTGACGAAGGACCAGATTCTCGAGCTGTACATGAACCAGATCTATCTCGGCCAGCGCTCGTACGGCTTCGCGGCCGCCGCGCGCGTGTATTTCGGCAAGGACCTGAAGGACATCACGCTGGCCGAAGCCGCGATGCTCGCGGGGCTGCCGAAAGCGCCGTCCGCGTATAACCCGGTCGTCAATCCGAAGCGCGCGAAGGTGCGCCAGGAGTACATCCTGAAGCGCATGCTCGAGGTCGGCTACATCACGCAGCCGCAGTACGACGCGGCCGTGAAGGAAGAGATCCACGTGCGCACGCCGGGCAACCAGTACGCGGTGCACGGCGAGTACGTCGCCGAGATGGTGCGGCAGATGATGTACCAGCAGTACAAGGACGAAACCTATACGCGCGGGCTGACCGTCACGACGACGATCAACTCGTCCGACCAGGAAGCCGCTTACCAGGCCGTGCGCCGCGGCATTCTCGACTACGAGCGCCGCCACGGCTATCGCGGGCCGGAAGCGTCGATCAAGCTGCCCGCGGCCGGCGACGACCGCGACGAGGCGATCGACGACGCGCTCGCCGATCACCCGGACAACGGCGATCTGCAGTCGGCGGTCGTGCTGTCGGCATCGCCGAACGCGGTCGAGGTGCAGTTCGTCGGCGGCGCGAACACGACGATCGGCCCGGCCGGGCTGCGCTTCGTGGCGGGCGCGCTCAGCCCCCGCGCGAACGACACGCTGCGCATCAAGCCGGGCTCCGTCGTGCGCGTGCTGAAGGACGGCAAGACGGGCTGGCAGGTCGTGCAGCTGCCGCAGGTCGAAGGCGCGCTCGTCGCGATCGCGCCGCAGGACGGCGCGATCCGTTCGCTCGTCGGCGGCTTCGACTTCAACAAGAGCAAGTTCAACCACGTGACGCAGGCCTGGCGGCAGCCGGGCTCGTCGTTCAAGCCGTTCATCTACTCGGCGTCGCTCGACAAGGGCATGGGGCCGGCGACGATGATCAACGATGCGCCGCTGTACTTCCCGCCGAGCGTCCCGGGCGGCACCGCATGGGAGCCGAAGGACGACGACCAGCCGGACGGCCCGATGACGATGCGCACCGGCCTGCAGCGTTCGAAGAACCTCGTGTCGATCCGGATCCTCGCGTCGATCGGTACGCAGTACGCGCAGCAGTACGTGACGCAGCGCTTCGGTTTCGATCCCGCGAAGACGCCGCCTTACCTGCCGATGGCGCTCGGCGCGGGCCTCGTGACGCCGCTGCAGTTGGCAACCGGCTATGCGGTGTTCGCGAACGGTGGCTACAAGGTCGATCCGTACCTGATCGCCGAAGTCGACGACGCACGCGGCCAGGCGCTGCAGAAGTCGCAGCCGGTGCTGGCGGGCAGCACGGCGCCGCGCACGATCGAAGGCCGCAACGCGTACGTGATGAACAGCCTGCTGCATTCGGTCGCGACGGCCGGTACGGGCGCGGGCACCAACGTACTGGGCCGCAGCGACCTGCAGGGCAAGACGGGTACGACGAACGACGCGAAGGACGGCTGGTTCGCCGGCTACCAGCAGTCGCTCGTCGCGGTCGCGTGGATGGGTTTCGACCAGCCGAAGAGCCTCGGCAGCCGAGAATTCGGCGCGCAGCTCGCATTGCCGATCTGGGTGAACTACATGCGCACCGCGCTGAACGGTGTACCCGAGCAGCAGATGCCGATGCCGGACGGCCTGACCTCGATCGACGGCGAGCTGTACTACGCCGATCGCACGCCGGGCAACGGCTTCGTCGCGAACGTCGACATCAACCCGGCGGAGAACGCGATCAGCGCGAACGACGCACTCGGCTCGGCCGGTGCGGCGGGGCTTGCGCCGCCGCCCGTCACGCCGCAGGAGAAGCAGCAGATCATGGACATGTTCGAGAACAAGTAAGCGGCACGCTGCTGTTCCAGCATGCGACGGGCGCCTTCGGGCGCCCGTTTTTTTTGCGCGAATGGCCGGCAGGCGGAGAAGGGGGAAATCAGAACGATGCGCAGGCGGGCACGACGGTCATGCCGACCGATTGCTGGTGGAATCGCTGCATGTACGCTTGCCGGATCGCGGCGAGCCGCGCACGTGTATCGGGCGTGTCGTCCGCGATGATACGGATCACGAAGCTGTCTTCGCGCGTGATCCCGCCGCTGGCCCGGTCGCGCCACTGGCCGTGCGTGTCCCAGTAGGTGAGGCCGTCGGGGAACCGTGGGGTGACCGTATCGGCGAGGAATGCCGCGCGCTCCGCATCGGTGACGGGGCCGCGCCCCGTGATGTCGCGCCCGAACAGCAGGTCGGCCTGCAGCATGCGGTTTTCGCCCGGCTGCGTGCAGGCCGGCGATGTGCCGACGACGGGCGACGGCGGTGCCGCGCAACCGGCGAGCAGTGCGATCGCCATGACACATGCGGCCAGCGACCGCATCTGCCCATTTCGTGACGATCGACCTCCACGTGCGCAAAACGCTGCGCGCTCAACCACTTGCGTGCTTGTCCGGCGGGTTATCAACAGGGCTGTCAACATAATCTGGGGATAACCCTAGGTTCGTCCACGCGTGCCCGACGTGGGGTCAGTGCTGCAGTTTCGCGTGCGCGAGATGCATGCCGAGCGTGGCGGGGTCGGTATTGGTGCCCGATAGCAGCACGCCGACGCGCTTGCCCTGCAGCGTTTCGCGCAGCGGGCCGAGCAGGGCGGCCAGCGCAGCCGCGCACGCCGGTTCGACCGACAGTTTCAGTTGCGAGAACAGGAACAGCATCGCGGCCCGCAGCGCGTCGTCGGACACGGTGACGATGCGGTCGACGTGGCGTCGGCACAGCTGGTAGCTGTATTCCTCGGTATGCGGCGCCATCAGCGAATCGGCGATCGTCTGCATCGCGCTCATCTTGATCGTGTGATTTGCCGCGAAGCTGCGGCTCATCGCGTCGGCGCCTTCCGGCTCGACACCGTACACGTGCACGCGCGGATTCGCGAGCCGCAACGCGGTCGCCATGCCGGCCGCGAGCCCGCCGCCGCCGATCGGCACGATCACCGCGTCGAGGTCCGGAGTCTGCGTCGCCCATTCGTAGCCGAGCGTCGCGGTGCCGAGAATCGTGTGATAGCCGTTGAACGGATGGATGAAGAAGCGGCCTTCCTCGGCCTCGATCCGCCGGACCAGGTCGAATGCCTGCGACGCGCTGCCGGCCAGCACGACTTCCGCGCGGTACTGCTTGCACTGCGCGATGCGCGACGGGCTTGCGGTGTGGAACATCACGACCTTGGCGCTGCTGCCGAGCCGCATCGCCGCATACGCGACGGCCGCCGCGTGATTGCCGGCCGACACGCAGGTGACGCCGGCGTTCTTGCGGGCTTCGTCGAGCGCGAGCAGGTGCGTGAACGCGCCGCGCGCCTTGAAGCTGCCGCTCACCTGCAGCAGCTCGAACTTGAAGTTGACGTGCGTGCCTTCGAGGGAAGGCAGGTCGGCGCGCTCGAACACGGGGGTGCGCGCGACCCACGGTGACAGCGCGAAATGCTGCGCGGCGATTTCGTCGAGCGTCGGGATCGGCTCGCCGTCGATCGTCGTATGGGCGGTGCCCTGTTGTTCAGTCGACATGACGTGGCGGGTGGCGAAGTGGGCCGGCCCGCACACGCGGGCCGGCGTGGCGGGGGGCAGTCAGTGCGCGTCGACCGACATGCTGCGGATGAACTTGCGCAGGAACTGCTCGCAGCCGGCGAGCTGCGCAAGCTCGACATATTCGTTCGGCTTGTGCGCCTGCTCGATGTTGCCGGGCCCGCACACGACGCTCGGGATGCCCGCACGTTGGAACAAACCGGCCTCGGTGCCATAGGCGACCTTGCGCTTGTCCTGGTCGGCCGTCAGCGCGCGCACGAGCTGCGTGATCGCGGCCTGTTCGGTGGCGTCGAGGCCGGGCGCCGCGGCGATCTTCGAGAATTCGATCGCGGCATTCGGATGCTCGCGAAGCATCTGCGGCAGCAGCGTGTCCCGTGCATACGCTTCGATGCGCGTGAAGATCTGCTCGGGATCGAGCGTTGGCAGGTTGCGGAACTCGAAGTCGAAGCGGCACTCGGCCGGCACCGTGTTGATCGCGTTGCCGCCCTGGATCGTGCTCGTCTGCGCGGTCGTGAACGGTACGTCATACAGTTCGTCGAACGGGCCTTCGGCGCGAAAGCGCTCGGCGATGTCGCGGATGTGGCAAATGAGGCGCGCCGCGTACTCGATCGCGTTCAGCCCCTTCGGCGTCAGCGACGAATGCGCCGCGTGGCCGCGCACGCAGCAGCGGTAAGCATTGATACCCTTGTGCGCGATGATCGGCCGCATGCTGGTCGGCTCGCCGACGATGCAGCCGGACGGTTGCACGCCGCGCTTGACGAGATCCGCAATCATCAGCGGCGCGCCTGCGCAGCCGATTTCCTCGTCGTAGGACAGCGCGAAATGGATCGGTTTCGCGAGCTTCGTCGCCTGCATCTCGGGCAGCAGCGCGAGCGCCGCGCCGATGAAGCCCTTCATGTCGCAGGTGCCGCGGCCGTACAGGCGGCCGTCGCGGATTTCCGGCGCGAACGGGTTGCTGTCCCATTGCTGGCCGTCGACCGGCACGACGTCGGTATGCCCGGACAGCACGATGCCGCCGTTCGTCGAGCCGTCGTGCGCGGGCACGGTCGCGAACAGGTTCGCCCAGCCGTCGCGCGGATCATGCGTGATCGTCGATGCGATGCCCTTCGCGGCGAGCGCGTCGCGCACCGTTTCGATCAGGCCGAGGTTCGGCACACGGCTCGTCGTGTCGATCGACACCAGTTGCTTGATCCAGGGCAGGCTGACGAGCGACGCGTCGCCTTGGGTTGCGGCGGACGGCGCTGTCGCGTCGAGAGTGGACATGGCAAAACTCCGTCTGATGAATGGGAAAATCATACTCAAAAACGCGTCGGCCCGCCCGCATCGGGCGCAGTGCGGTGCAGCAACGCCGCACCCGTCAGTATCGCGTCAGCGCACCACGGCAGTCGCTCCCTGCCTGGGTCCGAGCGCGCGCAGGGTTTCCTTGATCGTCGACACGCGGATCGCGAGATCGGGCGAGCGCGTCTCGATGCGCAGCTTGTCCTGGCCCGCGAGCTTGATGTGCCGATGCTTCTGCACCATCTCGATGATCCGCATCGGATCGATCGGCGGATTCGGCTCGAACTGCAGCCCGATCGCCACCTCGCTCGCATCGATCTTCACGATGCCGAGCGGCTTCGCGGCGATCCGCAGCCGGTGCGTCTCGACGAGCGCGTGCGCCTGCGGCGGCAGCTTGCCGAAGCGGTCGATCAGCTCTTCCTGGATACCGTCGATCGCGTCGCCGTGCTCGCAGTTCGCGAGCCGCTTGTACAGCGACAGCCGCTCCTGCACGTCCGCGCAGTAGTCGGCCGGCAGGATCGCCGGCGCGTGCAGGTTGATTTCCGTCGTCGCGGCGAGCGGGGCGGTGAGGTCGGGCTCCTTGCCGTTCTTCAGCGCCTTCACCGCGTCGTTCAGCATGTCCGTATAGAGCTGGAAGCCGATCTCGTGGATCTCGCCCGACTGCTTGTCGCCGAGCACTTCGCCGGTGCCGCGGATCTCGAGGTCGTGCATCGCAAGATAGAAGCCGGAGCCCAGTTCCTCCATCTGCTGGATCGCTTCCAGCCGGCGCTGCGCCTGCTTGGTCAGCGCCTGCGGATCGTGGACCAGCAGGTACGCATAGGCCTGGTGATGCGAGCGGCCGACGCGGCCGCGCAGCTGGTGGAGCTGCGCGAGGCCGAACTTGTCCGCGCGGTGCATGATGATCGTGTTCGCGCTCGGCACGTCGATGCCGGTCTCGATGATGGTCGTGCACAGCAGCACGTTCGCGCGCTGCGCGACGAAGTCGCGCATCACCCGTTCGAGCTCGCGTTCGTGCATCTGGCCGTGCGCGATCACGATGCGGGCTTCCGGTACGAGCGCCTCGAGCATCGCCTTGCGGTTCTCGATCGTCTCGACCTCGTTGTGCAGGAAGTACACCTGGCCGCCGCGCTTCAGTTCGCGCAGCATCGCCTCGCGGATCACGCTTTCTTCCTCGCGGCGCACGAAGGTCTTGATCGCGAGCCGCTTCTGCGGCGCGGTTGCAATGACCGAGAAATCGCGCAGCCCTTCGAGCGCCATCCCGAGCGTGCGCGGGATCGGCGTGGCGGTGAGCGTCAGCACGTCGACTTCCGCACGCAGCGCCTTCAGCGCTTCCTTCTGGCGCACGCCGAAACGGTGTTCCTCGTCGATGATCACGAGGCCGAGGCGCTTGAACTGCACGTCCGACGACAGCAGCTTGTGCGTGCCGATCACGATGTCGACGCTGCCTTCGTTGATCTGCGCGATCGCCGCGTTGACTTCCTTCGTGGTCTTGAAGCGCGACAGCTCGACGATCCGCACCGGCCAGTCGGCGAAGCGGTCGGCGAAGGTCTGCGTGTGCTGCTCGGCGAGCAGCGTGGTCGGCGACAGCAGCGCGACCTGCTTGCCGCCCAGCACCGCGATGAACGCGGCGCGCAGCGCGACCTCGGTCTTGCCGAAGCCGACGTCGCCGCACACGAGGCGGTCCATCGGCTTGCCGCTCGTCATGTCGCCGATCACGGCCGCGATGGCGGCCGCCTGGTCGGGCGTTTCCTCGAAGCCGAAGCTTTCCGCGAACTTCACGTAGTCGCGCGGATCGAGCGAGAACGCGTGGCCTTCGCGGGCCGCGCGGCGCGCGTACAGGTTCAGCAACTCGGCGGCCGTATCGCGGATCTGCTGTGCGGCCTTGCGCTTCGCGCGCTCCCACTGGCCGGAGCCGAGCGCGTGCAGCGGCGCGCTGTCGGGATCGGCGCCGCTGTAGCGCGAGATCACGTGCAATTGCGCGACCGGCACGTAGAGCTTGCTGTCGCCCGAGTATTCGAGATGCAGGAATTCCGTCTCGCCTTCGCCGAGATCCATCGACACGAGGCCCATGTAGCGGCCGATGCCGTGCTGCGCGTGGACGACCGGGTCGCTCACCTTCAGCTCCGACAGGTCGCGCACCATCGCGTCGACGTTGCTCGCCTGTTCCTGCCGGCGGCGGCCCGCGCGGCGGCCGAGCGCGCCGTACAGTTCGGTCTCGGTGACGATCGCGTAGCCTTCGCCCGGCACCGCGAAGCCGTTCGAGAGCGGCGCGACGCCGAGTGCGAAGCGTGCGTCGCTCTCGAGCCAGCCGGCGAAGTGGTCGTTCGATGTGGGGCGCAGATGGTGTTCGGCGAGCAGTTGGAGGATCGTCTCGCGGCGGCCGGCCGATTCGACGGTCAGCAGCACGCGCTTGCCCGACGATTCGACGAACGTGCGCAGCGCGGCGAGCGGATCGTCGGCATGGCGATCGACCGTGAGTTCGGGCAGGCCCGTTGCCCAGCCGCCGGCCGGCTGCGCCGGGAGCACGACGCGCGCGAACGGCTTCGCGAATGCGAAGAAATCCTCGTCGGACAGGAACAGGCGCTGCGGTTCGAGGATCGGCCGCTCGCGATCGTGCGCGAGGAACGCATGGCGCTGCTTCGTATCGGCCGTGAAGCGGCGGATCGACGCTTCGAGATCGCCGGTGAACACGAGGTGCGCATCCTGCGGCAGGTAGTGGAACAGCGTGGCGGTTTCGTCGAAGAACAGCGGCAGGTAGTACTCGATGCCGGCCGACGGCACGCCGTTGCCGATGTCCTTGTAGATCGGCGCGCGGCTCGGGTCGCCTTCGAAGGTTTCGCGCCAGCGGCTGCGGAAGGCCGTGCGCGCGGCTTCGTCGAACGGGAACTCGCGGCCGGGCAAAAGACGCACGTCGCGCACCGGGTAGAGGCTGCGCTGCGTGTCCGGGTCGAACGCGCGGATCGAGTCGACCTGGTCGTCGAACAGGTCGATCCGGTACGGCAGCGGCGAGCCCATCGGGTACAGGTCGATCAGCGATCCGCGCACGCAGTATTCGCCGGGCCGCACGACCTGGCTTACGTGCTCGTAGCCGGCCAGCGTGAGCTGCGCCTTCAGCTTCGCCTCGTCGAGCCGCTCGCCCTGCGCGAATGCGAACGTGTACGCGGCCATGAAAGACGCAGGCGGCATCCGGTACAGCGCGGTGGTCGCGGGTACGAGCAGGATGTCGCAGCGGCCCTCGCCGAGGTCGTGCAGCGTCGCGAGACGTTCGGACACGAGGTCCTGGTGCGGCGAGAACGTGTCGTACGGCAGCGTTTCCCAGTCCGGCAGCAGGCGCACGCGCGCGTCGGGTGAAAAGTAGCGGATTTCCTGCGAGAGCCGCTGCGCGTCGACCGCGTTCGCGCAGATCACCGCAAGGAGCGGCACGTCCTGGCGGTTGTCGGCGAGATAACGGGCGATGGCGAGCGCGTCGGCGGAACCATGCGCGCCGTCGAAGGCGAAGCGCTGGCCGGGCTTGACGCGGGCAACGGGCGAGGCGGACGGGGTGGAAGCGTTATCTGGCATAGGGACGACAGGGGTGGCGTGCACGGGCGCATCGCGGTGCGCCGGTCGAGACGAAAGACCTATTATAAAATCCGCTTCTCGATTTCATCTTACCGGCGTTTCCCTTCGTGACTCCCCGACTTTTCGCCCTGATTCCCTGCGCCGGCACCGGCAGCCGTTCCGGCTCGGCCGTGCCGAAGCAATACCGCACGCTGGCCGGCCGTGCGCTGCTGCACTACACGCTTGCCGCGTTCGACGCGTGCAGCGAATTCGCGCAGACGCTCGTCGTCCTCGCGCCCGACGATTCCCATTTCGACGCGCGGCGCTTCGCGGGCCTGCGCTTCGCGGTGCGCCGCTGCGGCGGCGGTTCGCGCCAGGCGTCGGTGCTGAACGGGCTGCTCGAACTGGCCGAATTCGGCGCGACCGACCACGACTGGGTGCTGGTGCACGACGCCGCCCGCCCGGGCATCACGCCGGAACTGATCCGCACGCTCGTCGCGACGCTGAAGGACGATCCGGTCGGCGGCATCGTCGCGCTGCCGGTGGCCGATACGCTCAAGCGCGTGCCGGCCGGCGGCGACGCGATCGCGCGCACCGAGTCGCGCGACGCGCTGTGGCAGGCGCAGACGCCGCAGATGTTCCGCATCGGCATGCTGCGCGAGGCGATCCTGCGCGCGCAGCGCGAAGGGCACGACCTGACCGACGAAGCGAGCGCGATCGAATGGGCCGGCCATACGCCGCGCGTCGTGCAGGGCAGCCTGCGCAATTTCAAGGTCACGTACCCGGAAGATTTCGCGCTTGCGGAAGCGATCCTCGCGCGTTCCACGAACGCTTCCTGACATTCACCCCCTCACAATCGGAATACGCATGGATTTCAGAATCGGACAAGGCTACGACGTGCACCAGCTCGTCGAGGGGCGCGCCCTCATCATCGGCGGTGTGACGATTCCGTACGAACGCGGCCTGCTCGGCCACTCGGATGCGGACGTGCTGTTGCACGCGATCACCGACGCGCTGTTCGGCGCGGCGGCGCTCGGCGACATCGGCCGCCATTTCTCCGACACGGACGCGGCGTTCAAGGGCGCCGACAGCCGCGTGCTGCTGCGCGAGTGCGCCGCACGCATCAAGGCGGCCGGTTTCACGATCCAGAACGTCGACAGCACCGTGATCGCCCAGGCGCCGAAGCTGGCGCCGCATATCGACGGGATGCGCGCGAACATCGCGGCCGATCTCGGGCTGCCGCTCGATCGCGTGAACGTGAAGGCGAAGACCAACGAGAAGCTCGGCTATCTCGGCCGCGGCGAGGGGATCGAGGCGCAGGCCGCCGCGCTGCTGGTGAAGCAGGGCGGCTGACGCGGGGCTGCGGCGGCGCGCGGTTCGCGCGCCGCGCCGCACCGCGCTGCGGAAATGAAAAATGCCACGCGGATGCGTGGCATTTTCGTTTGGAGCGACTACCGGGCCGGCGCGGTCGCCGGCCGGGCGGTGCAACCGCTTATTCGCCTTCCGCGGCGATCACTTGCGCGGCGGCGTTGATCACCGACGCGATGCGGCCGACGTCGCGCAGCTGCGTAACGGTCATCCCTTGCTCGTTCTTCAGCAGCGCATAGTGCGACTTCACGCAGAAGTGGCACTTGCCGACGATCGACGCGGCGAGCGCGTACATCTCGAACTTGCGCTTGTCGACGCCGCCGTGCGTCGCATACGCGCCCATCCGCAGCTCGGCGCGTTGCGTCTTCAGGTCGGCATCGTCGGCCATCTCGACATACGGATACCAGGTGTTGTTCATCCCCATCAGCGCGGCCGCCGTCAGCACGGCGTTCGTCTCTTCGGGCGACAGGACGCCGGCTTCGCGGATCGTCTTGATGAGCACCGTGCTCTTCGCCGCGATGGCCGCCGCCAGCGCGACACCGACCGCGTCGGTGCCTTCGAGCGACGAGCGCGAGATCGTGCCGTCGAGGTTCAGGCGAATGTCCTTCGCGTAGTCGGGGATACGTGCCTTAATCGAGTCGATGAATTCCATTGATATCTCCTATGGGTTGGCCGTTAAAAAAGCCCGCAGGCAGGACGTGCGCCGCGGGCTTCGTGCATCGATGCGCTTACAGCGTTGCGCCGCCGACTGCACGGTTGCACGGGCACAGTTCGTCCGTTTGCAGGCCGTCCAGAATCCGCAGGACTTCTTCCGGGCTGCGGCCGACGTTCAGGTTGTTCACCGAAACGTGCTGGATCGTGTTGTCCGGATCGACGATGAACGTTGCACGCAGGGCCACGCCGGCTTCCTTGTCGCGCACGCCGAGCTGGTCGATCAGCTCGCCCTTGACGTCGCCGAACGAGTAGTGGTTCAGCTTGTCGAGGTCCTTGTGCTCACGGCGCCATGCGAGCTTGACGAATTCGTTGTCCGAGCTGCCGCCCAGCAGGATGGCATCGCGCTCTTCGAACTGCTTCGTGAGCTTCGCGAATTCGACGATTTCCGTCGGGCACACGAACGTGAAATCCTTCGGATAGAAGTAGATGATCTTCCACTTGCCCGGGAACGACGCTTCGGTGACGGTCTCGAATGCCGACTGGCCGTTTTCCTCGTGATTGTTGAAGCCCGGCTTCGCGGCTACGACGGTGAAAGCTTCGAGTTTATCGCCCACGGTTTTCATGCGGATACTCCTGTATGAGTTGGGAAGAAGACTGAGTCAAGCTACCTCGGTGCTGCAACGATGGTGTGACAGCATGGGCAAAACTATAACACTATTAGTTAGGCGCTTCAATAGATTTTGACTAACGACCCTCATAGCTTTTTTCAACCGGATCGATAGTGTGCAGTGCAAGAAGCGTGCGCGAGCGCGTCACGCAGTCGCACGCGCCTTGCCGGCGCCGGGGAATTCGAGCGTGACTTCGAGGCCCGCTTCCGGGTTGCGGTTGCGCAGGCGCAGCGCGCCGCGATAGCGGCCGACCAGGCGCAGCACGATCGCCATCCCGAGGCCCGTGCCGTCCGCCTTGGTGCGGGCGGTGTCCACTCGGTAGAACGGCCGCATCACGAGCGGCAGTTGATCCTCGGGGATGCCGGGGCCTTCGTCGCTCACCGACAGCTCGACGCGCGCGTGCGACACGCGTGTCTCGAGCGTGATGCGCGACACGCCGTCCTGCTTGCTCTGGCCGTACTTGCGCGCGTTCTCGACGAGGTTGCCGATCACGCGGCGCATGTCGGTCTCGTCGGCTTCGATCACCGCGCTCGGCGCGAGCCGCGTGCGGATCTCGACGCCATCCTCGCCCGACACGCGGGCGGCGACTTCCTGCGCGATCGACGATAGATCGACGGGTTCCGGTTTGCGTTGCGACGGGCGCGCGTAGTCGATGAAGGCCGCGATGATGCGGTCCATCTGCTCGATGTCGTCGACCATCGCGTCCTTGGTCGCCTGGTCGGACGGGCTCATCTCGGTTTCGAGCCGCAGCCGCGCGAGCGGCGTGCGCAGGTCATGCGAGATGCCCGCGAGCATCAGCGCGCGGTCGGCCTCGAGCTGTTCGAGGTCGCGCACCATCTGGTTGAAGCTGCGGTTGGTCTCGGCCGCGACGCCCATCCCGCGCTCGGGTAGCAGCTCGGGTGTCTGGCCCGAGCCGATCTGCCGTGCGGCAAGCGCGAGCCGCGAGAACGGCCGGTTCACCAGGCTGGTGATGAACGCTGAGCCGAACAGCGACAACGCGAGCGCGAACAGCCCCCAGCCAGCCCACTGCAGGCCCGTGACGCTGTCGAGCTGGTCGCGGTCGAGCGCGACCCAGTAATCGTCGTCGTCGATCTTGAAGCTGATCCACACGCCGGGAATGTCGTTGACCGACTGGGCGATCACGGTATCGTCGCCGAGGCGGCTGCGGATGTCGTGTTCGATCAGGCGGTTCAGCGACTCGTCGGGCTGCAGCTTGAACTTGTCGGTTTTCTCGCGCGGGTAAACGCGCACGCCCTCGTTGCTCTCGAGATCCTGCAGCAGCGCGCGCCGCAAATCGGGATCGGAGTAGAGCAGGGCGGTGCGCGTGAGCTTCACGATCGCGACGAGCTGGAGAGCCACGCGCTGTGCACGCGGCTCGCGCTCGATCACGCGAAAGCTCTGGAACCACGCGGCAAGACTGACCGAGATCAGCAGCGCGATCAGCAGGAAGGTGCGCCAGAACAGCCCGCCGAACGCGAGCTGCAGGAGGCGCCGGTCGATACGCATGGGACGGGCCGTGGGCGGGCGAAACCGGAAAGGAAAAAGATCAGGCGGCGCCGTCCGGGATGAACACGTAGCCGAGGCCCCAGACGGTCTGGATGAAACGCGGGCTGCCCGGATCCGGTTCGATCAGCTTGCGCAGCCGCGAGATCTGCACGTCGAGGCTGCGGTCGAACACTTCGTATTCACGGCCGCGTGCGAGCTCCATCAGCTTTTCGCGCGACAGCGGCTGGCGCGGATGACGCGCGAACACCTTCAGCACCGAGAATTCGCCGGTGGTGAGCGGAATTTCCTGGCCGGATTTCGTCAGCGTGCGCGTGGCGAGGTTCAGCGAGAACTCGCCGAACTCGAATACCTCGGTGGTTTCCGACGGCGCACCCGGCAGTTCGGCCGGCGCCTGGCGGCGCAGCACCGCATGAATGCGCGCCACGAGTTCGCGCGGGTTGAACGGCTTCGGCAGGTAATCGTCGGCGCCCATCTCGAGGCCGACGATGCGATCCACATCCTCGCCCTTCGCGGTGAGCATGATGATCGGCGTGCGGTCGTTGCTGCCGCGCAGGCGGCGGCAGATCGACAGGCCGTCTTCGCCCGGGAGCATCAGGTCGAGCACGAGCAGGTCGAAACGCTCGCGTACCCAGAGCTTGTTCATTGCGGTCGCGTTTTCCGCGACGTAGACATTGAAACCCTGCTCGCCGAGATAGCGGCGCAGCAGGTCGCGCAGGCGCGGGTCGTCGTCGACGACGAGAATCTTGGAGGGGTTTTTCGTTTCCATGATCGGCATCTTATCGCGAATGGGAATTGGCGCACGGCCGCGTATTTTCGTGCGTTACAGTCGGTTACAAAATTTACCCGTAGTGTCGCGCCGAGTAAAGGCAGGCTATAGAGATTCCTTTACTCGAAGCCGAAATTCGGTAGATACTCCCCTGCACTCCATCATTCATCTTTGCACACCCGAATTCCGCAGGGTTTTTCAAGTACCAGAGGTAACCGGTTGCCGCGTGACGAAGGGAACAAATCGACCAAAGAAGCGAGGACGGTCATGCGATCTGCCCGGATTGCACTGATGCTGACGATCGCGCTTGCCGGTCCGTATGCGTCGAACTTCGCGTATGCGCAGCGCCCCGAGCAGGGCGCATCGTCGCGCAAGCTGCCGCGCGGCAAAGCGCCGCAGTCGGATCGTACCGCCGAGACGACGGTCCGTTCCGCCGTGCCTCCCGATCTCGAACAGCGCCGCCGCGACGGGCACATGACGCCCGAGGAACGCCACCTTTTGCGCCAGCACATCGAGGACGCCGTTCGCGAGCTGTACAAGCGCTGACACGCCGTCTTTCTCCCTGCGCGGAATTCAGCGCGCGGAAAAGTTTCGTAGCAATTTTTCCGTCAACTTTCGCCTGCCGATTGCCGTTGTACCGGCATCCGCACCGCCGGTGCGCTCCGGGAGTCCATGACGATGAAAGCGAACGCTGCCGCACCGGCGCCGTCGCCCGCCATGCAGTCGCCGCTCGACGCCGACGATGCATTGTTTTTCCTGAGTCGTACCGGTTTTTCTCCCGCGCCCACCGATGTCGCGCGCGTCGTCGGCATGACGCGCGCGCAAGTCGTGGCCGACACGCTCGGCAACGTTCGCCGCGACCCCGTCACGACCTGGCCCGACTGGATCGCCGAGTTGCCGCCGACGCGCGCGCAGCGCCAGGCGCTGACGCCCGACATGCGGCGCGACGAGCAGCGCGAGCGCAACGTCCGGTACGATGCGCTGCGCGCGGCGTGGGTCAACGAGATGATCGTCACGCCGTCGCCGCTCACCGAGCGCATGACGTTGTTCTGGCACGGGCACTTCACGTCGGGTCAGGACAAGGTGCCTTATCCGCAGACGATGGCGGCGCAGAACGCGCTGTTTCGCCGCGAGGCGCTCGGCAACTTCGGCGTGCTGCTGCATGCGGTCGCGAAGGATCCGGCGATGCTGCAGTACCTCGATGGCGCGAGCAATCGCAAGGGGCGCCCGAACGAGAATTTCGCGCGCGAGGTGATGGAACTGTTCACGCTCGGCGAAGGGCATTACACGCAATACGACGTGACCGAGGCCGCGCGTGCGATGACGGGCTGGACGGTCGATCCCGATACTTATCGCTTCGAGGTTCGGCCGGATTTGCACGACGCCGGCGACAAGACGATTCTCGGCGAAACGGGGCCGTTCGATGGCGACGGCTTTCTCGACATCCTGCTGAAGCGGCCCGGCACCGCGCGTTTCATCGCCGCCAAGCTGTGGCGCGAGTTCGTGTCGGATACCCCCGATCCGGGCGCGCTCGATGTGGTGGCCGACCGGTTTCGCTCGAGCGGCTACGACATTCGGGCGGCGCTCGCCGCGCTGTGGTCGACCGACGCCTTCTGGGATCCTCGCAATCGCGGCGTGCTCGTCAAGTCGCCGGCGGAATTCGTCGTCGGGTCGGTGCGACTGTTCGACGTGTCGTACGGCGATCCGCAGATGCTCGCGAACACCGTGCGCACGCTCGGGCAGAACCTGTTCTATCCGCCGAACGTGAAGGGCTGGCCCGGCGGCGCGCTGTGGATCAACAGCACCACGCTGCTCGCGCGCAAGCAGTTCGTCGAGCAGCTGTTCCGCGCGACGGAGACGGCCGGCATGCACCCGCCGGCGCATGCGATGGTGCCGCCGCCGAATGCGCCGAATGGCCGTGCGCATGCGATGCCGGTGGTCGATGCGGCGTCCGCTGCCGACATGCGCGGAACGCCTGCCAAGCCCGTGCGTCCCGGCCTGCGTTTCGACCTCGAACGCTGGCTTGCGCAATATCGCGCGCGGCCGCAGGCGATCGCGGGCTTGTCGACCGAGCTTCAGCTGCAGCACGCGGTGCTGCAGCTGTCGCCGGTCGCGGCGATCGACACGGATTCGACCGGCAGCGCGTATCTCGAGGCGCTGCTGATGGATCCGGCCTATCAACTGAAATGATTCGAACGACGATGAAGCGGGGAGCCGGTGCGGCAAAGACGCCGGGCGGTGAACCAAAGGATGCGCGATGAACCGACGTGATTTTCTGACGCTGACGGGCGCGGCGGCCGCGGCCGGCGTGTCGATGTGGCAAGCGCCTGCGATGGCCGCTTCCGTGGCGCAGGCGGGGCGCCAAGCGGCGGCAGGTTATGCGAACGTGCTGATCCTCGTCGAGCTGAAGGGCGGCAACGACGGCCTCAACACGGTAGTGCCGTATGCGGACCCGCTGTATTACCAGTTCCGCCGCAGCATCGGCATCAAGCGCGAGCAGGTGCTGCAACTCGACGCGCACACGGGGCTGCATCCATCGCTTGCGCCGCTGATGCCGCTGTGGCGAGACGGGCAGGTCGCGGTCGTGCAGGGCGTCGGCTACCCGCAGCCGAACCTGTCGCATTTCCGCTCGATCGAGATCTGGGATACCGCGTCGCGCTCGGATCAATATCTGCACGAAGGCTGGCTGACGCGCACGTTCGCGCAGGCGCCCGTGCCGTCCGGTTTCGCGGCCGACGGCGTCGTGCTCGGCAGCGCCGAGATGGGGCCGCTCTCGAACGGTGCGCGAGCGATCGCGCTCGTCAATCCCGCGCAGTTCATTCGTGCGGCCCGGCTTGCCGAGCCGTCGTCACTGCGCGAACAGAACCCCGCGCTCGCACACATCATCGACGTCGAGAACGACATCGTGAAGGCGGCGGACCGGCTGCGTCCGCGCGGCGGGATGCGTGAATTCAGGACCGCATTTCCGGCCGGCGCGTTCGGCACGTCGGTCAAGACCGCGATGCAGGTGCTGGCCGCGTGCGAAGCGTCCGGGCCTGGTGCGCAGGATGGTGTCGCGGTGCTGCGCCTGACGCTCAACGGCTTCGATACGCACCAGAACCAGCCGGGGCAGCAGGCTGCGCTGCTCAAGCAGTTCGCGGAAGGGATGAGCGCGATGCGCGGCGCGTTGATCGAACTCGGGCGCTGGAACCAGACGCTCGTGATGACCTATGCGGAATTCGGGCGGCACGTGCGCGAGAACCAGAGCAACGGCACCGATCACGGCACGGCCGCGCCGCATTTCGTGATGGGCGGCCGCGTGGCCGGCGGGCTGTACGGTGCGCCGCCGGCGCTCGGGCGGCTCGACGGCAACGGCAACCTGCCGGTCGCGGTCGATTTCCGCCAGCTCTACGCGACCGTGCTCGGGCCGTGGTGGGGGCTCGATGCGACGCGCGTGCTGCAGCAGCGCTTCGAGACGCTGCCGTTGCTGAAGGCGTGAGGCGTGGAGATCAGCGGCGGCGCGCGGCGCGCCACGCGATCCACAGCTTGCGGATCGGTGTCAGCGCGATGCGCTGATGCAGCACCTGGTAGCCGTCGCGCTCGATTTCGTCGAGCAGCGAGCCGGCCAGTGCGATCTGCGCGCGCAGCGTGCGCTGGGCGCGGCGTTCGGATGCCGGGATCGTCGCTTCGGCGGCCGCGAGTGCTTCGCGCGCGCGGGTCGTCTGGAATTGCAGCAATTCGGTGAAGGCCGGGCTGTAGCGGCGGTTCAGCAGATCGGCCGCGGTCACGTTGTAACGCTGCAGTTCGTCGATCGGCAGGTAGATGCGGCCGTGGCGCGCATCGTTGCCGAGGTCCTGCACGAACTGCGCGAGCATCAGTGCGCGGCCGGCGTCCGCGGCCCACGGTTGCGGTTCCGCCGGGTTTGCCGAACTTGCGCGTGCGACCAGCGACGCGAAGGTGCCGCCGGCCTGCGCGATATAACGCTGCAGGTTCGCGAAATCGAGGTAGCGCGCCTGTTCGAGATCCATCCCGTAACCGTTGACGAGCGTACGCAATGCGTCGGCCTCGGCGGCGATCGCCGGATGATGCTGCGCAAGCGCCTTCGTGACCGGGTGCGACGGCTGACCGTCGGCCAGCGCCGCGAGTTCCTTGTGCCACCACGCGAGCTTCGTGTGTCCGACGGTCGGGTCGCTGGTTTCCTTGACGGTTTCCTCGAGTTCGCGGCGCAGCGCGAATAGCGCAGTCAGGCGCGGCTGCGTGGCGAGCGGCGCCTGACGCAGCGCGTAGTAGACGCTGGAGCCCGCAGGGGCGGCCTTTTGCTGACAGTAGTCGTCGAAGTTCACGGGCGGAATCGTGTGGGGGGCGGGTTCGGGGGACGCGCGGCGGCGCGGTGCCGAAACGTCGAGCGCGGCATTCTAGCACCGCTGCACGATGGGTGCCGGCGGGGCGAGACAAGCCCGCACGGATCGGGTAGAATCTCGCGCTCGCCTGATCGGGCGTGCCGGTTACAAGCCGGCGCGATGTCCCGGGCGCGTGGCCACGCATCTTTCGTGCCGCGTGGTCAGGCGACAGAAATGCGCGTGAGTGGCGAAATTGGTAGACGCACCAGGTTTAGGTCCTGACGCCCGCAAGGGTGTGCCGGTTCGAGTCCGGCCTCACGCACCACATATACTCCCAAGCAATCCCATGTTTGGCCAAAAAGCCCCGTCAGTCAAGCACTTACGGGGCTTTTTGTTACCAGCGTTGCCCAACGTTTCCCATTGACACCCACGGAACCCGGGGGCATCGTAGGGGGCAGTTTTCCTGATCTGGGGCATCGAAATGCCCCCTTGCTCAAATGCCCCTTACCGATGTCGCTGTCCGTGCGGCCAAGCCCCGCGAGAAGTCCTACAAGCTGGCTGACGGCCAGGGCATGTACCTCGAGGTGATGCCGTCCGGCTCGAAGTATTGGCGGCTGAAATATCGCATCGACGGCAAGGAAAAACGGATGGCCCTCGGGGTCTATCCGGCGGTGACCTTGCTTGCCGCTCGGAAGGCTCGTGACGAGATTAAAGACCAGTTACGCGGCGGCCTTGATCCTTCGCACGAAAAGAAGCGCGTGAAGGCGCAGCGCAGCGTTGACCGCGTGAATTCGTTCGAACCTATCGCGCGGGAATGGCACGGGCAGCGTAAGGACGCATGGAGCGAACGTCATGCGGACCGGATCATGAAGCTGCTCGAGCGAGAACTGTTTCCCGTGCTCGGCGCGCGGCCGATCGCTGAGATCACCGCGCCCGAACTGCTGGCTGCGATTCGAAAGATCGAGGCTCGCGACGCGATCGAACTTGCGCACAAGGCGATCCAGGCCACCAGTCAGATCTTTCGGTACGCCATTGCCACGGGGCGCGCCGAGCGTGACCCGGCGCCTGATCTCCGCGGCGCGCTGAAGACCCGTACCGTCGTGCACATGAAGCGCGTGAGCGAGGCTGAGCTGCCGGAGCTTATGCAGAAGATCAACGTGTACGAAGGCGACTACCAGACGCGTCTGGCGCTTCAGTTCATGGCGTTGACGTTCGTTCGTACGAGCGAACTGCGGTTCGCTGAATGGACCGAGTTCGACGAGAAGAAGAACGAGTGGCGGATCCCGCCCGAGAAGATGAAGATGCGCTCGCCGCACATCGTGCCGCTATCGAAGCAGGCGCTCGACGTGGTGGCGAAGCTGCGCGAATTGAACGGCCACGGCCAGTACCTGTTTCCGAGCCGGTCGAGTTCCAAGAAGCCGATGAGCGAGAATACGATCCTCTACGCTCTGTACCGGATGGGGTACCACTCGCGGATGACCGGGCATGGATTCCGTGGCCTCGCCTCAACTATCCTGAACGAGCACAATTTCAACCGGGATTGGATTGAGCGGCAGCTTGCGCACAGCGACCGCGACGGCGTCCGGGCGGCGTACAACCACGCCGAGTACCTGCCCGAGCGTCGGAAGATGATGCAGTGGTGGGGTGACTACTTGGCGCCTGCGTGTCGACCTGGATGACTGTTGTTACGCTTCTGATACATTCTTGACCGGAATCAAGTGTGTTCACCGCGGCCAAACGCAGTATTGGCCGACACTGCTGGCCAAGTGTGTGCTTGGTAGGGCAGTGGCCCAGTTATTGCTATAGGAAGTGTGGCTGCTGTAGCTGACGTTCGATCCGTCCCCTGCTTAGGGTTTTGGGCGTAGCAAAACGCGCACACGGAGCCTAAAGTATTGTTTACTCGATGCCGTTCATGATACATATGCCGGACGGCACATCTGAAGGAGAGACTCGATGTTCAATTTTCGCATGTCGCTGAGCGAAAACTTTGCATCGTTCCGCGACGAGGCCACCGGAAAATTTGTATTTGTAGATTCGTTCGATAACCGTCAGTTCAGTGTTCGATTCGGAACCGCGAGCAAAAGTGAGTTCATCGGTGATGTTACAGCGGAGTCCAACGAAGACCTGAATCGCAGGCTGAAGTCACTCGTTGAGAAAGCTCTCAAGTGAGCCATTATGCCGATAACAATACAAGAATTGAGGGCATTAGAGGCAAGGATTAACGCGAAGGTGGCAACGTATCAGATCGCCTTTCGTTTAACAGTTCATTTCTCATGCGATCGTATAAATCATCCGAGGAATCGACCTCCGATTACGCTCGCGGAGCTTGAGGATATCTTTGACAGAGTGATCGCAAAGCATATCCAGACTCTGTGGGCTCTCGGAGATGGCGACGCTTATAATATCCGATGCACGAAGAGTCATATCAATATTCCTTGTGCTATTGAGAAACAGCTTTCGAACGGCGGCGTGCGAGAGCACTTGCACAGCACGGTCACTGTGATGCGTAATCCGAATTTCGGTGTTAATCCAGGCACAATAGACTTACCTATCTAGCCCCGCCCCGAGCGGGGTTTTTCATTCCCGGGGTCGTTCAACGTTCCATTCCCGGGAACATTGCGGCTGTGACTCACCGCATCCCCGCACGCCTCATTTCCTCGCGTAGCAGGTGCATCAGCCGATGCAACTGCCCCTGCGCCCCGGCGAGGTCACCCTTGTTCGCGACGTTCTTGTCCGTGTACGTGTACCACTCCTCGATGCGCTCGAGCGACTTTCGAAGGGCGCGAATCTCGAGGATGAGCCAGCGCACCTGAAGGTCGGTGTACTCGCGCCACAGCGCGCGAAGTTCGGCTTCCGTCGGAGCGTCAAATTCAGGCACTGCCGGCCGTAGCTTGAACCGCGGATCCGTGAGCGGTACACGGTTGCGATCGAGCCTGGTTGCTTCAATCGGCGCGCAGGTGCCGAGAAACGCCGACCTCGGGTCCTTGTCGATCCAAAACTCAAATTCACGCTTCGTGAGCTCGATCGGTGTCCTCAGGCGATTCTTGTCGCCCTGGAACCCGTACTCCCAAATGTAAGCCCACTGCGGCCTGATCACGATGTCACCACTGTATAAAAACACAGTATATTTCGGGATAAGCTACACGAGTCAAGATCATAAAAATGGGGACGGGCGATGTGTACAAACTACCGAGCGCCGCATGAGGACTATGAGATCCGAGAGCTGAGGATCGAGCCGTTCAGCGAGCTGTACCGAGACTTCCCGTGGAAGCCCGAGATCTATCAGGACTATCTGGCGCCGATCGTCGCAAACGTCGACGGAAAGCTCAGACCATTGGCGGCAGGCTTCGGCTTCTGGCCACGCGCACTGCAGAAGGCCAACATCGAGAAGGCGAAGGAGCAGGGCCGGAAACCGCCGATCATGCGCAGCACGATGAACGTGCGTGACGACAACCTCGGCAAGTCGCCTCTTTACGGACCGGCATGGCGCGCTGGGCGACGCTGCCTGATACCGGCCGACTGGATCTACGAACCGTGCTATGAGACGGGGAAGAACGTATGGCACAGGATCGGCCTGACTGACTGGCGAACGATGTGCGTCGCAGGCATCTGGCGCACGCTTACGGGCCAGGACGGCGCCGAGCATCACACTATGTCGATGATCACGGTGAACGGTGACGGGCACCCCGTCTTCTCGCGAATGCACAAGCCAGACGACGAGAAGCGGGCCGTCGTGATCCTACGGCCGGACGACTGGGAGGAATGGCTGACGACGTCGAACGTCGAGGCGGCGCGGGCGATGCTGCAACTCTATCCGGCGGACGAGATGGTGGCCGCCCCAAGATCGTGAACAGTACAATGAGAGCGGTACATGTATTCTGAACGTCATAAGGTCAGAGGTTCAAATGGCAGAACAAGAAGAAAAAGAGACCGTCAAGGGGCAATGTCCGCATTGCGGCGACGAGCGAAATTGTGAAGTTCATGGGCGCGTCAAAAAGCAGTGGGAATGGTCCGATCGATCTGGAAATTCGGTCGACGGTTTGATAGAGCATCTGTTCCTAGAATGTAAGGGATGCGAAACGATTTTTTACGAGTCAATTTCGTGCAACAGCGAGGACGTTGAGTATTGGTACGACCATAACGGGGACACACAGTCCGAGTACGTCATGCATCGAACCACATATCCCAAACCGACCAGCCGTATCAAGCCATCTTGGTTGAGTGCGATAGTGAATACGGATATGACTCTCTACACGATTCTTGATGAGATGTATCTTGCGTGCGATAACGGGACGTATATTCTCACTGCGATTGGTCTTAGAACTGCGCTTGACAGGGCGATGGAAGTCCTCGGTATCGACCAAGCGGCGACGTTTGTGGAGAAATTAAAGCGCCTGCGGGACGGTGGATGGATCGGTGAGACAGAGCATGAAATTCTAGGGATCGTTACTGATGCCGGAAATGCCGCTGCCCACCGCGGATGGCGGCCCGACGAGCAGGAGGTTTTTCAACTCGTTCAAGCGATGGAAGTGTTTCTTCAACGAGCATTCATTGTTGGCAAGCAGGCTCTTGGTATCAAAGAAAAAATTCCGCCAAAGCCGGCGCGCAGAAAGTGAGCGATTGAAGCAGGCACGCGTCAATCCGTGAAATGAGGGCGGCCGCCATGCCGCCCATGTTCGCGCTGTCATCCGCCAAGTCGATGAGTCGTCGAGCCAGGTGCGTTGATGAACCCTGTTCCTTTGCCGCCCGCAACCTTGAGGTGTTCGACTTCAACCTTAGCGGAGTTGATGATCACCTGAGCTACCTCGGCGACGGCCTTTGCCCGTTCGATCTCCATCGGTTTTTCCTTGTCGGTCAACGCTTGCAGGGTATTGAACAGATATTCGCGCAGGGCTTCAATGTTGTTCATTGATCACCTTCCTAAGCTTGTTGTATATGTTGATGACGGATCGGAGTTCTTCCGGATAGCGAATTCCCGAGGAACGATTGGCATGCTCTAGCTTCGTAAGCAGCTCAAGGTTCGAGATGTCGCAATTCAATGGATTCCGATCGATGAACCATATGGAATGCGTTTTTGGGTTGTAGTCCTCATGGTGGGCGCGCCATGCGAGTCGATGCTTCGACACCCATCCTTCTGTATCGTCAACTTTGATATAGACGTAGCCGCTCCAAATTTTCTCAGTTCCGACGGGATGTGCCGTAATCCAATTTTCGGTACCGAGTGGAGCGATGCGCTCGCCGACCGATTTCCAGAATGCCGCAGACTTCTTCAGGCCAAGCTTTCTGGCCATGACTAGGATCTGAGACGAGGTCTTTGCGAGGACAGCGGACAAGGTCGCAATTGTCGAGTCCGGATACTGGTGCTTGAGGATTGTGAGTTCCTCATCCGACCATAGCACCCGCGGACCGAAGCGATGTCCCTCAGGTGGAATGTATCCGATCGCCTTTCGAAGCCCGAGCTTGCGGGCTTTGCCTTCAATCTGTTGAACAGTACGTCCAAGATGTCGTGCTATGGCCGCATTGGCGTTGTGTGGGTATAGATTCGTCAAAAGCTCAACGTCACCTGTCCCCCATCTCTCGTAACCTTGAGCTGCATTTTGCATCGCAGTCGAGAGGTTGGGGCTTGGGGCGAATGTCTTTTTTATCTTGCGTCTGCCGTCGGATACCGGCTCCTTGTTAACGATGACGTGACCTCGTTTGATGTACGGCCAAATACTGCCCGAGACATCTCGACCATCTAACTGAAGTACTGCAACAATATCCTCCTCGCATATGCCAGGTTGATCTTGGATCAACTGCAGGATTGCTTTCGTGTAGCTCACGCAGGTCCTCCTAAACAGTCAGTAGGACTCCGTATGGTGACACTCCAAAAATACGGAAGTGCACGAACATGATTCGGGTGATTGCATGGCGATCTGATCAAATCTCACTTGACGATCCGGAGGAATGGAACTACATTGGAAACGCGCTTGAGACAACAAGCGCCGGGTTTGGCGACCTGTAACGAAGGCGGATGAGACCGCCGCCCTAGGCGGTATTTTTTCGTCCGTTGTATCATTGCGTCCTCCGCTTATGGGCGGGCAGCAGTGGGGAGACCTTCGGGTCTGCCGGTTCCTTCGTTCCGGTTCGCCAACCCCGCTGTCTGCCTGCCCACCACTCCGTTTGGCGACGGACAGGGCAGGTTCCTCAAACGAAGGAGCCATCATGTCTACCGTTAAGTCCACGTCAGTTCCCCCCGCACGTCCCGACTACACCGACCCCGCTTTTTGCAGCGCGCTGATGAATGACCATTGGGTCACTGGCGACGACAGCGAATTCGCCAAGGTTCCGGCGAATCTGATCGCCGACGTGTATCGCGCATCTAACGCGATCAGTACAATCGCCCGGCTGGTTCATAACAGCAGCTGCGAGCCGGAAATGTCGAACGCTGAACCTCTCGGACAAGCAGCTCACTTGGGCCTGCTGAACGCGGCCGAGCTCATCGGCCAGTACCTGACCGAAGTTGCGGATCGGATGCTGGAAGGCCTGCAACTCGCCAAGCACGCGAGCGAGTCCGCGGAGGTGCGCCATGACTGACGTTCGTACGCTGAAGACGCTGCCCGAGACGCTTCCCAACGTCAGCGTGATGACCAGTCTCCTGTCAATCACTGCCGGTCTACCGCTCGTTGATGCCTTGGAAGCATCGTCGTGTCACCTGACGGTTGCGCTCGACGTCCTCAGCGAGACCGCGGCCAACAGCACTGAGAATTCGAGCGCGTTGTATGCCGTTCTCACGGCGGTGGGGATTGCCAAAGGGTTGCTTGATTCTGCCGTTGGTGCCATCGAGGTCGCTGACCGGGAGGTGCGTCATGGCTGAGAAGATCAATCTTGACGCTGTCGTTCCTTCCGCCGGCGAGCTGTCCATCGTCATGGACAGAACTCTTGGATATGCTTGCTATATCGGCACCCGTGCGCATCTGGAAGCTGAAGGTGTCATCCCGGCAGGAACCGAATGGCGACGAGGATATCGATCGATATTCTGGACCGAGAACGGCATTAGCTTCGGCTTGCAGCGAGAGCGTCCCAAGGGCGCCAAAGGCCCGCGGAGAGAGTTCGAAGACTGCGACAACTGGCGCCTGCTCATGCATGCGGTCGGTCGGGACCATCGCGAATCCTATATTCGCGTGAAGGCACGAGAACTTCGCGAGGCGCTGTTCGCGCAAACGCCTGAGGGAAGACAGCTCAGGAATCGGTATTTCGTGGCACTGGAGGACAAGGGGTTCCAGGCATTCCGTGACAAGGTGACTGCGCTAGCAGAACTGGAAAGGCCTAAGAAGCGGCGCGGCAGGACGTCCCAGGCAGACGGGGAGAAAAATCATGGATAAGCGTCAACTATCACCGGCGTACCAGAGCGGTGCGATGGCGTTTGCGGCGGTGTGCCGAGAGTTGGGGGCCGATATGCCCGACGACTGGCGGACCGCAGCCGAGCGAATTCGAGACGCAGTTGGGAAGCTGAGCGGCGCTCAACGCGAAGGGTTCGAGGATGCAGTCGCGTTGCTTGTCCATCGATCCGTTTGCGACGGTGATGTACCGATAGTCGCCAGTTGGGACCCGATTCCAGAACTGGAGGATCCGGACTACTGGCTGACGGCTTGACGTTCCGCGTCGCAACATGCCGCACGCACGTCGTGCGGCATAATCGTTTCAAGCGCGCCTAGCTTGACGGGCGAAAGCAGAGATCCCTAGCGTCGTCGACGCGGCTCTTTCCAAGTGATGCATGAGGGTACAAATGAATAGGACCGGGGACGAGGTACCAAACGCCGACCAAGATGACGACGAGCTTCAGAAACATCTTGATGAAGTGAGTCGACAATGGATGCAGCAGCTTTGCTCGTTTATAGACGAGCGGCCAAAAGAATTTATAAAAATGATGTGCGAAGGCGCGTTGGGAATCGAGAGGGAGGCAGAAAACCCGTTTCGCAGAAGCCCCGATTCGCTGCTTGGGGGAACGGGGAGATATCTGACTTACATAGAAGGTCTGGCAAAAATACTTTTGAATAAAGTTGATGGCGTCGATCCTGTCTCGCGAGGGGATGGTTACACGCCGTTTTTAACGATGGTGGAAGATTATTTTAACTTCTCGCCTTTTTTGAGGAGCGAAGATGTTGTCAAGAGCTTTGATTTGATATCCATTCAGCACAACTTCTTTAACGAATATGCTGATCCTTTGGCTTCAGCAATCGATACCTCATGTCAATTCGTCTTTGAAGGCCTGCCACTGTACCGGGTGTCTGATGAATCTGGGTTTGAGCGCCTCAACTTCAGCGATCCGGTTTTTAACTATATCTATAAGAAGGGCGAGTACTTCGAGTCGGGTCCAACGACACACGTTCCGAATTGGGCCGAAGGGCTGTACTTCAAAGACAGCGACCTCGCAGTGCATACAGCTTTCTTTTCTGGTTCGGGTGAACTGCTGGATGCCGAGCGAAACATGCGCCGCAATGCTCTGCGGACCGCGCTCGGCATTGATTCAGTGGAGCACGCATCGCGTCCTGTAGAAGAGAAGTATCGCGGTGAACTCCTCAGCTTGGCTCATGCGGTTCAGGAGAGATTTTGGGACCTGAACAGATTTGATGCCGCAGACCCAGATACGCAGCCGAAGCAGGCAGAGATCATCGACTGGATCAAGCAGAAGAAGCCGGGTATCTCCGATGTCGAAGCAAAGGCTGTTGAAAAAGTTGCATGTCCGATCAAGCGGTAGGACGCTCGCGTCAGTCTATGCCCTAACCCTACCCCTAGGGTGCAATGATGGTTCCTATGGGGTGGGCAAGGTTGCCATAACCCCCTGACCATCGAATACCTTTCTCTCACGAACTCTACCAACGGTGAGCGAAAGTGAAGAAGACAGCCGCGCCAGCCGATTCCGGCAAGCCGACCGAGCCGATCCTCCCGCGGGTCGGCCTCTCAAAATGGGCTCAGATCGCGCCCTTTATTCCGATGTGCCGCGAGTCGTGGAGGAAGCTGGGGATCGCCGGCAAGGCTCCCCAGCCAATCCGGATGAGCCGCACGCACTCCTGCTACAGCAACGCCGAAGTGCACCGCTGGCTGTCCGATCCCCTCGGCTATGCTGCGGCGCCTCAGGAAGGGCGGGAGGCGGCGTAAGTGGGCACGAAGTCAACCAGCCGCGGCGTCGTTAGCGGCCAACGGGGCCTCAGGTTGCGGGAGCATTCCCGGCAGCGTGAACTGGTACATCAGGAACAGTTTCGTGAAGATCGCGAGGTCATCGATTTCATCATCTTCGACCAACGGCGTCTCGTGGCTGGCCTCGTTCCCGAGCGTACGAATCCGGTGTGCGAAATCTCGCATGCTCGGAGTGAGCAAGGACTGCTTCGTCAGCTCCTCAATCCTGCTGTACAGCGACTTGGTCAAGGTAGGGGCAACCGATTTGATCGCTGCCTCAAGTGCCCTGCGATACGCGTTGCCAGCAGGACCGCGAAAACCGGCAATCTTCAGGCTCTCCGCCTCGGAGAACGCTCTGTAGACCGGATCTGGCAAATGATCGGGAATGTCGGGCGCTGGGGGTGGGGGAAGCCATCCCTCAATACGCATGTAGTCGTTGTGCTGAAGAGTGCCGGGCACGTCCTTCAGGTTCGGATTGATATGGGGTTCCATAATCCGAATCGTCGAACAAACGCCTCTGTGGCAAGCGTTACAGACAGCAAATGTCTCTACTGGACGAAATCCATTTTTGTCAGGACGCGGGTGAGGACACGTAGTTACCACCGTGAAGGAAGTGTTGTCCCGGAAGCAATGTGGGCACTTGATCGCAAAGGTTGCCATGGATCCCCGCTCCAAACTAGTTCGAATTGACAGAGAACTTGAAATGTATCTCGCACTTCCTCCGGCCGAGGCTGCGCGTTTGATCGAGAAAGCATACCAAATCGCACCTAACCGTCAGGAATTCGTTGCGGCGTTGATAGGGAAAGTTCTGACTTATCGAGAGTTTTTCGAAGCAAGTCGCAGATAGGAAGGCGGAGTCAGTTTCAGACCAAATGGCGTGATATTTCGCTGCTCGGCGCCTGGCGTTGAGTTTGGGCAGGGAAACTGAAATACCGTATGTCCGTCGACTGCCAATCGATGGACAAAGAGGGAAGCCCCGTTTTCGGGGAGAGTTGAGGTAAGCCGAACCCTCCGGCAAACCGAACCGGCTTGGCCGCCGGCAGCTTTCCCCAAAGGCGGGGCTTTTTTATAGCCGCTTAGTAATCCTTATTGGATTACTGGCAAGGATGGTAAGCGTGAAAGCCATTGAAGATGATGTGATCGTTACGACTCCGCCGTGTCAGGCGTTTTCGGCGCCGCGGCGCCTGCGACGATTCAGCGTGCCGAATCTGATGATCTGGTCAATTGATCGTGCCGAAGATGAAGCACCCGATCTCATGGGACAGGCGAGACACGACTACGAGTGTGAATTGCGGATTAAGGCCCTTGGCTTCCTGATAGAGGCATCCAGCGCGACACCGCTGTGGCAGCGCGTGTGTAAGCACTCGATGTACAGCGAGATTCGCGGGCGCAGCGCCGACCAACGGCTCGTTATGGAACTGGCGATCCAGGAGTCCATGCGATGAGCGTTCAAGCCATGACATGGGCCATCGAGCAACAGGACATTCGAGACGCCACCGCGCGTCACGTGTTGCTCTGTTTGGCCAACTACGCCGACGCAGACGGAAAGGCGGCATTTCCCTCGACCTCGAGACTCGAATCTGACACGGGCCTTTCCGAGAGCACGATCCGTCGGAAACTGGATGTGCTGGAGGAGCTAGGACTGATCCAGAAAGGCAACCAGGCGATCGTCGCGGCATACATTGATCGCGGTGATCGGCGCCCGGTTTGCTACGACATGGTGATGAAAAAACGGGGTGTCGTGGTGACACCCGGTGACGGACGGGGTGTCACGGTGACGGTAACGGGGTGTCACGGTGACGCCAACGGGGTGTCATTGACGAGCGAACGGGGTGTCACGGTGACACCCAATCCGTCCTTAACCATCAATAAACCGTCAAAGAACCGTTCACGTGCGATCGATGAAAAATTCGACGAGGCGTGGCGGCAATATCCGAAACGTGAAGGCTCGAATTCGAAGCAGGCAGCTCAGCGGGCATGGAACGCTCGGATCCGTGAAGGCATCGATCCGGATGTGCTGGTCGCGGCAGTGGTGGCTTACGCTTCCGCGATGAAGGCTGCAGGCAACATCGGGACGCCGTACGTGAAGCAGGCATCGACGTTCTTCGGACGGGATCGGCACTTCGAGGAATACGCGAAGCCTGGCGCGAAGGGTGATCTCTTCGATGGTGGCGCGGTTCCGTGGTGGAAGGCCGCAGGGTTCACGTACCAGTGGCAGGCAACCAATGCCGGCTGCAGCGAACGATCTGCCCATCTCTGGGCCAACGGTGTACGGCAAGGAGCGCCGGCATGAACGCGCGAGAACTGGCCGAACTAATGGCGCAGAACGCGCCGGCCGTGGCCGAGCATCTGCTGCCGAACGGGCGCAAGTCGGGCAAGGAATGGAAATCCGGCAGCACGGCGGGCGAGAAGGGGCAGAGCCTGTCGGTGTGCCTCAGCGGCGCTAAGCGGGGCGTATGGAAGGATTTCGCCAGCGGCGAGGCTGGTGACCTGCTCGACCTCTGGTGCGCATGCCGGTCGCTGTCGGTAGCGGACGCGATGCGCGAGGCGAAGCAGTTCCTCGGCGTCCGCGACGACATGCCGAAGCGGCAGGCGCCGACGTATCAACGACCGGCGCGGCCGAGGGCGACGCGACCGACGAGCTTGCTCGACGAATGGTTCGATGGCCGCGGCATCACGGCTGAAACCGTGAAGGCGTTCCAGATCGCCGAGCAGACCAACGGGCCGAAGACGCACATCGTCTTCCCGTACCTCCGCGGCGGTGAATTGATCAACGCCAAGTACCGGAACATCGCGGACAAGAAGGATATGCGGCAAGAGGCCGGGGCCGAGCCGTGCCTGTTCGGCTGGAACCTGATCGACCCGACCCAGCGCGTCGTCGCGATCGCCGAGGGTGAGATCGACGCCATGACGCTGCACCAGGTCGGAATTCCGGCGCTGTCCGTGAACGCCGGCGCCGGCAACCACCAGTGGATCGACAGCGACTGGGAACGCCTCGAGCGGTTCAGCGAGATCCTGCTCTGCTACGACAACGACGAGGCCGGCCGAAAGGGCGCACATGAGGTTGCGAACCGCCTCGGAATCGAGCGTTGCCGGGTCGTGTTCTTCGGCGAATCGAAGGACGCGAACGAATACCTGCTCACTGGTGCGACGCCGGAAGATTTCCACCGCTGCTGCGATCAGGCATCGGGCTTCGATCCGGACGAGCTCAAGTCGATCGAGCGCTTCTGGTCGAACGTCAAATCGATGTTCTACCCGGCGCATGAGGAGACGGGCTTTCCGTACCTGTCGTTCTGCGGCCGCAACGAATTGTGGTTCGAGTTTCGCCCGGGCGAGGTGACGGTATGGACGGGCATCAACGGGCACGGCAAGTCGCTGTTGCTTGGCCAAGTGCTCATCGGCCTCATGTGCCAGGGCGAGCGCGCATGCGTCTTCTCGGGCGAGATGCGGCCGGAGATGCAGGGCAAGCGGATCGCAAAGCAGCTGGGCGGCCTCGATCGGCCGGCGCCCGAATACCTCGACCACATGGGAGCGTGGCTGCGCGATCGGATGTGGGTCTTCGATCTGGTCGGGGTCGCGGCTATCGAGCGCTTGGTGACGGTGTTCACGTACGGCTTCAAGCGCTACGGGATCCGCCACTTCGTGATCGACAGCCTGATGATGACCGACGTGCCGGAAGACGGCCACGGCGCCATGACGGCACAGAAAGAGGCGATGCGCCTGCTCGCCAACTTCGCGCGCCAGTACAACGTCCATGTGCACCTTGTTGCCCATCCTCGGAAGGGCCAAGACGAAAAGCGCAGCCCGGGAAAGATGGACGTCGGCGGCAGCGGGAAGATCACCGACGCCGCGGACAACGTGTTCTCAGTCTGGTCCGCGCAGAAGGATGAGGACGACCAGAGCGTCGACGAACCGGACGCGTTCCTGACGCTGCTGAAGGCGCGCAACGGCGAGACGCAGCGCCGGTCGCTCGCGCTGTTCTTCAACCGTGAATGCATGCAGTTCGGTCCGAGCGAGAGCCGCCGGCCGTACGTGTATTTGCCGTTTAGCTGCGTTTCCGAGGATTACACCTGCTAGGCCACACCGTGAGAAAGGAGACAAATGATGGCGAAAATCGAAGTGACGAACTCAATGATCGCTGCGGCGATGGATATCGGTACGAGGACCGGTCTTTTCGCGCCGGGCCCGAAGCGTGACGACGTGATCAAGATGATCGAAGGCGTCCTCTCATTTGTGGGCGCTCACGCCGCTGATCGATTCAATTGTCGGGTTCGAACTGCGGACGGCAAGAAGGAGGTTCGAGGACGGATTGTCGGGCCGGCACCCGAGCGCCGTGGCTTCTTCCGCGTGGAAACCGAGGATGGAAAGCAACTCTTCCTCAGCGGAAACGAAATTTATCCGTACTCGACGTACAAGCCGAGGTAACACGGGTGAAGCAGATCGAGCGAGAAGGCTCGGCGCAGCGTTGCATCTGCGAGCTGCTCGCGCGCCGCGGTCCGATGACGATCAACGAGATCGCCGAGGTGCGGGGGATTCATCCGCGGGCAACGGCTCGCCAGCTCGATGCATTGGCCGCAGCGGGATTCGTTTCCGCGGCGGGCAGCCCCAGGCGCTATACGCGTACCCAGAAGCCGATGCCGCCCGTCGTGCCGCTTACGCCGAAGTCCGCGCGTATCGCGGAGAGCCGGCGGCGCGACGCCGCGCGCGTTTCGATGCCGTTCCGGATTCCGGCGCCGACGGAACTCGATCGAGTGATGCTGTCCTGGGTCGGAGCTGAAGCATGATCTCGCTGCGAAACCTGTCCAATCCGGATCTCGTGGGCCACCGCATTTGCGAGTTGCTCGAGCAGCAGGGGATGCTCACCCAAGCGAGTCTTGGTTTGCAGATCGGCGTGCCCCGGGGGACGATCTCGAAGTACCTCACGGCGCTGACTGACGAGGGCTATACGTACATCGCCAACTCGATCTCCTACGCCAAATCGAGCGGGCCACGCGGTATCAGACGCGGCGTGATCCTGCTCTACGCTCGGACGAAAAAGCCGCTTCCCATGATTTCCGAGGATCGCGACGAGGTCACGCCGGCCGAACTGCACCGGATCATGTGCGGAATCGTCCAGCGAGGGAAACCGCTTTAACTTGATCGCGTCTCCTTCACTACGGTGATTTGCCCGGCCCGCCCGGGCTTCTTTTTCCCGATGCGCCCCGAATCCGTCATATGCCCGTCGTGCAAGCGCGAATGCCAGCTTACGAGCCTGGAGATGGTTCGTGACGCACGGTCGGGCCGATGGATTTGCTGGGTTTGCCGGAAGGCGGCGGACCTGGTGCCGGCGCATCTGATTTGGGATCAGAGGGACGTCGCAAATAGGCAGCGCGACTCAGAAGAAATCGCCGACGGGGGCCCATTAGCCCAGGCCCGAACAACTGGTGTCGCGCCAGCTCGATAAACGTGGCTGAATGGCGGAGTCGCACCGCCAGGACCGACCGGAATGGCTGAACGCACCAAGGCGCAGCAGGTCGACCAAGCCGGATATACCCGCCGCGACCTAGCAACGCTTCTAAAAAAAGCGGGTGGGAGGTTGCGCCCGTTGCAGGCGGTCAAACGCTTGTAGTAAGGTTCTCCAGCCTGCGACATTGCGGGTTATCGCAAAACGGAGACCATATGACTATCGACACGGACAAACAAGCGAAGTTGGCAAGTTGGATATCGGACGTCAAACTTCTTGTGGCGAGCCTCAACGACAGCTTGGCGAAGGCACCTGAGGGCATCGATGTCACGGTAACGGCAAGTGAAAAGGCCGCAATGCAGTTCGGCTCAGTGGAAACTGTGACGATCAATACCGCATGGCACATCGAAGTCAGCGCGACGAGAACCGAAAAGCTGATCTGACCGAAGCCTAATGCACCGGCGCGTAGGCGATTGCCTCGACGCCGGTCGCATCCATCCACTCGTCACGATTCGCGAATCCAGCGAACTCCGCGCAGTAGTCAGCCAGTTCTTCCACTGTCGGCGCAAACGCAGAGTCGAAGTAGCCGATCGGCGCTTCCTCTTTCGAGGTCAAGATGGCGTAGAGCATGTGAACCTCCTGTCTCTACCCATCTTAACGGCGTTACCCCGCGAGACTTGATCGAGGAGGCCGAGGATTAGATCTCAGCACCTAGCACTCGCGCCAGATGCAGGTACACCTCGACCTTGGCCTGCTCAGCTTCTCGGTTCCGCGATTCGCGGGGATACAAACGAACCTGGCTGGTGTCGATCGTATCGTCGCGATCAGCCTGCCGCTTGGCTTCGTTGTATTCGCGATGGAAGAGCGTTCTCAGTTTTTGCTGAATCCCCGGATTCTCCTTGCCAAGAACCAGAATCGCCGATTGCAGCGCCTCGACCTGAGCCTTCAGCTTCTCGTACTCCGCGTCCATTTCTTGTAGCTCCGTGTGTGTGGTCGGCGACCGTGTGATCGCCACGCGAGACGGTATCAGGTTTCGAACTTCAACGAATTGACCGCAGACAATCCCTCGCGTGCGCGCACGTACGCGCGTGGAAAGGCTCAGCTCGACACAGCATGAAGGGACGGAAAGGGACGAGAGATGGAGGAGAAGGGGGGCCTGCGTGCCTCAAAAATACCCGTTTCCAGCCTCGTCTCGATCCATTCAATTACCTTTCCGGCACATTAAATACCTTTCATGCTGCGGTGCGTTAGTCATGATCGATGAATCGCCCGAGTGGAGAAATTGCGTAAGTCTTTGATTTTGTTCATTTGGTGCGGCGCATCCACATTTGACATAATGGGTGCTATCAGTCGGAACAGGGCATTATCACCGCATAATGAGATCGATTCTTATCTGGATCTTACGAAAACCTTACTCTGGGACCACCCTGGGCCCCACGGACGGGGGTGACGAAATTTTGCAGACCCTCTCTCCAATCCGCACGCGGGAAAAACATTGATGATCCTCCGCGAGGAGGAAAGTCATGGCCCTGACCAATGGAGCGTTGCTGACCGCGATCTCGGACGACCGCGCGCTCGGCTCGGCGATGCTGTTCCCGCATCGGCACCCGCAGGCGTCACCGGCGTTCCACGTCGAGGTCATGGACCTCTGGCGATGTGCGGACGAGTGGGTGCTGATCGAGGCGTTCCGGGAGGGTGCCAAGTCGACGCTCTCCGAGGAGCATCTGCTGATCGAGGCGTGCTTCGGAAACTTCGGGTACTGCCTGATCATCGGCGAGACGTACACGAAGGCTTGTCAGCGGCTTGAGGCGATCAAGTTCGAGGCGACCCGCAACATGAAGTTGCAGGGACTGTTTGGTCGCTTGAAGGAGTCGGGGCGCGTCTGGAACGAGCACCAGATGGAGCTTTCGAACGGCGTGCTGCTGGAGGCTCACGGCTGGGAAGAGGAATTCCGGGGCTTCAAGTGGCGCGACCTCCGGCCGGATCGGGCGTATCTCGACGACATCGAGAACAAGGAGCGGGTCAAGGACAAGGCGGCGGTCGACGCGTCGATGAGGAAGCTTTACCTCGAGCTGATTCCGGCGATGGACAAGGTCAAGGGCAAGATCCGGGTTACCGGCACGCCACTGGCCGAAGACTGCATGATCACCCGGTTGCGCGACAACCCGGACTGGACGAGCCGGCGTTATCCGATCTGCAACGGCGATATCGACGACCCGGAAACGGAAGCGATGTGGCCGGAGCGCTATCCGATGGACTGGATCCGCCGGAAGCGCGACGAGATGGAGCGGGCAGGCCAACTACGCGGCTTCATGCAGGAATACATGCTCATGGCGATCGGCTCGCAGGACAAGCCGTTCGAGAGCGATCATATCCGGGAATGCTCGGTCGACCCGGCGCCATGGCTTCCCAAAGTCGTTATCACGGACCCGGCACGAACCACGGACGTAAAGAAGAGCGACCGGACCGGACGTGTGGTGGTCAGCCGTTTGGGGACGAAGATCTACGTCCACGCATCGTCCGGTGAATTCTGGAAGCCGGACGAGGTGATCGACGATGCCTTCAAGACGTCAGCACGATACGGCGATGCTGCGGTCGCAATCGAGAAGAACTCGCTCGACGAATGGCTGCTGCAACCGATGCGAGCGGAGATGCTTCGCCGCGGCGTCACTCTGGCACTGCGCCCGCTCACTGCACCCCAGGACCGCGACAAAGTCCAGTTCATCATGGGCATGCAGCCGTTTTTCGAGGCTGGCGACATCGTGCTGGTCGGGGGGCAGGGTCAGCATCCAAAGCTTGTTGCCGAGATCCTGAACTTCCCCAGCGGTAAGCGCGACATCCTCAACGCGCTCGCGTACTTCCAGCGGGTGTTCTCTGGTTCGCCGGTGTACGAGGATTTCGGGCAGTGGAATATCGTGTCCGAGTACCAGCCGAGTCAGCAGCATCCCCTCGCTCTGGCGTTCAATTCGAACGGCACTGAGACGACCGCAGCCTTGGTTTGCGTCGAGGGTCAACGAATCGTCGTTGTGGCTGATTGGATCTCGCCGGTACCTGCCAAGGAAGCGGTATCCGACATCACGCAGCTCGTGCGCGCTGCATTTCCAAGAGCACGCGTAACGACGTGGTTGCCGGCCGACGTGCTCGACCAGGCCGACCGCATGCCGATCGTGGCCGCGCTTCGTGCCGCGAACATGTACCCGATGCGCGGTGCTTACGTGAACGTCGCGCGCGGCGCGCTTTCTCCGCTGATCCGCACCGAAGCCAAGGCGCGACGTCTGTTTCAGGTCGACCACGAAGGAGCGAAGCACACGCTCAACGCAATGGCTGGTGGATACAACTTCCCCGTCGATCGCGCGGGAAACCGGAATACGCTCCCCGAGACTGGTCCGCACCGTACCCTCATCGAGGGGCTCGAAGCGGCCGTGTATGTGATCTGCTCGCAGCAAGCGGACGTCCTGCCGGAAGGCGTGAACATGGGCGTGAACCCGCAGGGTGTGAGCTATCTGACCACTTTGCCGCGGAGATGACCATGGCTGTCGACCGAAAAATCACCCCCAAGGCGCCGTCGCAGCGTCCGTCGGATTTCTACAAGGGCAAGCAGCAGGGCGGCGCGTACGGCAAGCCGGAGAAAGTCGGCGAGCGCACGCAGGGCGGCCCGATGCGCGAAAAACTGCATAAGCCGGGTCTGTGATCGTGAAGAAGCCCCGTGAATTCCAGGGAACGCGATCCGAGTCGCGCGACGTTCGCTAGTTCTTCGGCAAGGGCCCGAAGAAACCGAACGAAGACGATCGGCCGAAGCGCACGCCGAAAGATCGTGGCACCGGATCCTCGCTTCGCAAGAAGCTCGAGGGCAAGGTGATCGGCTGACCCATCCATGGCCCGCTCGAAGAAGCAGAAAAAGCAGGAAGACAAGCCCGCGGTCGAAACACTGGACGCGCGGGCGCTCGACGCTGAGAAGACGGGTGAGGAAATCGAGAACTGGGCTGACAAGCCCGATTCCGAAGCCTACGAAGAAGCCGCGAAGCTGTACCCGAAGATCGCGAAGTGCTACGAGAATAAGCAGGAGCAGATGGATCGATGCGCGGAGTACTGGTCTATCTACAACGCGCAGCCGGACGAGAATCAGCAGTACTCCGGAAATTCCCAGTGCTACATCCCTGCCGTGCGCAACGCGGTCAATGCGCGCGTGAAGCGCACGATCGCACAGCTCTTCCCTGTGAACCACAAGCACGTCGGCGCCACCGGCCCGGACGGCAACATCCCGTTCGCCCAGATCAGCCTGCTCGAGCATTACATTCGCTCGGCCGCGATCAAGGATGTCGTGCGCGCGGACCTGATCGCGGGTGACGTGACGGGGCAGTGGAATCTCTACGTTGACTGGACACGCACGCAACGTCGTATTACCGAACTGATCAAGAAGCCGCCAATCCTCGAGGACCACGAACTCGGCGCGGAGGTCGAGGACCTGGCCGCAGATGAAGATGGCTGGGATTGGGAAAAGGAAACGAAAGAGGTCACGACCGAAGGTCCGGATATCGTGCAGTTCGCCACCGAGGACCTGGCTGTCTATCCGCCGACCTGCAACGACATCGAGAATGCCACCGCGACCGCGATTCGGCTGCGCCTGACGATTGACGCGGTGGAGCGATTCGTCGACGAGGGCATTTTCGTCGGCGTCGAGGCGAAAGAGCTGATCGACAACCTCGCGAAGCGGGACGGTGGCCGCGAGAAGTACGTGCCGCCGAAGAAGCGCACCGGCGATGCCGGCATTCGCACGGAAGGCACCTTCAAGTACGCGCTGATCTACGAGGTGCACACGAACCTGGATCTCGGCAACGGCAAGGAGCCGTGCTTCGTGTACTTCGCCGGCCAGGACGTCATCCTTGGAATCATCCGGAATCCGTTCTGGTCGGGCAAGCGACCGATCATCTCCGCGCCGATCGAGCGCATCACGGGCTCATTCTTCGGCATCTCGAAGATCGAGCCGGTCAAGTTTCTGCAGTGGAACCTGAACGACTACTGGAACATGGGTCAGGACTCGGCGCAGTACAGCCTGCTGCCGATCACCATGGTCGACCCGCTGTCGAACCCGAACTACCAATCGATGGTGGTCGGGCTCGCTGCGGTGTGGCTGACAGACCCGAGCAAGACGAAATTCGCGAACTTCCCGGCTCTCTACAAAGACGCGATGATGCTTTGCCAGGGCATCAAGCAGGAAATCAACGAGTCGATGGACGTCAACGACGCCATGCTCGGGAAGATGCCGATCGGCCGGAAGAACCAGGCGCAGATGGCCGCCATGGCGCAGACGCAGGAATCGAACATCATTGACAACGCCAAGCGGTACGAGGAAGTCATCCTCAATCCGCTGGTTGAATGGATGTTCGAGCTCGACCGGCAGTTCCGCACCGAAGAGCTGACCGTCGAAGTGCTCGGCGAACTTGGCGCGCGCGCGAACCTGCAGACGATCCCGCCGCAGGCATTCGGCGAGCGTTACTTCTTCCGCTGGTGCGGCACGTCGTACCAGCAAAACCTGCAGCGCATGCAGCAGATGATCGCGTGGATGAACGTCCTGCGCGGTATTCCTCCTCAGCAACTCGACGGCCGGCGCCTGAACATCGGCCCGATCCTCGAGTACGGTACCGAGCAGATCTTCGGTCCCGAGGTGGCGCCGCGCATCCTGATCGATGAGCGAAACCTGTTCCACCTCGATCCTCAGGACGAAAACCTGATGATGCACAACGGCCTGCCGGCCGAGATCCATCAGGCCGACGATGATCGTGCACACATCGCCGCACACCTACAGGCCGCGCAGCTCACAGGTGACCCAGCGGGCTTGTTCCGAGCGCACGTGCAGCAGCATCAGCAAGCTATGCAGGCCAAACTTCAGGCGCAACAGGCACCGGAGCCGCCACAAGGGCAGCCCGGTGTTCCTGGTGGCGCGGGGCCGGGCGTCGCGGGTACGCCGCGTCCTGGCGCGCAGCCTGGACAGCCTCGGCCGCAGGGACCGGCCGGCATGATTCATCCAGATCAAATTGCATCGCCGACGGCGGGGCCGCGATGAAACGCTTCGTGGCCCGGTGCACGCCGTGGGGAACCATTCAGACCGGCATCTTCTTCCGCTCGCTGACGGCGATCGAGAAAGACGCCGTCATCGCGCACGAACGCGCACACCTCATTCGGCGCGATCCTTTGCGCCGGCTCTGGTGGCTGCTGACGCTGCAGCTGATCTTCCGTCCGGAATGGGTTTTCGCGAGAGTGCGCGAGCAAGAGCTGGCGGCGGATCAGTACGTGAAGGAACAGGGGCTGGCTGCGGGGCTGCGCATGTTCCTGCGCCGGCACCCCCATCCGGGGAGCGCGCTGCATCCAAGCTCACAGGAAAGGCTGGAGGCGCTCCATGGCTGACGCATTTTTCATCACGCCGTACCAGGTCAAAGCGGAAGGCAAGGACGTTCCTCCGAACGAGATACAGACCGCGATCAACCAGCTCGCAAGCCAGACGACGGCTGCGCTGAACTTGCTCGGCAACGGCGCGAGCCCTCAGTTTGCTGCCGCGATGCTCGCCTGGTTCAACAGTCTGCCGACTTCGCTCCCTGCAACATCGGGCGTCCTCTGGAACAACGGCGGCACGCTCGCCCAATCGTGAGGTACTCGATGAAGAAAATACTCTCCGGTCTGCTCGCGCTGGTCTGCTCGACGGCATTTGCGCAGAACTATCCCTCGCCGACGTACAACAACCTGACGGTGCAGGGTACTGCGACACTGACGAACCATCCGCTTGCAGTGTCGTCCGGGGGCACCAATTCTGCGACGGCCAGCGGCACCGCGTTGGACAACATCACGGGGTTTTCGAGCACCGGCTTCCTGACGCGGACTGGGGCGGGAGCGTATTCGTTCCAGAGCCTGACAAACGGCATTGCGCTTTCGAACATCGCGCAGATTGCCGCAAACACGCTGCTCGGTAACGCGACGGGGTCGACCGCCAACGTCACCGCAGTGGCCGTGACCGGATGCAACGGCACCGCGCAGGCGCTTCAATGGACGAACGGATCCGGGTTTCAGTGCAATTCGAACATTGCGACTTCGGGAGCGAACGCCAACATCACCAGTTTGTCCGGCCTCACGACTGCGCTTTCCGTCTCGCAGGGCGGTACCGGCCGGCAGACGCTTACCTCGCACGGAGTCCTGGTCGGCGAGGGCGCGGCGGCGATTAACCAACTGGCTGTCGGCACCACGGGTCAGGTTCTCGTGGGTGCGACCGGGGCGGATCCGGCATTCGGTACGACAGTAGCTGGCCTAACCTTCACCAGTGCACTCACACCGCAAACGACTGGCGGTATCGTCGGCACTACGCTTGCGGATAACGCGAACGCGGGAAGTGTCGGGGAATTCCTCAGCGCCAGTGTCCCATCTGGATCAGCCATTGCGCTTACCAGCACCACACCCGCGAATGTGACTTCGGTGCTTTTATCGGCCGGCGATTGGGATTGCAGGGGAAGCATCGCGTATGCGGTATCGGCAGGGGCGGCATCGATGCAAGCTGGTATCAATACGGTTTCCGCAACGATTCCGGCAGCCAATACAACGGGGTCCATGAGTTCCATCTCTCTTGCATCGGGAAACTTCGGCACAACGACTCTTGCGATCGCTCCCGGTCGATTCAATGTGAGTTCGAGCACCACGGTTTATCTGGTGGCAAACGCAACATTCGCCTCCGGCACCGTGTCGGCTTACGGGTTCCTCGGGTGCCGTCGGGTTCGTTAGCGTTTGAGAAATCGGGAAACCGGAATAAAAAGTGCGTACCCCTGATCAGGAGATCATCGTGCGCAAAACCCTTCTGGCCCGCCTGATTGGCCTCATCTTCCCGGCCATCGGCCCTGGTCAACTTCCGGTCGTTCCTGATCTCGGCGCACTGCCGGACCAAGTCGGGCTGGTGAACGCGATCATCGGCATCAATCCACTGCAGGAAGCGATTTACAACACGGCAGCGAGCACGACCGCGTTCACTGCCGCCGGCAACCAGATCTCGGGTGCGGCACAGGTGTTTTTCAACCTGACCGGTACGCTCGCAGCCGGCGCCGCGCTCACGCTGCCGACAGTCGCTGCTTTGATCGCGGCGCTTCCTTCGGTGGTCCAGTCGAACCCCGTCGGCATCACCTGGCAGCTTCGCGTGATCAACAGCTCGGGCGGCGCGTTCGCCTGGACGGTCACGACGAATACGGGCTGGACGCTGGGCGGTTCGATGGGCGTCAACCAGAACACCTGGCGTGACTTCGTGGTCACGATCACCAGCCCGACGACTGCCTCGATCCAGTCGGTCGGTACCGGCACGCAATCGTAAAGGGAACCATGAACAAGCTCCTGAAGAGACTTCTCGGTTTTCTGTTTCCCGGCGTCGACGATGGCGGTGATCCGCCGGATCTTAGTGGCGATCCTGGGAGTGGCGACGCTGGCGCTGGTGATGCTGGCAGTGGCGATCCTGGCGCTGGCGGCAGCGCTGGTGATCCTGCGGATGACGATTTCGACTTCGATTTTGTCGAGCCGGCAGCGCCCGCTCGTCGCGCGACGTCTGATGCGGATCGTCTGGCCGCGCTCGAGGCGGAAGTAGAGCGCCGCGGTCGCCTGGTCGATGCCACGCGTACCGCGCCGCCGGCTCCTATCACGGACCGCGATTTCGAAGCTGAAGAGGCGCGTCTGCGCGATCCGAATCTGGATCCGATGGAACGCTGGCAGATCCAGTCGAACCGCACATTGCGCCAGAGTCAGCAAGCCGCACAGGCGGCACTGTTCCAGGCGCAGGACCTGCGAGATCAGACGCTGTTCGAGTCGAAGATCGCAAGCGATCCGCATCGCGCGCGTTATCGCGACCGAGTCGAAGCAGCGGTGCAAGAAGAACGCCGCGCGGGCCGGAATGCCTCACGCGAGGCGGTCTACTACTACATGCTCGGCAAGGACATCGCAGACGGCAAGTTGAAGCCGAAGGCGAAAGCCAAGGCTCCCGCGGCGGACGTTCCCCGCGGCAAGACGCCGGGCGTGCGCTCGACCGTTCCGCCGGCGCGCGGGCAAACCGAACACCAGAAGCGTGCTGCGCGGCTGGCCGACGTGAACATCTGACCAGCACGAGGACACCATGCTGACGAAAATTCTGGCCCTCCTGACGGGCCTCATGTTCCCCGGGATTACGAATCAGTCGACGAGTTTCACGTCTGACGTCGAAGCGTACATCCAGGAAGAAGTCGAGCCGCTCGCGCGACGCCAGCTGGTCGCATACCAGTTCGGCAAGCCGCTGAAGCTCGACACGAACCGCGGTACGACGTATACCGCGTCGCGCTACCAGCGCCTGCCGCTGCCGTACGCGCCCCTGCAGGAAGGCGTCGCGCCTCCGGGCGAAGCGATGACGCTGCAGCAGGTCAGTGCGACCGCGCAGCAGTGGGGCGACCGCGTCATCATCACCGATGTCGCGAACCTCACCATCAAGCACCCGCTGTTCCAGCAAGCCTGCGAACTGGTGTCGATCCAGATGCCGGAAACGCTCGAGCGCAACACGCTGAACACGCTGCTGTCCGCGCCGCAGGTGAACTACGCAGGTGGCGTCGCGAACCGCGCTGCCCTGACGGCAACGAACGTTATGTCGCCGCACGAATCGAACCGTCTGTTCGCATCGATGTCCGCGTATGGCGTGCCGCGCTTCAACGGCGATGAACGCGAAGACATGATGATTGAAGCGGGCGCGTATCGCGATCCGTCGCAGACGCCGCGCGTCAAGCAACACTACGTCGCGCTGATCAGCCCGTTCTCGGCGCAGGATATGCGCGAAAACGCGTCCGTGCAGCAAGCGTGGGCGTACAGCGACGTCAACCGTCTCTACAACAACGAGCTCGGTGACTTCGGCGGTATCCGATTCTGCGAAACGAACATGATGCCGTACTGGACGGGCGCTGCCGCGATCAACGGCACCGCATCGACGTCCGGCGGTCAGTTGTCGACCGGCACGTATTACATCCAGGTCACGGCTGCTCCGGCGCTGACGTCGGTCGAGCAGACGATTTACCAAGTTTCGTCGTCGATCAGCGTGACGGGCCCGACCGGCTCGATCTCGGTGACACTGCCGTCGTTCCCGAACTACGTGTTCAACGTGTATATCGGCACGACCGCAAATCCGGCCAACCTGGCCACGGCGATCGGCAACGGCGTTCCGGTGACCGGCGTGCTCGCTGGCCAAGCGACTCAGCTGCAGCCGAACCAAACGGTCACCCTGACCGGCATCGGTGTGACGCAGACTCCGCCGGCCGCGCCGGCCACGGGCGTGTCGGTGTTCCCGGTGCTGTTCATCGGCAACCACAGCTACGGTCAGGTGCTGCTCGAGAACCCCGAGTTCCACTACCTGACCGGCGCTGACAAGTCGGATCCGCTGAACCAGACCCGGGTCGTGTCGTGGAAGGTGTTCTACGGTTCGATCCTGCTCAACACGGCCTTCCTGGCCCGCGTCGAATGCGGCTCCGCGTTCGCACCGGGCTACCAGGGTGGCACCGTGACCACGCCGTAATGGGGTGATTCATGGCGAACGAGTTCGTGAAGCAGATGCAGGTCGCCTCGCTGACGCCTGGCGCCCTGCAGTTCAACGGCATCCAACCCGCAGTAGTCGCTCTGCAGGCGGTGGACGGTACGTGTTCCATGACGTTCACCACGAACATGGCCGACCCGCTCGCGCAGTACGCGGTGGGCACGACTTTGTGGGTTCGCATCGATGATTCGCAGCCTTCAATGGCAATCCCCACTGTCGGGCAGCCCGCCAGTGAAAACACCGCGTCAGTCGTCACGGCGACGGTCGAAAACATCGGCGCGCCTCAAGCGCAGTAATCCCAGGAGAATATCTGATGGCCGCACGTAACTCGTCGGAGCCGGGTAAACCGGCTCCGGAGTCGGCTGACGCTGACGAACTGCGCGGTAGTTCCGCACCGGTCGAAGAAAGTCGCGAAGCGCTCCTCGAGCGCATCAAGGCACTTGAATCGGAAAACGCCAAGCTGGGCGCGGCGAAGGACATCGCCGAGGAAGAATCGGCGCGCCTCTCCGCGCAGGCTCAATCGGCGTTGTTGACCTCGGGCGTCGTCGAGCGATTCGCCGGCAAGGCCGAGGATGGCGAAACGGATCTCTGGTGGTATCGCATCGATCTCGCGCCGTGCGGCGGCGAGCACCTGAAGATCAACGGTACGCCGTACCTGCATGGCCACACGTACAAGTTCGACACGGATACCCTGCGCTCCATCAAGGAAATGGTCGCGCGCACGTGGGTGCACGAGAACGACATCAACGGCCACGCGTTCAACCCGTATCGGCAGGCGCAGAACAAGGTGCTCGGAGGCGGCCCCGTGCCGGCCTGGGCACGATCGTAATTCCCCACCCCAGAAAGGAAGACCATGTCGCAAGCCTCTCAGGAAGTCACGGCTGCAACTGTGATCGGCAACTTCACGATCACCCTCCCGGCGCCGAACCAGGCGCAACTCTCGGCCAGCGGTTATCTGGTAGAGGGCGAGGACAAGGCGTCGCTCGACGCCCGGATGGACACCGTGCGCGAGGCGCTCCAGCGTCAGCAACGCATGCTCGAGATCCCGGTCCTCGAAGCTCACATCGAACAGTGGGAAAAGGCACGTGATGACGTCGCACGAGCGTATGCGGATCTGCTCGAGCGCCACAACGCGAAGGCCGCGGGAAAGACCGGCGCCAAAGCGTTGTCGAGTCAGGAGCAGGCGAACCTGAAGAGCGCACCGCATCAGCTGAAGGGCATTGAGGACGAGCTCGAGAAGGCGCGCAAGAAGATCGCCGACGCCCGCGCAGGGGCGTGAGATGGCGTACCTCCAGGCCCAACAGATCGTCGCGCGCGCATGCGCGATTGCGAAAGCCCCAGGCTGGGTTTCGCAAGGTGGTGTCTATCTGAACATGGTCCTGGAGGACCTCTGGCTGCATCGCGACCTGAAGATCAACCGGGTCGTCGAATTCGTAACCGTGCAGGCCAACAACTACGGTCCGTTCGCCCTGCCGCTGAACTACCTGCGCACGTACGATTTGTTCTTCCAACAGAACAACCTGCCGTATTTCCTGCACCCGATTTCTCCGGAAGAGTGGGACCAGGAGTTCAAGGATCCGTCGATCGCGAACTACCCGTACGAGTTCATGACCCTGCTGTATGACGAAACCACGGCGCAGTCGAACAACTCGGCGGGGCAGCTCTTCATCTATCCACAGTCGTCCGGGCAGATTGTCCTGACGCATCGGTACATGGTGAAGCAACCGGATATCGTGACGCCCGAAACGTCGACGGTCATCCCGTGGTTTCCGGATCAGAACTATCTGATCAAGGCGACCGCAACTGAGCTGATGAGCGAGACGGACGACGTCCGTCAGGAATCGTTCCGCGCGCAGTGCGAGGCAATGCTGCGCACGCACCTGATCATGGAAGGCGACGAGCAGCAGGTCGTCAAGTCGGTGCGGCTCGATCCGCGGCGCTTCCACACGAACCGCACGCTGAAGCCGACGAAGATCACGGACTAGGGCCATGGCGATCCGCAACGCGAAGCCGGTCCGCTTCACGCCGAAAGGGCTCTGCGATGCTTTCGACGCAACGGACGCGTTCGCCGGCGCCTGCCAACTCCTGAGCAACCTCGTATTCGACCAGGGCAATCCAGAGATCGTCGTTGGCCGCCCGGGCGTAGGAAATGCTGCGACTACTTTCAGCGGATTCACGTCGCCGACATTCGTGTCGGTGCACACCGTGATCGGAAACGTGGCGTATGGCATGGTATCGACCGGCCGTAACCCAGGGTTCGACGAGCCATTCGCCTACAACCTCGCAACGAACACTTTCACCACTATCAGTGGGGTGACGGCTGGGAACGTTCCGTCCTCGCCGTCCACGAGCGGGGCATGGACCCCGCCGACGATGGCAGTCGTCGGCACGAAGATCCTCATCACGCATCCGGGCTTCAACGGTACGGGTTCGAACTTCTTTGGCGTGATCGACATCTCGAACCCAGCTGCGCCGGCGTGGTCGTCGTCGAATCTCGCCACAAACGGATTGAGCGGCGTACCGACGTCGGTTGCGAACTTCAACAACCGCGCTTGGTTTGCGGTGGGCAATACGCTCCAGTTCAGCGACCCGCTTGCGCCGCTCACGCGTACGAATGCGACGCAGGCCGTGACGGTAGGAGATACGACGCCGATCACAGCGCAATCGGGCCTGCCGATCCAGACAACCACGGCCGGTGTGATCGGCGCGCTGGTCGTGTTCAAGGCGAGCCAGGTGTGGCAGATCACGGGCGATCCGACCACGAACAATCTGGCGCTGAACTACGTTTCGCTGACGACCGGATGCATTGCAGCGCGTAGCGTTGTGCAGGGCCCGTTCGGCATCTTCTTCGCGGGCGTCGACGCTCCATACATCCTGAACTTCCTTGGCACGCTCGTGCCGCTGTCGAGCCGGCCGGGCACTGATTTTCCGGCGGATCTACAGGTGCCGTTCCAGAACACCACGCAGCCGTCGCGGATCAGCGCCGCGTTTGCCGGGAACATCTACCGGACGTGCGTGCCGACCTTGATCCAGGGTCAGCAGCAGACGAACGACTATTGGTACGACATCCGGCGCAAGCGCTGGACCGGCCCGCATACGTTCTTGTACGACTGCGCGTCACTGTATGGGGAATCGTTCGTTCTGTCTGGCGCATCGAATGGCGCCGCGCTGTTCGTTAGCACGACCATCCCGTCCTCTAATTCGAGCTATCTGGACGCCGGATCACCGTTTCTTTGCCATCTTCGATCATCGAATTTTCCGAAAACACAGCACATGCAGCAAGTGCAGGTCGTCGAATCGACGATCGAACTTGCTGCAACGGGGTCGCCCATCGTCTTTAACCTGACAGCATTGGACGATCAGAAAAATACGCTGGCATCGACTTTCGCAGCGACACCGGGTAACGGGGCGATCTGGAATTCGTTTAATTGGGGCGCTGCGAACTGGTCCTCGAACACAAGCATTCCGCACGTCTACACGATCCCGTGGCCTGTCGCTCTCGTCTTTCAGAAGATGTCGATCGACGTGACCGTCACGCCCGTCAACGAAGTGCAGATTGGCACGTTCTTCGCCCGCTATCAGGATGCGGGTTATACGAATCAGGGGTAAATCATGCCTGGAATCATCGGAACACTACCCGCCAATCTGCAGAACGGCACTGTCGCCGATGCGACTCAGGTCATGGCAGACCTGAACTTCATCGTCAACGAGGTGAACGCCAACGCGCTACCGGTCAATACGACGACCTTGCCGAACGTGACGTCTTTGCCGAACGTGACGTCCGTCAGTTCCGGCGGAACGCCTGTATCCGTGCCTGGGTTGATCATCACCAACAACAACGGGCAATACAGCGGCATTCTGAAATTGATCGGGCAGGGCAATTATGGCCCGACGATGAGATCCAACGGGTCTCAGACTCGTATTGAGTATGTGAACAGCGCCAATACGTTAGTCACGGCATCACTGGATGACGTCGGGAACTTCAACGCAAATGGGATAGTCAGCGGATCAAATATCACTGGCACTTCCGACGAGCGTCTTAAAAAGGACTGGAAACCTTTCAAACCGGGCTTTCTCGAGCGTGTGGCATCGATCCTTCACGGGACGTATACCAGGATCGATACCGGGGAGCGCCGCGTGGGCGCCGGAGCGCAATCCATGCGGGAGGTCATCCCGGAAGCGGTATTCGGTGACGACGTTCTATCGATCGCCGAGGGCAGCGCTGCGCTCGCGATCGTGATCGAGCTGACGCGCGAAGTGCTGCGCTTGCGCGCGCTTCTGGAGCCCACGAAATGACGCTTCCAGTCTCGTTTCCACTTTCGATGTCACAGATCGCGACGGAGATCGGCTTGTCTCTTCCGCTTTCTTTGAGCCACGGTTGGGTGATTGCGCTTGCTGGAAAGTCGTCACTCCCTGTGAGCTTCAGTGACTTGCTAGGCCAAACCGGCACCGCTACCGGAAATGCAACAGCTTCGTCCGGAGGTGGTGGCATCATCGCGCCGTTTTCGTCTCCATGGTTCCGTGGACAAATTTCCCAATTGGGGGCAACAACGGGTGGACTGCCCGGCTTGACGGTATCCATTTCGTTCAGCATCGCCCCGAATTGGAGCGGGAACATCCTGCTCAAGAACAACACGACGAATGGCTCGATCGTTCTGGCGAAGCAGAGCTCGACTGCGTGGCAGGTGAATAGCAACCCGGGAAATATCGTCCGCGCGGGATTTACCGACAACTTCACTATCCAGCCGTCTAGCTAGATTCGGCGGGAAACAAAACTACCATCTGCACCAACAATCGGGGAAACCATGGCAAACCGTACGCTTACCGAAGACGACGTCAAGGCGATCGCCGAACAAATCGAAAGCGGCATCACGCAACGTTTCCAGCTCAACGTCGGCCGCGGGATCCTCGGTCTGGCGTGGCGGGTTTTCATGTACGCCTTGGTCGCCGTTGCCGCCTATGGGGCGGGTGGCGGCCTGAAGAAGTTCTTCTAGGAGATGGATATGCTCGAATCGATCAAATCCGCCATCGAGGCTCGTTTCCAGGCGCTCGCGAACGACGGCCGCGCATTCGTCGACAAGGTCGAGGAAATCGTCGGCCTCGGCAACGCCGCGAAGGAGCTCTCCGATCTCGAATCGCGCATGACGTCGATCGTCACGGATACCGAGGCCACCGCCGAGCAGAAGGTCGAGCAGATCCTGCGCGCGGTGGGCAAGCTGTGAGCAGCTTCGACGACGCCTTCGAAGCCCTGATGGGCAACGAGGGCGGGTATTCGAACAGCCCTGCAGACCCGGGCGGCGAGACGATGTGGGGCATTACGGCCCGCGTCGCGCGTGCGAACGGGTATGGCGGGGACATGCACGCGCTGGCCCAGGCGACCGCGAAGCAGATCGCGAAGCGGGTCTACTGGGATCCGTACTACTGCGACCAGTTCGATCCGCGAGTGGCTTTCCAGGTGTTCGATGCTGCCTATAACGGCGGCCTGCCGGTGACGTGGCTTCAGCGCGCCGCGGGGTTGGAACCGGACGGCCGCATCGGACCGGTCACGATCGCGAAGGTGAATGCTACTGATCCTCTGCGCATCGTCTCTCGTTTCCTTGCGTACCGGCTGAAGTATCTGGCTGATCTGCACAACTGGCCAGCATTCAGCCATGGGTGGGCGAATCGCATCGCCAACAACCTTTTGAAGGGAGCCGCGTGATGGGATTCCTCGATCCGATTTCCGCAGTCTCCGACGTCGTCGGGAAGATCATCGATCGCGTCTGGCCGGACCCGGCGCAGGCCGCCGCCGCAAAGCTCCAACTGCTCCAACTGCAGCAGACCGGCGAGCTCGCACAGATTACCGGGCAGATGCAGATCAACCAGGCCGAGGCGCAGAGCACTGACCCGCTGCAGCACTGGCGCGGTGGTATGGGCTGGGTGTGCGTGTGCGGGTACGCGTGGAACTTCGTGCTACGCCCGGCGATGAGTGATATTTCCGCGCTTTTCGGGCACCACATCGTGCTGACAGAAATGGATCTCACGCAGCTCGCGACGATCACGATCGGCATGCTCGGCTTGGGTGGCATGCACGTCTATCAACAGGTCAAAGGAAAATGAACAACCTGATCCGGATCGGCGGAGGTATCGACACGGCCCCCTTGCTGCTTGCCATCGCGAGACAGCCGGGTCTGTGGAATCGCCATACCGCGCGTACCGAAGCGGAAGGCAGCCCGCACACCGACGTTTCGGACATCTGGCTTCGCTACAACGACGAGAAGCCGTACAAGGCGGCCGGCGACTACACCGGGTTCAACGATGCGCACGACGCGATCTTCTACCCGGAGTGGTACGCGCTGCCGCAGGTTCGGCCGATCGTATTCGGCCTGATGGCGCGCGTCGAAGGTACGCGCCTGGGCGGAATCTTGATCACGAAGGTTCCGGCCGGCAAGCGCATCCTGCCGCACGCCGACGATAGCTGGCATGTGCGGCACTTCAACACCAAGCTCTACGTGCCGTTGCAGACGAATCCGAAGTGCTGGAACCGCGTCGAGGATGAACGCGTAGTCATGGCGCCGGGCGATGTCTGGTACTTCGACAACACGAAAGAGCATGAGGTGGTCAACGAGGGCGACGACGATCGGATCACGTTGATCGTGTCGATTCGGTGCGAAAAATGACCATCAAGCACCACTTCACAGCCGGCGGTGTATATGCGCGAGAGCAGACGCTGCGTGCGGGCGAAGAAGTGCAGAAGCACGTGCATGACTATGACCATCTGAGCTATCTCGCGCACGGTACCGCGATGCTCGACATCGAAGGCGAGCTGCAGGTACTGCACGGCCCCTGCATGCTCGAAGTGAAGGCAGGACGCGCGCATCGCATCACCGCGCTGACCAATGTGACGTGGCTCTGCATCCATGCCGAAAGCGTGGCGGATCCCGAGATGTTGAAGAAGGAGTGAGCCATGCCGTTCGCAGCTGTTGCTGGGGGTCTCGCCGCAGGAGTTGGGGGCTCTCTTGTATCGGGATTGCTGTCTCCAGGCACATCAGGGGGTAGCGGAGGAGGGAGCTACTACGTTCCCACGGGACTGCCGACTGCAGACTCGACGTGGCAAAGCCTGCTGGGCAACATCAGCAACATCTTCAACTCGAATGGGCTGGGCACGCCATCGATCAATTCGCTGAACAACGGGATTGCCGCGAGCAACCAGTACGGTCCGGCATACCAGACAGCGGCGAATCAGGCGGGCATCGGGTACACGAATGCCGGGAACGCGCTGACCGGTCTGGGCAATCTCGACCTGATGACGCAGGGCAACTTGCTGAACGCAGGGCAGAACGTCTTCCAGATGGGACTGGATCCGCAGCATGCGCTCTACGATCGCACGCTGAACAACGTGCAGCAGCAGGTGAACGCTAGCAACTCGATGTACGGGCTTGGATCGTCCGCGGCGGGTGCTGGCGTGGCGAACCAGGCTCTGTCGAACTTCAATATCGACTGGCAGAACAACCAGTTGTCTCGCGCGCTGCAGGGCCTACAGGGCTATACCGGCGCTGCGACCACGGCGGGCCAGTACGGCCAGGCCGGCGCGAACGCACTGACGCAAGCGCCGCAATACACGCTGCTCGGTGGCTCGACGCCGTACAACACGGCGCAGACGATCGCCGCGACGCCTGGATCCCTCGAAAGCACGTACGCCGACTTCCTGAACAAGGCAGTGTACGGACCGGCCGAAGGAATCATGGGATCGATCATCCCGTACATGAACTACGGTCAAGGCGCGCAGTCCGTGCCGTTCCAGAGTCAGGCGCAAGGAGCCGGCGCTGCGGGTAGCCTTGTCTCGCAAGGCATCTCTGGTCTGGGCAACGCGATCCAGAATGCCGGCGGCTTCGGCAACTTCTTCAACGGCACGACCGGCTCGTTCGGCGGCGGGGATTTCAGCGGCGCGTTCACGTCGAGCCCGTACTACTCGGGCGGCGGGAACTCGTACGGTTTCACGATGGGGTAAGCCATGGCCGGACTCGCAGGGCTTCCGTACTTCCTTCAGTACCAACAGCAGGCGCAGGAACAGGCCCTGCAGCGCCAGTATGCCCAGATGCAGATGGCGCAGTTCCAACAGGCACAGCAGGATCGGCAGCGGCAGCAGGCCGCGCTGATGGCCGCAGGCAATGCGCTGCCGCAACTGCTCGCGGGACAGCAGCCCGCGCAGATGCCCCCTCCGCCTCAAGCACCGAATCCGGGCCAGCCATCCGCGCCGGCGCAACCGCTGCCTGCAGGCGCTGGGCTGGGCCAGATGCCGCCGCTTCCACCTGGCATGCCCGCGGGAATGGGGCGGGGCACCGGCGCGGCTGGCAAACCACCGCTGCCCCCGTTCCAGCCGATGCCCACGGCTGGAAGCCCGGCGCAAGCGACTCCCGCGCAAATCCCTGCGCCACCGGCTACTCCTTCGCCCAACGGTATGCAGCAGCCCGGCGGCCCGCTCACGCTCGACAACGCCATCAAGGTGCTGCAGGACCAAGGCTTGTCGGGCGCCGACTTGATGGCCGGTCTGCAGCAGCTCACACCGATCCTCGATTCGCAGGCTAAGGCGCAGGCGGCGCAGATCCAGATGCGCTTCGAACAGGAAATGAAGCTGCAGGCCGTGCAGGATCGGCACGCCTTGCTCGAGGAACGAATCCGTGAAGCTAACCAGAGATCAGAAGATCGCGCGTTGGATCGTGCGGACCGCGCGCAGGCGCGCGCTGAGTCGAATGCTCTTCGTGCTGAATCAATTGCGCTCCGCAAACAGACCATCGCGCTAGCCAACGGCGACGACGCGAAGTTCTCGCCGGAAGACCTGAAGTTTCTGGCGGAACAGGCGCGCGCGGGCGATACGTCGGTGTACCAGAACCTCGGCCGCGGCGCGCAGGGCGCGAAGAATATCGTCGCGCTGCGCCGCGAGGTGATGCGCCAGGAGCGAGAGGCCGGCGGCACCGGTGCCGACATTGCCGCTGCGAACGCTGGATTCCAGGGCGAGAAGGCGGCCGCACGTACCGGAGCCACGAAGGCGGCGAACGTCGGCATGGCCGTCGCTGAAGCGCAGAAGACTTTCCCGCTCGTGCGGCAGGCATCGGCTGCGCTCCCGCGCACGGAATTCCCCGGCGTGAACAAAGCGCTTCAGGCAGCTCAGACGGGCTCGGGCGACCCGCGCGTGGTGGCATTGGGTACGGCGCTCAACACGTCGATCAACGCTTATGCTCGAGCGATCAGCCCGAGCGGTACGCCGACGGTCGCCGACAAGGAGCATGCGCGCGAGCTTCTCTCGACCGCCAGCACGGATGCGCAACTGAATGCGGTGCTGGCCGTCATGGAAAAGGAAATGTCGGCTGCCCGACAGGCGCCGGCCGAAGTTCAAGCACAGCAGAAGGCCCGCATTTCCGGCCGCGGTGAAGGTGCACCGTCTGTCGGACTGCCGGCCGGGTGGTCAGTTAAGGAGCACTGATGCCCACGTTCACTTTCACCTCTCCGGACGGGAAAACCTATGACGTGCAGGGTCCTGATGGCGCTACCAAAGAGCAGGCGTTTTCGATCCTCCAACAGCGTCTCGGTGCAGATGGTGGCGCTGCGCCGGCAGCGTCGCGCGGCCCTGTCGCGCCTCTCGACCGTCTTCCGCCTGATAGCCCGGCAACGGGTATGATGCCGCAGCACGCCGACACCATCGCAGAGCGTCTGCTCGGATTGGGAAAAAGCGCGGTCGGGCTCGGCGAAGCCGGTTTGTCGGCCGCAACCGGTGCGCTGGCCGCGCCTGTGGGCGCCGCGTACGGCATCGGCAAGACGCTCACCAGCGGCAAGTTCGGCACGCAGCAGGGCATCGAGGAAGGTGATCGCGCGGGCGCTGCGCTGGCCAACAAGCTGACGTACCAACCGCGCACCGAGGCCGGCCGGTCTGATGTCGAGGCGCTCGGTAATTCCGGGCTGATGCATGCTCTGCAAGGACTACCGGTCGAATCTCCGATGATCGCGAGGATCCCGGAGGTGCCGCGCGGTGTGCTGGCCACCGGGGAAGGCACCGCCGGCGCCGCCCGAGCTGGTGCGAACGCCGTTGGCCGGGATGCCGTGCGTGCCGCTGCTCGCGCGCTGCCCGAAGTCGATCCGCAGACGCTGCAGCTTGCGCGTGAGGCGCACCAGATGGGCTTCCGTCTCACGCCGGATATGGTGTACGGGAACAAATATGCGCGTGGCGCTGGCGAGCTGGTCCAAGACAATCCGTTCGTCGGTAAGACCGTGCGAGAACACAATCAACAGGTCTTTAACTCGCACCTTGTCAACGCCATTGGCGGCGAAGGCGAGAAGCTGACCCGAAAGACATTTTCTGATGCTATGGATAGGTCGGGTAACGCGATCGGCGTCATCGCTGAGAAGTACCCGTTGCCGATCGATCAGTCGTTCATCACGAAACTGCGGGAGAACGGAGCAAACCAGTTGCCGGAAGTGCGGGGTGTCGTTAATCGATACGCGCAAATGATCGATGAAGCCGCTGGAAAGCCTGCCGCTCTCGTTGGTGGAGGGCGCACTGCCACGCCACGGGAAATGCCTGGGCCGGTATTTCGGCGCATCAATACGGCGCTCTCGAAGCAAATCCGAGAGACAGCCAACGGAGATTTGCGCAGTGCTCTGCGCGGCCTTCAGGACGATCTTCTTGAGGAGCGCGCTAAATACATGAGCCAGTCCGATCTGGACGCGTACAACGAAGCGCGTCGCCAATATGCAATTGGCAGCACGCTGGAGCCACTCGTTGCCAAGTCGTCGACCGGGGATATTTCTCCGGCCGCCCTGCTTGGCGTGGTGACGAAAAATGCGGCGGGGAAATCCGCCATGGCGCGCGGCACTGCCGGTCAGATGGGCTTGTTGGCGGACATCGGACAGCGCTTTCTGAAAGAGCGTCCGTCGAGCGGGACAGCCGAGCGCGCGCTCATGCAGAACCTGCTCACGCACCCTCTTGGCACGGTGGCCGCGGGCGGAACTGCTGCCCTGACCGCGCCAGCCGCTGCTGCGTACAACCGCTTCGGTCCGGAAGTGACCGACCTTCTCATCCAACGGCCTCCGCAATGAGAATTCTCGCGATCGACGTCGGTTCGAACTGCCTCGATTGGCTGATGCGCTGCCAGGAGTGGGGGCACCAGGTTCTCTGGTACGACAAGCCACGTCCGGACGGTACCGATCGTCATGCGGGCGAGGGGATCGTTCCGAAGATCCGCGATTACGATGAGCTGCGCCGGAAGTGGTTGGGATGGGCCGACCTGATCTACACGCCCGACAACGTCAGTTATCTCGAGATGCTTGAGCCATACCGACGGATTGGCTATCCGATCTACGGCTGCAACCTGGCGGCGGTAGAGTGGGAACTCGATCGAGAAGTTGGGCAGAAGGTCATGGAAGAGTGCGGGATGCGCATCATTCCCGGCAAGACGTTCCACGACTACGATTCCGCCATCGCCTATGTCAAGAAGGAAAGCAAGGCGTTCGTGTCAAAGCCATCCGGCGACGGTGAACGCGCTATGTCCTACGTCGCGGACAGCGCGGCGGACATGGTCTACATGCTCGGGCGCTGGAACAAAATCGACAAGTACCGCTCCGCGGCCCGCAAGGACGGCTTCATCCTGCAGGAGAAGATCAGCGGCATCGAAATGGCCGTGGGCGGCTTCTTCGGCCCGGACGGCTGGTCGCGCGGTTGGGTCGAGAACTGGGAAAACAAAAAGCTGATGAACGGCGACTTGGGCGTCAACACCGGTGAGATGGGCACCACGGTGCGCGTCGTCCGGCAGTCGAAGCTTGCCGACGAAGTTTTGAAACCCGCCACCGAGCACCTGAAGCGCATCGGCTATGTCGGGTACGTCGACGTGAACTGCATGATCCCAACCGACGGGAAGGGCCCGTATCCGCTCGAATGGACGATGCGTGACGGCTGGCCGATCCGCCACAACCTGACAGCGCTGATCGAGGGCGACCCGGCGCAGTGGATGGCCGATAAGATCCAGGGCCGCGATACGCTGAAGATACGCATGGACGAGGTGTGCATCTCGGTGCTGATGGCGCTGCCCGACTTCCCGTATTCGAAGATCACCAACAAGGAGCTGTGCGGGATCCCGATCTATGGGGCCGAGGACATGGATCACCTGCACTTCTCCGAGGTGATGATGGGTGTCGCGCCGCGCGAGGTGAACGGCAAGGTGGTCGATTTGCCGGGGCCGGTAACGGCCGGCGACTACGTGATGATCGCAACAGGCACGGGAGAGACGATCACAGGTGCAAGGAGGTCTGCCTACAGCGCGATCAAGAAGGTGAAGATCCCGAACAGCCCGTTCTATCGAACTGACATCGGTGTTGGCCGTCTGAAGAAGCAATTGCCCGAGCTGCAGCAGATGGGCTATGCAAAAGGCCTGAGCTACTGAAATGCGACGATCCATGCGAGCCGGGTTCATTTCCGAGGAATCGATCAAGACCGCCTTAACCGAGTCCAAGGGAGACATCTTCTTGGCTGCGTCGACGCTCGACTGCACCGCTCATGAGTTGGACGGTTACATCCGTGCATCGGCTGAGCTCCAGGGATTCGCTGCGGCGATCGAGAAGGTCAAGGTGGATCCGTCGTATTCCCGTATGAGCAGTGAACAGTTCGACGCCCGGGTCGCGGACCTCACACGTGCGTATAAAGTGGTCGGTCTTGAGGAACTCCACGGTCTGGCCACGATGAATCACAAGGACAGCGCAGCGATGGCGAAGGTCAAGCTGCAGGCTGCGATTGCCCTGCGAGGCGGCGAACAGCGCGCCGTTGGCGATCGAGAGATCGAACACGCTCTGTCCGAACTCAACCAGCTCTATCACCAGAACGCGCCGAGGATCAAAGAAATCCGCCAGACCGTCGTCACGCTTGCAGATGGTCGGGAAGCGACTCGACAAGTGATCGAACTTCAGCCAGATCAGCAATAGCCTGTTGGCGCTTGCGATCGAGGACGTCCCAATCGGGCTCGTCGCTCCGGTAGACCTGCCACTTCGTCAAAGAGATGTGCCCGAGGCGCGCCATCTCCTTGATCGCGGCCTTGTGGCCTTCCTCGCGAACCACTTTCTTCGATTCCGTACGACCGCGTCCGATCCAATCCCAAGCGGGCACCATGCCGGTAGCTTCAGGCGCCAATCGCGGGCGCAGTTCCCATTCCTCAACTGGCTTCAGACTCCTGCGCATGTACGTCACGCGCTGGCGAGGAATGCCGGTTTCGGACTCAAGCTGCTCGTCCGTCAATCGTCGTCCGCAGCACGCATTCCAAATCACGCACAGGTCCTCGATACGGGGAGTGCGCAGGTCGATGCATTCTTCGTGCACGCGCCAGGTGTGCGGGACCGGGATCACGGTGTACTCGGACGTGTTGACGTGTGATCGGGTCAGTCGGTCCATCGTCATCGGGCATTCCACGAATACAAGGACGTCGGCAGGTCCAGCACGATCCGAGTACGTATACCGATCCAGCAACACACCGCCGTTCTCTTTCCACCTTGCCAGTTGCCCATCGCTCGCCCGATCCCACCACGCCCATACGTAGACAGGGAGATCGGCGATCGATGCGCTCTTGAAAAACGCCGGCTTGATAGTCGTGTACCCGCGGTTCACCAGCACGTGGGTGAATCCCGCAAATGCCTTACGGATCGAGCCGGCCGTATCAGAAGTCGAATAGAGCTTCACGGCGTCTCGTTACTTCCGTAGGCCACCTTGAGCTTGCGACGCCGGGCAGGGCGCCTCGGGTGCCTCACACGCCCGAAGCACGGGGCCAACCTGGCCGCCGGCCGTCGCGTTGCGTGCTACCAGAGGACCGGGGTCGTCACCGCCACCGCACGCAGCACATGCGAGCAGTACAGCTACGGCCAACGAAAGACGAAATGCTCCACTAAAGTTCTTTGCCATGACGATCTCCTTGCGCGACCATGGAATCCGTCGATGTGTTGTGCCGATGAGACACAAACCCGACAGGTTGAGCGCAAGGGGGCATATGTGGGGGCATCCGAAAAAAACGAACTCGCTGAATGCCAATAGTAGAAAGGCAGAGCGCTTTTAATGTGGCTCCGGCCTCAGCACCAGAAGTCGAATGCGCCTCAGTCCGGGGCCGTTCACCCAAAAGCGCTGTCGGTCGATTGACCGCAGCGCTTTTTTGTTGATGCCGGTGCTATTTCCGGCACGAGAGCCGGGGCAAGCGGTGCGCGGATGTTCGAGCCGCGTGTAATACGTGTTCGCTTCCCATATAAGAAACACAACTGCGCCGAGGACCGCCGATGAAAAACACCGTTCGCATTCCGATTTCCGTACTGGCGCTGATGCTGATCACGCCGGCTTTTGCCAATACGCCCAACGAGAACATTGCGTGGAGCGCCCGGCCCGTGCAGACGATTGCATCGACGTCGTCGGCGTGCTCCGCGTATTCGGGGCGCGTGATGTCGAGCGGCGAGACGTTCTCGACGGAAAACGTGCTGATAGCGCTCGGCACGTCGCTGGCTGGCGCCGCGCTGGGCGCCGTCACCGGTGGATACCAGGGCGCAGCCCCCAATCCGTGCGCGCGCCCGGGCCTGTGACCGGCCCGCAAGCGAAGCGCCGGAATTCCCGCTTCATCTGAAACATGTCCGGCACCCTGCGCCGCGCGTCGCCCGACCCGCGGCGCTGCGTCATTTCAGGCGTGCCTTTCAGGCGCGTCTATTCCCAGAAGCTCCGGATCGCGACCGCCACGATCACCGGCACCGAGAACACCAGCGGGATCGCGAAATACTGCGCTTCGCGATCGACGACCCAGCTATAGATCACCCACGCCGCGCCGATCGCGAACGTGATGAGGCCGACCGTCACGGCGGCGATGTTCAGGACCAGCTTCGAAGGCTGGCGGCGCGCCTTGGCATCGTCATTGTTATCGCGCGGGGACGATTTCATCGGAAGAGTGCGGCTTCGGGCCGAAACGGGGATAAAAGCACAGGAAACCCCATCCGCCCCGATCGCGCAAGAGGGCCGGCGCCGGCCGGCCCTCGTCGCGTCCGCCGGCGCGCTTTACAACCCGAACGACGTAGCCAGTTCGTCGAGCAATTCGCGTTGGAACGCGACGAACCGCTCGCCCGGCTGCTGCGCGATCGCGAGGTCGAGCATCGGATCGGCGACGTCGGTGCGAACACCCGCCAGCGCCTCGACGATCGCGAGCCCGCAGAACGGCGCGTACGCCTCCGAATAGCCGCCTTCGTGCACGATCACGAGCCGCCCGCCGCAATGGCGTTGCGCGGCCTCCTTCACCGCCCGTGTCATGAACCGATAGCTGTCGGTATGCAGCTGCATGCGCGCGAGCGGATCGACCGCGCTCGCGTCGAGGCCGCTCGCGATCACGACGAGCTCGGGCCGGAATCGCTCCAGCGCCGGCAGCACGATTCGCTCGAACGCGTAGCGATACGCATCGTCGCCGCTGCCCGCGAGCAGCGGCACGTTCAGGTTCGCACCGACACCTGCGCCTTCGCCGCGGTCGTCGGCGCCGCTGTAGCCGGGCGGGAAGCAGCGGTCCTGATGCAGCGAGATCGTCAGCGTGTCCGGATCGTCGTAGTAGATCGACTGCGTGCCGTTGCCATGATGCACGTCCCAGTCGATCACCGCGACGCGCTCGATGCCGTGTTTCGCGCGGGCGGCCTCGATCGCGATCGGGATGTTCGCCAGCAGGCAGAAGCCCATCGGGCGATCGCGCAGGCAATGATGGCCGGGTGGTCGCGACAGCGAGAATGCGTTTGCCGCACGTTCGCCGAGGACCGTGTCGACGGCCGCGATCGCGAGTCCGGCGGACAGCGCGGCGATCTCGTAGCTGCCCTTGCCGAACGGTGCGAGGTCGCCGAGGTCGCCGCCATTCGCATCGCTGAGTGCGCGGAACGCGTCGAGATAGTGCGCGGGGTGAATGCGCAGCAGGTCGGCGGTCGTGGCCGGCTCGGCACCGCGCAGGTCGAGCTGCGCGGCCAGGCCCGAGGCCTGCACGAGCGACAGGAAGCGCCGCTTCGAATCGGGCGATTCCGCGTAGCCCGCGCTCGACGGCGGCTGGACCCAGCCGCCGACCGGGAAGAACAGCGCGTGCGTGCCGCCGGTATGCCAGAAAGTGCGTTCGTCGGTGAAGAAGGCAGTGCGATTCATGGATGTGCGTGACCTGTCACGGTTGGGTGGAAATGGAAGGGCGCGTCCGGCGGTCGATGTGGCGCAGCGCGGCGAACGACACGATCGCGACGGCCGTCGCGGCCGAGAACAGCACGCGCATCGTGCCGCCGGCGTCGAGCATCAGCCCGGCGAGCAGCGGGCCGGCCGCGAGGCCCGCGCCGATCACGAAATTGAGCGTGGCCACGAGGCGCCCCGACGTGTCGATCTGCGCGACGGTCGCGAGGATGAACGGCAGTACGAACGTCCACGCGAACTTGAATGCGAAGATCGCCGCGCTGTAGCCGCCGGCATGCCGCATCACGGCGAGCGCGACGAGCGAGGCCGCCAGCAGCGCGTAACCGGCCGCGAGCATCGCGCGCCGGGCAAGCCGGCCGCCCGCGCAGGACGCGAGCGCCGCGCCGGCGATGCCCATCACGCTCGCGATCGCGAGTACGTTGCCGGTCGACTGCGGATCGAGTCCGGCTTCGGTCGCGGCGCGGCTTGCGAACGTCCACACGCTGCCGATCGCGAGATAGAACGTCAGCACCGCGCCGATCGCGAGCACGACTAAGCTTTGCGGTGTCTGCGCCGCAGCATTGCGCGCGGGTGTTGCTCGCTCGCCCAGTGAGGACGGAAAGCCGCGCGACAGTGGCGCCGCGAGCAGCGCGAGTGCGGCGAGCGCGACATACAACGCGCGCAATCCGAACGCCGCGAACACGTGCGGCAGCACGAACAGGCCGATCGCGCCCGCGATCAACTGTCCGACGACCCACAGGCCGTACACGCGGTCGCTGTTCTCGCTCGTCGCGGCGCTCGTCATGCAGAGCACCATCAGCGAGCCGCCGCCGAGCGCGGTAACGGCGCGCAGCGCAAGCAGCGCGACGAAGCCCGGCATCCACAGCGCGGTCAGCAGGTTGCCCGCGCCGAACAGCGCGATGGCGAATGCGGCGACGCGGCGCGCGTCGACCCGGCCGAGCCACAGGTACGACGGCACGGTCGCCAGGCTGAACGCGCCGAGTTCGACGAAGAAGTAAGTGCCGATCTGCGACGCGGACAACCCGAGCTGCGTCGCGAGCTGGCCCGCGACGGCAGGCGCCACGAGCAGCAGCAGCGGCGTGATGGCCGCGAACACGACGAGCGCGACGAGCGTCGAGCGCGCGAAGGTCGATGCGCGGCCGGCGGGCGGGAGTGTGGCATCCGGGGACAGGGTTTTCATGGCGGAATCTCGTTGGGGAAATCAGAACAGGTGGTACATGCCGACCATCGCGCCGAACTGCGATGCACCCGCGAGCGGCGTCGGGTCGTATTCGTAGACGGTTTGCGAACTCTGGCCGCTGTTGCGCGCGTAGCCGAGGTTCACGTATGCGACGGTGCGTTTCGACAGCGCGTACGTGGTGCTCGCGATGAACAGCGTCGGGTGGCCGATCGCCGGCGTGCGCGAGTCGGTGTGATAGACACCCGCGTTCAGGCCGATCTCGCTCGACATCTGGTAGCGCGCACCACCCCAGACGATCGTGCGCGCCGCGTCGAGGTCGCCGGTCAGGCGTTCGACGCCCGCATGGACGGTGAGCGGCAGTGTGGCGAACGCATAGCGCGCGGCGAGCGTGCCGAGTTCGCGGCGGCGCGACGACGTGTCGTCGGCCGCGGAAACATCGCCGTGCGCCTGATGCAGCACCGCGCTGACCGACAGGCCGTTGCTCGTGTACTGGCCGGCGAGTTCGAGCACGCGTCCGGCGCGCGTATTGCCGGCGACGCCGGACGTCGCGGCAAGCGCCTCCACGTCGAAGCCGGCGAACGTCGGCGACTGGTACTTGACCGAGTGGTCGATGAAGTTCGCGTTCATCGGCAGGATGACGCCCTGGCCACTGTACGACGCGTACCAGAGCGGGTCGTAGAACAGCGTCTTGTCGAACAGCACGCTGAACTGTCGGCCGAGCGTGACGGTGCCGACGGGCCCCGCGATGCCGACGTACGCGCCGCGGAAGAATGCATAGCCGGGCACGGTCGCGGTGCCGTCGTTGAGGTTGAGGCCCTGTTCGAGCTTGAACAGCGCACGCCAGCCGCCGCCGAGATCCTCGTGGCCCTTCAGCCCCATCTGCGAAGGCAGGATGCCGTAGTTCTGCAGCTGCACGGCCGAGTGGCGTCCATCGGCATGCGTCAGGTATTGCACGCCGGCGTCGAGCGCGCCGTACAGCGTGAGACTCGACTGCGCGTGCGCGGCAGCGCCGCACGCGGCAAATGTCGCGACGGCCGCGGCCGTGCGGATGAAGCGGGGTTGCGTCACGTGGGGTTCTCCATACCTTCCTGCATCGGTTTGTCGTTGGTGTTGTCGCGACGCAGTGTCCGCAGCGGGAAAACCTTCGAACAGTCGTACAGATGAACGGTGTGGAAAACCCGTGGTGCACGACATGCACACGGCGCGCTGCCGTGCCGCGGCGTGCTGCGGAGCAGCAACCTGCCGTGCACCGTTCAAATGGATGGGGCTGGCGCCCGTTCCGGCACCGTGGCCCGTCAAAAAAGCCGCTCGCTATAATCGGCCGGTGTCGTCGCGCACATCAGCAGCCCGATCGGGCAGGGGAGCGGAAGGTGAGGATCACGATGGAAATCGGGCAGGATCTCGATGCGCTGCGCGACGTGCCGGCCGCCATCGTGCTCGACGATTTCGCCTGGCCGCCGCTGCCGTCTCGGCGCGCCGATTTCGACGGCGTCACGCGCGGTGACGCATCGCAGCGCGAACTCGGGCTGATGCTGCTCGACCTGTACGCGGTTGCCGCCCGGTCCGGCATTGGCGAATTCGAATACCGCTTCTTTTCGCTGCTGCAGGCGCTCGTTCCGTTCGACGCCGCATGGACGGGCGTCGCGACCCACGTGCCGACGGGCCCGGTGATGCACAACAGCTTCCTGTACCGGTTGCCGCATGCGTTCTTCAGCGACTGGAAGCGCGTGCGCGATTGCGACCCGCTCGCGCACCGCACGCTGCGCGGCGCGCACGGCCACGCGGTGCGGTTGTCGGTCGTCGAACCGGGTCTCGATGCCCGGTTTCGCGACTGGTGCGTGAAGTACGGGCTCGCGCAACTGATGTGCGTGTGCACGCTCGATCGCCGGTTTGGCCTGACGACGTTCATGTCGATCTACCGCCAGGGCCTGAATCGCCCGTTCAGCGACGACGATGCGCGCCGCTTCGAGGAAGTGATTCCGCATCTCGCGGCGGCGCTGACGATCAATCGCGCCGCGCAACTCACGCGCGAACGCGGTGATACGGTCGCGCCGGCGGCGCGTGCGCTGTGCGACAACTTCGGCGTGCTTCACCATGCCGATCACGGTTTCGACGACGTGCTGCGTACCGAGTGGCCGGCATGGGCCGGCGCCCGCGTGCCGGAGCCGCTCGTCGCGCACTTGCGGCGACAGCCGGGCCAGCCGTTCGTCGGCGATGCGCTGCGAATCCAGTGCGTGCCGGTTGCGGGGCTGTTCCAGATCGAGGCGCGGCCGCGCTCGCTGCTCGACCGCCTGAGCCCGCGCGAGCTCGCGGCGATCCGCTATTACGGCGCAGGGCGCTCGCACAAGGAAGTCGCGCAACAGATGGCGATTTCGCCTACGACCGTGCGCCACTACCTGCGCTGCGCGTACCGCAAGCTCGGCATGCACGACAAGAGCCAGATCGCCGGCGTGCTCGGCGCGACGGGCGGTGCGGCCGACGACGAGCCGGTGGAATCCGGTGGCGAGCCGCGCTGAATTGCACGATGCGCGCGTTGCATGCGATCGCGTGAATGGTTGTGCCTGCAACCATTGAACGTTATGCTCGTCAGCTTCCAGGAGACGGAATTCCATCATGAACGACACGAATTCAGGGGCGGTGCGCGCGGCGGTGGTCGGGGTCGGCGCGATCGGCGGGTTGCTCGCGACCGCGCTGTCGCGGGCCGGCATGACCGTGAGCGCGTATGCGCGCGGCGCGACGCTCGACGCGCTGAATGCGCACGGCGTGCGAGTGATCGACGAGGCCGGCGAGACATCGTCGGTGCCGGTGCGAGCGAGTGACGATGCGGCAGCGCTCGGCGTGCAGGACTACGTGGTGATCGCGCTGAAGGCGCAGGCGTTGCCGGCGCTGGCCGCGGGCATCGCGCCGCTGGTCGGGCCGGACACCGTGATCGTCGCTGCAATGAACGGGCTGCCGTGGTGGTTCACGCACGGGCTCCGAGGCGCGCTCGACGGCGTGCCGCTCGATGCGGTCGATCCGGCCGGCGCGGTGTCGGCGGCGTTGCCGCCCGCACAGGCGATCGGTTGCGTCGTGCACCTGTCGTCGAGTACCGACGCGCCGGGCGTCGTACGCCGCGGGCGCGGCAACCGGTTGATCGTCGGTGCGCCCGATCCGCGGCTTGACGTTGCCACGGCGCGATTCGCCGCGGCGCTTGCGGCGGGCGGTTTCGACGTCGAGTCGACGCCCGCGATCCGGACCGAGATCTGGACGAAGCTATGGGGCAACATGAACATGAATCCGCTGAGCGCGCTGACGGGGTCGACGGCCGAGCAGTTGCTCGACGATCCGTTCACGCAGGATCTCGCATTGCGGATGATGGAGGAGGCGGCCGCGATCGGCGCGAAGCTGGGCCTGTCGACGGGGATGAGCGGGCCCGAGCGGATCGCGGTCACGCGCAAGCTCGGCGCGTTCAAGACGTCGATGCTGCAGGATTTCGAAGCGGGGCGTGCCCTCGAGATCGGGCCGATCCTCGGCGTGTTCCCTGAACTCGGTCGCAAGCTCGGCGTGCCGACCCCGTATTGCGACGCGGTGCTCGGGTTGTTGCGCCAGCGCGCGGCGAACAGCGGCCTGTAGCGCTCGGGGCCGCTGCATGCGCGACGCCGGCGACGCTACGCGTTGCGCTTCGCTTGCAACGCGTAGCGCGACATCACGCAAAGCGGGCCGCCCGCGTCGCTGTTCAGGCGACCGGGGCGGCCCGTCGAATTCATCTGATTAATGCTGCGGGCGCCGTGCCCGTAGCGGGGCTCAGTCGTCCCGCTCGGTCGCGTGCGCGACGACCTTGTCGAGCAGTCGTTCGAACGTCTGGCGTTCGCTGTCGGACAAGCACGCGAGCAAGCCGTCGTTCCACTTGCGCACGATCGGCATGATCTTGCGATGCAGCGCGCGGCCGTCGGCGGTCAGCGCGATCAGCACGATCCGGCCATCCTCCTCGCTCGCGCTCCGCTCGAGCAGCCCCTGGCGCAGCAGCGCCTCGGCTGCCCGGCTCGCCTGGCTCTTGTCGAGATTGGTGTGGCGCGCGAGATCCATGATCGAGAACGGGCCGAAGGCGCCGACGGCGGCGATCACGCGCGCCTCGGGCAGCGAGATGTCGAGCTTGTGCCGGTACACCTCGCCGATCCCGCGGTCGGATCGCTTCGTGAGCGCGTGGAGGCGATAGGTCAGAAACTGATCGAGCCCGGCTTGACGGCCTTTCATGTCGAATCCTGAAGAAAAAGGGCGGGCCCGATTGTTCCTGTATCGCGCGCTCGGGTCAACGGTCAGTGTGCGCCGTACTTCAGGCGTGTCAATTGCTCCGCTTCGTTCGCGAGCAGATTGGCCGCGTCGCGGATCGCGACGTCGAGCGTGATCGGCCCGGGAGCCGGCGAGAAGCAGCCGGAAAAATGTTCGGACAGACGCGGCAGCGCGGCCGGGTCGACCGCGCCCGACAGCAGCGATGCGGGCACGCCGGCGGCCTGCGCGTGGCGGCACGCGATGAACGGTGCCTTGCCGTGCAGCGTCTGCACATCGGAGCGGCCTTCGCCGGTGATCAGCCAGTCGGCGCCGGCAAGCGCCGCGTCGAGGCCGACCTGCCGCGCGACCACTTCGGCGCCCGCTTCGAACTGCGCGCCGAGCATGTGCAGCGCGAAACCGAGGCCGCCGGCGGCGCCGGCGCCCGGCAGGTCGCGGCTGCGACGGTCGAGCGCAGCTTCGAGCAGGTCGGCGAAGCGGGCGAGGGCGGCGTCGAGGGTCGCAATCTGCCCGGGCGTCACGCCCTTCTGCGGGCCGAACACGGCGGTCGCGCCGTGCGCGCCCGTCAGCGGGTTGTCGACGTCGGACATGCCGATGAATTCCGTTTCCTTCAGCCGCGGGTCGAGCCCCGACGCGTCGATGCGCGCGATCTCGGCGAGCCGCGACGGAACGGGTTCGACCGGCTGGCCGGCCGCGTCGAAGCACTGCAGGCCGAGGCCCGCGAGCAGCCCGGCGCCCGCATCGTTGGTGCTGCTGCCGCCGAGCGCGACGAAGAAGCGGCGCACGCCTTCGTCGAGCAGCGTACGGATCGCCTCGCCCATCCCGCGCGTACTGCGCGCGTCGACCGGCACGCTCATGCCGACCGGATCCGTAATGCCGACGATCTCGGCCGTCTCGACGATCGCGGTGCGCGCGTCGATCACGCCGACCGCCGCATCGCGCGCCGCGAGCGACGCGCCGGCCACCCGCAACGCACGCCGCGTGCCGCCGCCTGCCAGCATCGCGTCGAGCGTGCCTTCGCCGCCGTCGGCCATCGGGCAGCAGCGCACGACCGCGTCGGGCCTCGCGCGGCGGATGCCGGTGGCGATCGCGTCCGCGACCTGCTCGGCGGAAAGTGAGCCTTTGAACGAATCGGGCGCGATGACGACGACAGGCGCGGACGGGTGTTGCGGCATGGTGTCTCCGAAAGGCGTGATTGGTGTGAAGAATATCGGGGCTGCGACGGCGGCTACCCCTCAATCGGAGCTTACAGGATGGCGGGGCCGGGGAGGATACGGCGTTCGGCATAGCGGCGATCCGCATGCATTGCCGTGCAAAGGGCTGTTGACGCGGCGCGGACGCATGTGTGTCGCGCCGATCTGGCGGTGTGATGAAAATTGTTTGCTAGAATAGTCGATTCTTCCGGCCAAAGCCGTGCTCCGAGCCGCTTGCGCTAGCCATCCGGCGCGTGCAGGGATGGCGTGGCGCTCCGGCGCGGCGAGTGGATGTGACACACATCACGCCGCAGGCAGGCACGGCAAGGAAAACCCGATTCGCTCGAATAATTTTAGGACGATTGAAGCCATGGCTAACGTTGTTGAGAACCTCGGCAAGCTTGAACGCCGCGTGACGATTTCCCTGCCGAAAGACACCGTGCAGAAGGAAATCGACGCCCGTATCCAGAAACTCGCGAAGACCGTGCGCATGCCGGGTTTCCGCCCGGGCAAGGTGCCGGTGAAGATGGTCGCGCAACAGTACGCGGGTCAGGTCGAAGCGGAAGTGCTGAGCGACAAGATCGGCCAGGAATTCTTCACGATCAGCCGCGCGGAAAACCTGCGCGTCGCTGGCCAGCCGAGCTTCGAGCCGAAGCAGGAGCAGGCTGAAGGTGCATACGCGTTCGACGCGACGTTCGAGGTCTACCCGGAAGTCAAGATCGGCGATCTGGCGACGGCTGAAGTCGAGCGCTCGACGACGTCGATCGGCGACGCCGAAATCGACCGCACGCTGGACATCCTGCGCAAGCAGCGCGTGCACTTCCACGCACGTGGCGAAGCCGGCGAGCACGGCGACGGCGGCGCGGACACCGCAGCGAAGAACGGCGACCGCGTGACGGTCGACTTCGTCGGCAAGATCGACGACGTCGCGTTCCAGGGCGGCACGGCTGAAGACTTCCCGTTCGTGCTCGGCGAAGGCCGCATGCTGCCGGAATTCGAAACCGCGGCGCTGGGCCTGAAGGTCGGCGAATCGCGCACGTTCGATCTGGCGTTCCCGGAGGACTACCACGGCAAGGACGTCGCGGGCAAGACGGCGCAGTTCACGGTCACGATGAAGAAGATCGAATGGCCGCACCTGCCGGAAATCGACGCTGAATTCGCGAAGTCGCTCGGCATCGAAGACGGCGACCTCACGAAGATGCGTGCCGAGATCAAGGAAAACCTCGAGCGCGAAGCGAAGCGTCGCACGCAGTCGATCGTCAAGAACCAGGTGATGGACGCGCTGCTGAAGATCTCCGAACTCGACGTGCCGAAGGCGCTGATCGAGCAGGATCAGCAACGCCTCGTCGAAATGGCTCGCCAGGATCTGGCGCAGCGTGGCGTGCCGAACGCGAAGGACGCACCGATCCCGGCCGAGATGTTCACCGAGCAGGCAGAACGCCGCGTGAAGCTGGGCCTCGTGCTGGCCGAGCTCGTGAAGGCGAACGGCCTCGAAGCGAAGCCGGAACAGATCCGCGCGGAAGTCGACGAGTTCGCAAAGAGCTACGAAGACCCGAAGGAAGTGGTCCGCTGGTATTATTCGAACCAGCAGCGCCTCGCCGAGATGGAAGCGTTCGTCGTTGAAAGCAACGTCGTCGATTTCGTGCTGGGCAAGGCGAAGGTGACGGACAAGGAAGTGAGCTTCGAAGCACTCGCGAGCGCATCGGCGCAAGCGTAAGTGTTGCTCTAGCGGCGTGCCGGCTGTCGGAGCGACGGCCCGCACGCCGTTTTTACGTCAAGCGCACGGTTGCCATTAATATGGCGATTGAGCGGGCGGCTTCCTTCCGTTCAATTTTCCATTCGAACAAGGTTCATTGAATGATCACTCGCGCTGAATTGCTGGACATGCTTGCTTCGAACGCGCCGCAGGGTTTCGAGGCGCAAGCGCTGGGGCTGGTGCCGATCGTCGTCGAAACGAGCGGCCGCGGCGAGCGTTCGTACGATATCTACTCGCGTCTCCTGAAGGAGCGCCTGGTGTTCATGGTCGGCGAAGTGAACGACCAGACCGCCAACCTCGTGGTTGCGCAGCTGCTGTTCCTCGAGAGCGAGAATCCCGACAAGGACATCAGCCTGTACATCAACAGCCCGGGCGGGTCGGTGTCGGCCGGCATGGCGATCTACGACACGATGCAGTTCATCAAGCCGGACGTGTCGACGCTGTGCATGGGCCTCGCGGCCAGCATGGGCGCGTTCCTGCTCGCGTCGGGTGCGAAGGGCAAGCGTTTCGCGCTGCCGAACTCGCGCGTGATGATTCACCAGCCGCTCGGCGGCGCACGCGGCCAGGCATCCGACATCGAGATCCAGGCACGCGAAATCCTCTACCTGAAGGAGCGGCTGAACCAGTTGCTCGCGCAGCACACGGGCCAGGACGTCGAACGCATCGCGCGCGACACCGACCGTGATAACTTCATGTCGAGCGAGGACGCGAAGGCATACGGGCTGATCGATCAGGTGCTGCTGAAGCGTCCGTGAGCTTAAGTAGGGTGCCGCCCCGATTCGGGCGGCGCCCCTGCAACGTCCCGTACGCCCTGAGCATCTGCGGCAAGCGCATCCAGCCGGCTCCGGTCGCGCCCTAGGCGCGGCAGTCGGGGCATTCGGCGTATCATGTCATCTACCTGTCCGGAGGCTCTACATTCATGGCGGACAAAAAAGGTTCGAACAGCGAGAAGCTGTTGTATTGCTCGTTTTGCGGAAAGAGCCAGCATGAGGTGAAAAAACTCATCGCGGGTCCGTCGGTGTTCATCTGCGATGAATGCATCGACCTCTGCAACGAAATCATTCGCGACGAGGCGGCTGCCGCCGGCGTCGAGGCCAGCCTGTCCCGGTCGGATCTCCCGAGCCCGCAGGAAATCCGCGACATCCTCGATCAGTACGTGATCGGCCAGGAGCGTGCGAAGAAGATCCTCGCGGTGGCCGTGTACAACCACTACAAGCGCCTGAAGCATCTCGACAAGAAGGACGACGTCGAACTGTCGAAGAGCAACATCCTGCTGATCGGCCCGACGGGCTCCGGCAAGACGCTGCTCGCGCAGACGCTCGCGCGGTTGCTCAACGTGCCGTTCGTGATTGCCGATGCGACGACGCTGACCGAAGCCGGCTACGTCGGCGAGGACGTCGAGAACATCATCCAGAAGCTGTTGCAGAACTGCAACTACGAAGTCGACAAGGCCCAGCGCGGGATCGTCTACATCGACGAAATCGACAAGATCAGCCGCAAGTCGGACAACCCGTCGATCACGCGCGACGTGTCGGGCGAGGGCGTCCAGCAGGCGCTGCTGAAGCTCGTCGAGGGCACGATGGCGTCGGTGCCGCCGCAGGGTGGCCGCAAGCACCCGAACCAGGATTTCATCCAGGTCGATACGACCAACATCCTGTTCATCTGCGGCGGTGCATTCGACGGCCTCGAAAAGGTGATCACCGACCGTACCGAGAAAACCGGCATCGGCTTCGGCGCGACGGTCAAGAGCAAGCAGGAACGCGACGCGGGCGAAGTGCTGCGCGAAACGGAGCCGGAAGACCTGATCAAATTCGGTCTGATCCCCGAATTGATCGGCCGCCTGCCGGTGGTCGCGACGCTCGGCAAGCTCGATGAAGCCGCGCTGATGAAGATCCTGGTCGAGCCGAAGAACGCGCTCGTCAAGCAATATCACAAGCTGTTCGCGATGGAGCGCGTCGAGCTGGAAATCCGGCCGGGCGCACTGCAGGCAGTCGCCCGCAAGGCGATCCGCCGCAAGACCGGCGCGCGCGGTTTGCGTTCGATCATCGAACAGGCGTTGCTCGACGTGATGTACGAACTGCCCACGATGAAAGGGGTCAGCAAGGTCATCATCGACGAGAACGTCATCGATGGCGACGGCAAGCCTTTGCTGATCTACGAGGACACGCCGAAGGTGGCGGGTTCGAACTGACCGGCTTGCCGACGATGTTCTGCGAAAAAGGCCGTTCATGAGACCGTGGGCGGCTTTTTTTCGTTTATCTTGTGGGTAACTCTGACTCGACACGCGGTGGTTACTTTCTTACCGAATATTTCCCGCACTTGAAGGCTTGCAATTCGTTGTGGCGGCCTCAATTACCGAACAATTGATTCCACTCATGGGGAAATGAAATGTCAGGCACCCAACTTCTCCCGCCGGAACGCATCACGCTCCCGCTGCTGCCGCTGCGGGATGTCGTCGTTTTCCCGCACATGGTGATTCCGCTCTTCGTGGGCCGGCCGAAATCGATCAAGGCCCTCGAAGCAGCGATGGAAGGCGGCAAGCACATCATGCTCGTCGCCCAGAAGACCGCGGCCAAGGACGAACCGACTGAAAAGGACATGTACGAGGTCGGTTGTATCGCCAACATCCTGCAGATGCTGAAGCTGCCGGACGGCACCGTGAAGGTGCTCGTCGAGGGCCTGCAGCGCGCGAAGGCGTTGTCGATCGAAGAGCAGGAAACGCAATTCTCCTGCGACGTGATGCCGCTCGAGCCCGATCACGCCGACAGCGCTGAAACGGAAGCGCTGCGCCGCGCGATCGTGTCGCAGTTCGACCAGTACGTGAAGCTGAACAAGAAGATCCCGCCGGAGATCCTCACATCGCTGTCGGGTATCGACGAAGCGGGCCGCCTCGCCGACATGATCGCCGAGCGCCTGCCGCTGAAGCTCGACCAGAAGCAGCACATCCTCGAGATGTTCCCGGTCATCGAGCGCCTCGAGCACCTGCTCGCGCAGCTCGAAGCCGAGATCGACATCCTGCAGGTCGAAAAGCGCATCCGCGGGCGCGTGAAGCGCCAGATGGAAAAGAGCCAGCGCGAGTACTACCTGAACGAACAGGTCAAGGCGATCCAGAAGGAACTGGGCGAAGGCGAGGAAGGTGCGGATCTCGAGGAACTCGAGAAGCGCATCAACGCCGCGCGCATGCCGAAGGAAGCCAAGAAGAAGGCTGACGCCGAGCTGAAGAAGCTGAAGCTGATGTCGCCGATGTCGGCGGAAGCGACCGTCGTGCGCAACTACATCGACACGCTGATCGGCCTGCCGTGGCGCAAGAAGAGCAAGGTCAACAACGACCTGTCGAACGCCGAGCAGGTGCTCGACGAGGATCACTTCGGCCTCGAGAAGGTGAAGGAACGCATCCTCGAGTATCTCGCGGTGCAACAGCGCGTCGACAAGGTGAAGGCGCCGATCCTGTGCCTCGTCGGGCCCCCGGGCGTCGGCAAGACCTCGCTCGGCCAGTCGATCGCCCGCGCGACGAACCGCAAGTTCGTCCGGATGGCGCTCGGCGGCGTGCGTGACGAAGCCGAGATCCGTGGCCACCGTCGTACGTACATCGGTTCGATGCCGGGCAAGATCCTGCAGAGCCTCACGAAGGTCGGCGTGCGCAATCCGCTCTTCCTGCTCGACGAAGTCGACAAGATGGGCATGGATTTCCGCGGCGATCCGTCGTCGGCGCTGCTCGAAGTGCTCGATCCGGAACAGAACCACACGTTCGCCGACCACTACATCGAAGTCGACTTCGACCTGTCGGACGTGATGTTCGTCGCGACGTCGAACTCGCTGAACATCCCGCCGCCGCTGCTCGACCGGATGGAAGTGATCCGCCTGTCGGGTTACACGGAAGACGAGAAGGTCAGCATCGCCCAGCGTTACCTGCTGCCGAAGCAGAAGAAGAACAACGGGCTGAAGGAAGGCGAGATCGAGGTCACCGAGCAGGCGATCCGCGACATCATCCGCTACTACACGCGCGAAGCCGGTGTGCGTTCGCTCGAGCGGGAAGTGTCGAAGATCTGCCGCAAGGTCGTGAAGATGCTGCTGCTGAAGAAGGCATCGGGCGCGATCAAGGTCGACGGCGAAAACCTCGATACGTTCCTCGGCGTACGCAAGTACGACTTCGGCCTCGCGGCGAAGGAAAACCAGGTCGGTCAGGTGACGGGCCTCGCGTGGACGGAAGTCGGTGGCGATCTGCTGACGATCGAAGCCGCGGTGATGCCGGGCAAGGGCAACGTGATCCGTACGGGTTCGCTCGGCGACGTGATGAAGGAGTCGGTCGAGGCGGCACGTTCGGTCGTGCGCTCGCGCTCGCGGCGTCTCGGCATCAAGGACGAAGCGTTCGAGAAGCAGGACATCCACATTCACGTGCCGGAAGGCGCGACGCCGAAGGACGGTCCGTCCGCGGGCGGTGCGATGACGACCGCGCTGGTGTCGGTGCTGACGGGTATCCCCGTGCGTGCCGATGTCGCGATGACGGGCGAAATCACGCTGCGTGGGGAAGTCCTGCCGATCGGTGGTCTGAAGGAGAAGCTGCTCGCCGCGCATCGCGGTGGCATCAAGCTCGTGCTGATCCCCGAAGAGAACGTGAAGGATCTCGCCGAGATTCCGGACAACGTGAAGAACGCGATCGAGATCGTGCCGGTCCGCTGGATCGACAAGGTGCTGGAACTCGCGCTCGAGCGTTCGCCGACCCCGCTGCCGCCGGAAGAAGAGGCGAAGGCGGCGGCACCGGTCGCCGATGCGGCGAAGGACGCCGGCTCGACGGAATTCGTCAAGCACTGAGCATCCGGACACCGTCGTTCCTGACGGTTGTTCACGAAACCCGCGGCATGGCCGCGGGTTTTTTTATGCGTCGCCGAATCGTGCGCGCGAACGTTTAAAAAATTCGCGCCGGGGCTTTGCAAAATGATCGCGGATGAATTAAACTTGCGGGCTCGCTGGTTGTTGATGCCGAAACGCAGATCGCAGCCAGAACGAATCGGAAACGGGTGCTTAGCTCAGCTGGTAGAGCGGCGCCCTTACAAGGCGTAGGTCGGGGGTTCGAACCCCTCAGCACCCACCAGTTTCCTGATTCAGCCAGACCAAGGAGCGGTAGTTCAGTCGGTTAGAATACCGGCCTGTCACGCCGGGGGTCGCGGGTTCGAGTCCCGTCCGCTCCGCCAGAAAATGAAAAAGCCCGCCTCGTGCGGGCTTTTTCATTTGCGTTTCCGGTTGCGCCCGCTTGCGGGCGCGTGACTGCGGAGTGGAGGAAGCTGCCTGCGCAGCTTCCGGCGGGACTCGAAGGGATGCGCGTGCACGCGCATCCGCGGCCTGCAGGATGTAGGCGAGTCCCGTCCGCTCCGCCAGAAAATGAAAAAGCCCGCCTCGTGCGGGCTTTTTCATTTGCGTTTTCGGTTGCGCCCGCTGGCGGGCGCGTGACTGCGGAGTGAAGGAAGCTTGCGCGGCTTCCGGCGGGACTCGAAGGGATGCGCGTGCACGCGCATCCGCGGCCCGCAGGATGCAGGCGAGTCCCGTCCCGCTCCGCCAAACAAACGAAAGTGCCCGCCTTGTGCGGACATTTTCGTTTTATGCGCCTGTTTGCTCCGCCGTACTTGCCCGCAGTGCGTCTGCTTTTCTCCCGTCCCACCCCGTATGTTGTAATATCGGTCGTTTTGTCCAATTTTCCCGTCACGCATGCTCGATTTCTTCCGTAATCACCAGCGCCTGATGATGGCGCTCCTGCTCCTGATCGTGTTGCCGGGGCTGGGTTTCGTCGGGATCCAAGGCTTCCGCGGTTTCTTCGACGATAGCGCGAACGTCGCGGCAGTCAACGGGCACAAGATCACGCGGGTCGAATTCGACGGCGCGTTCCGCCAGCAGATCGACCAGGCGCGTCAGGCGCTCGGCGGGCAGTTCGACATCAAGATGTTCGATACGCCCGAGCACCGCAAGCAGGTGCTCGACGGCCTGATCCAGCAACGCGTGCTGGCCGACGAGACCCAACGTCTGCATCTGACCGCATCCGACAACGCCGTGCGCGACGCGCTGATGAGCGACCCGATGATCGCGTCGCTGAAGAAGCCCGACGGTTCGATCGACGTCGAGCGCTATGCGCAACTGCTGTCGTTCCAGGGGATGACGCCCGAGCAGTATCAGGAGCGCGTGCGCTACAGCCTCTCGCTGCAACAGATTCCGGCCAGCATCGTATCGAGCGCATTCACACCGAAGAGCCTCGCCCAACGCCTGTCCGAACTCGCCGCGCAGCAGCGCGAAGTGCAGGCGCTCGTGCTGAAGACGAGCGACTTCGCCGCGAAGGTCCAGCCGACCGATGCGCAGCTCGCCGCGTACTATGACGCGCACAAGCAGAGCTTCGCGACGCCGGAGACCGCGACGATCCAGTACCTCGTCTATTCGCCGGCCGCCGCCGCCGCGAGCGCGCAGCCGACCGATGCGGACATCAAGAAGTTCTACGACGACAATCCGACGCACTTCCGCACCGAAGCACAGGTGCGCGTGAGCCACATCTTCATCGCCGCGCCGGGCAGCGCAAGCGCGGCCGACAAGGCTGCAGCGAAGACGAAGGCCGAGCAGCTGCTGGTCGACGTGAAGGCGCATCCGGACCAGTTCGCGCAGATCGCGCAGAAGAGCTCGCAGGATGCGCCGTCGGCGGCGAAGGGCGGTGACCTCGGCTTCATCACGCGCGGCTCGACGGCGGGCGGCAAGGCGTTCGACGATGCCGCGTTCGCGCTCAAGCAGGGCGACGTGAGCGGTATCGTGCAGTCGGATCTGGGCTTCCACATCCTGAAGGCAACGGAAGTGAAGCCGGCGGCGGTCAAGCCGTTCGCCGACGTGAAGGACCAGATCGCGGTCGAGCTCAAGCAGCAGTACGCATCGAAGGCATTCACGGACAACGCGGAAGGCTTCACGTCCACCGTCTACGAGAAGGCGAAGACGCTGCAGCCGGCCGCGGACAAGTACAAGCTGACGATCCAGACGGCCACCGTCACGCCGACGCCGAATCCGCAGTTGCCGCCGACGAGCCCGTTGAACAATCCGAAGTTCCTGGCCGCCGTATTCGCGAATGACGCGGTGAAGAACCAGAACAACACGCAGGCGATCGACGTCGGCAACAACACGCTGATCTCGGCGCGCGTAACCGACTACAAGCCGGCCGCCGTACCCGCACTCGGCGCGATCAAGGATGTCGTGCGCCAGAAGGTCGTTGCCGAGCAGGCTGCGGAACTCGCGAAGAAGGACGGCGCGACGAAGCTCGCCGAACTGCAGAAGTCGAAGTCGGTCGACGGGTTCGCGGCTGCGCAGAAGGTCTCGCGCACGCAGTCGCAGGGCCTGACGCCGGCTGCACTGAGCGCCGTGTACAAGGTCGACGCGAAGACGCTGCCGGCATATGTCGGTGTCGACCTCGGCGCGGACGGCTACGCGATCTACCGCGTGAACGCGGTGATCCCGGGCTCGGCGGTCGATCCGCAGCAACTGGCCGCCGCGCAGCAGCAGATGGCGCAGGTCGATGCGCAGAGCGAAGGCGAAGCGTATCTCGCCGCGCTGCGTGATCGCTCTAAGGTGAAGCTGTACGGCTCGACGGCCAGCCAGTCGCAGGACGGCGACAACTGAGCGTCGTTTCGCACGCAACAAAAAGCCCCGCTTGATGCGGGGCTTTTTGTTTTCCGGCGGGGCGGCAGCGTCAGCCGCGCGGCTTGCCGAGCAGCGGTTTCAGCGCCGGCCAGACGTTGTCGAGCAGAATGCCTTGCGCCTGCTGTGCAGGGTGCATCTGGTCGGCCTGGAACAACTCCGGCTTGTTCTCGATGCCGGCCAGCAGGAACGGCACGAGCGGCACGCCGAGATCCTTCGACAGTCGCGTATAGACGGCGTGGAACTTCTGCGTGTAGTCGGGGCCGTAATTGGGCGGCACATACATGCCGACCAGCACGACTTTCGCCCGCGCCTGTCGCGCACCGGCGATGATGTCGCGCAGGTTCTGTTCTGTCGTTGCGAGCGGCACGCCGCGCAGCGCATCGTTCGACCCGAGCTCGACGACGACGATCGCCGGCTTGAGCCGCTGCAGCACCGCGGGCAGCCGCGCACGGCCGCCGCTCGTGGTGTCGCCGCTGACGCTGGCGTTCGCGACGCTATAATCGATTCGCTCGGTCGTGAGCCGTTGCCGCAGCAATGCTACCCAGCCGGTGTCACGCGGCAGCCCGTATTCGGCCGACAGGCTGTCGCCGAGCACGACGATCACGGGCTGGCCCGATGTCGCTGCCGGCGTCGTTGCGGCGCGTGCCGGCACGGTAGCCGCGAGCAGGGTGCCCAGCAGCGCGGCGAATGCCGCGCGTCTTTTCCAGCGAAATGTCGTGTCCATGTTCAAGATTACCGATCCGATCATCGAAGTCCATGACGTATGCAAGCGGGTCGCCGATGCAACGGGCGAGCTGACGATCCTCGACGGCATCACGCTCGCCGTGCAGCCGGGCAGCAGCCTCGCGATCGTCGGCGCGTCGGGGTCGGGTAAATCGACGCTGCTCGGCCTGCTTGCCGGGTTGGACAGCGCGACGAGCGGCACGGTTCGCCTGCTCGGTCGTGCGCTCGACCAGCTTGACGAGGATGCGCGCGCGGCACTGCGCAACGGCGCAGTCGGCTTCGTGTTCCAGTCGTTCCAGTTGATGCCGCACCTCACGGCGCTCGAGAACGTGATGCTGCCGCTCGAGCTGCAGGGTGGCATCAGCGCGCGTGAAGCAGCCGATCGTGCCCGGGCGCTGCTCGTACAGGTCGGTCTCGGCGAGCGTACCGCGCATTATCCGAAGCTGTTGTCCGGGGGCGAGCAGCAGCGTGTCGCGCTTGCGCGCGCATTCGTCACGCGCCCGGCGATCCTGTTTGCCGACGAGCCGACCGGTAGCCTCGATGCAGCCACGGGCCATGCGGTCATCGACCTGATGTTCGAACTGAACCGCACACATGGCGCCACGCTCGTGCTTGTCACGCACGATGTCGAACTTGCACGCCGCTGTGCGACGACCGTGACGATCGACGCCGGACGCATCGTCGAGCCGCACACGGAGCGGCGCGGCACCTGAATCGAGCGGCCGGCCGCGCAAGCAGGGCTGCGCGGCCGGCCTCTGCATGACGCCGATACCTCAGCGCATCAGCGCTTCAGCGCCGCACGGGCGCGCTCGATCAGCGCGGTGGTCGACGAGTCGTGCTTCGCCGGATCGACCGACTCGGCCGTCAGGTCGGCTTCCACCACCTTCCCGAGAATCTTGCCGAGCTCGACGCCCCACTGGTCGAACGGATTGATGTCCCACACCGTTGCCTGCACGAGCACCTTGTGTTCGTACAGCGCGATCAGCGCGCCAAGCGTGCGCGGCGTCAGCGCATCGACGAGCAGCGTCGTCGTCGGGCGGTTGCCGGGGAACGTCAGATGCGGCGCGAGCGCCTCCTTGCCCGGCCCCGCGACCTTGCGCGCTTCGTCGAGCGTGCGGCCGAGCATCAGCGCCTCGCTCTGCGCAAAGCAGTTCGCCAGCAGCTTCGGATGATGGCTCGCGAGCGGATGCTCGGGTGTCAGCACCGCGATGAAGTCGATCGGCACGATCGTCGGGCCCTGGTGCAGCATCTGGAAGAACGCGTGCTGGCCGTTGGTTCCCGGCTCGCCCCACGTGACCGCGGAGGTCGGGTAGTCGACGAAGGTGCCGTCCAGGCGCGCGGATTTGCCGTTGCTCTCCATTTCGAGCTGCTGCAGGTATGACGGCAGGTAGTGCAGCGCTTCCGAATACGGTGCGACGAGATAGCTCTGCGAACCGAAGAAATTCCGGTACCAGATACCGATCAGGCCGAGCAGCACGGGCAGGTTCCGCTCGAGCGGCGCTTCGCGGAAATGACGGTCCATGTCATTCGCGCCGGCCAGGAGCTCGTCGAACTGCTCCGGGCCGATCGCGATCATGATCGACAGGCCGACTGCCGACCACAGCGAATAGCGGCCGCCGACCCAGTCCCACATTTCGAACACGTTGTCCGCGGCGATGCCGAACTTCACGACTTCGGCCGGGTTCGCCGACACGCCGACGAAGTGCTTCGCGAGCGCTTCCTCGGGACAGCCGCGTGCGATGAACCAGTCGCGCAGCGAGCGCGCGTTCGTCATCGTCTCGAGCGTCGTGAAGGTCTTCGACACGATGATCGCGAGCGTTTCTTCCGGGTCGACCTGTTCGAGCACGCGCGCGAGATCGGCGCCGTCGACGTTCGATACGAAGTGCGTGGTGATGTCAGGCGTCGCGACGTGATGCAGCGCATGCACGACCATCTTCGGCCCGAGATCGGAGCCGCCGATGCCGATGTTGATCACATGGCGGATGCGCTTGCCGGTGTAGCCCGTCCACGTGCCGCTGCGCACGGCGCGCGCGAAGGTCGCCATCTTCGCGCGCTCGGCGCTGATCTGCGCGTGGAACGGCGCTTGCGGATCGGTCGCGCGCAGCGCGGTGTGCAGCGCGGCACGGCCTTCTGTCGGGTTGACGATCTCGCCCGCGAACATCGCGTCGCGGCGTGCTTCGACGCCCGCGTCGCGCGCGAGCTGCACGAGCAGGCGCAGCGTCTCGTCATTGATGCGGTTCTTCGAGAAATCGGCCGCGAGGCCGCCGCCCGCGAGCGTGAAGCGTTCGGCACGCGTCGGCGCGTGGTCGTTTTCCGGCGCGAACCAGTCGCGCAGGCGAGCATGGCGGATTTGCTCGAAGTGGGATTGAAGGGCAGTCCAGGCGGGGAGCGAATTCAGCGTCATGGCGGTTCGAGTGAAGCGTGAATCGGGAGGAATGCCGCGCCGGCTCATCGGGATCGGAAGGCCGGCGGACGAGAGGGCCCGCCGTGCGGCGGGGCAGTCAGTATAGCGGCCTTATGTGTCGGCGCGCGGCGACGCGTAAAAAAGGCGATTGATCAGCGTGCGCACCATCGGCGCGAGTTCGCCGGCCGTGAGTCCGGCCGGGCCGGTGCCGTGCGCGGTCAGCGTGTCGGCCGCGAGGCCGTGCAGGTAGACGCCCGCGAGCGCCGCTTCGTATGGCGCGACGCGCTGCGCGAGCAACGCGCCGATCAGTCCGCCGAGCACGTCGCCGGTGCCGCCCGTGGCGAGCGCCGCATTGCCGGTCGGATTGATCGTCACGCGGCCGTCCGGCGCCGCAATCACCGTGCCCGAGCCTTTCAGCACGACGTTCGCTACATAACGCGCCGCGAGCGCCTGCGCGGCGGCGACACGGTCGTGCTGGATCGTCGCCGTGTCGCTGCCGAGCAACCGGGCGGCTTCGAGCGGGTGCGGCGTCAGCACGCACGGATTGCCGCGCGTACCGCGCGTAGCGACGGCGGCCGCGAGATCGGCATGTGTGGCGACGAGGTTCAGCGCATCGGCATCGAGCAGCGTTGCGGCATCGTGTGCGAGCACGTCGCGCACGAGCGTCGCCGCGGCCTGGCGCGTACCCAGCCCGCAGCCGGCCGCGATGGCGGTCATCGCGCCGAGATCGAGGCCGTCAGCCGGATGCAGCATCAGTTCGGGAAACGGCGGGTCGTACGGCGGCGCGCCGGCGCCGAGGAAGCCGACGTGCACCTTGCCGGCACCGGCGAACAGCGCGGCGCGGGCGGCCAGGATCGGCGCACCGCCCATGCCCGTGTCGCCGCCGAGTACCGCGAGACTGCCGAACGTGCCCTTGTGGGACGCGAATGCGCGCGGGGGCAGGGCGGCGGCGAACCGCTCGGGCGCGTTCAGCACGATGGCCGGCGCGGCCGGCGGCGAGACGTCGAGCGATGCGACGTCGATCTCGCCGGCGAGATCACGACCCTCGCCGGTGTAGAGGCCCGGCTTCGCGGCGATGAAGGTGAGCGTATGGGTGGCGGCGACAGCGACACCCGCGCCGACGATCCGGCCCGTATCGCTGTCGAGCCCGCTCGGTACATCGAGTGCGAGCACCTGGCCGCCGCTGCGCGCATGCGCGGCGATGCGCCGGGCCTGCTCGGCGAATGCGCCGTCGAGCGCGCGGCCGAGACCGATGCCGAACAGCCCGTCGACGACCCATGCAAAGCCGTCCAGCGAAGCAGGCGGTGCGGCGGACAGCGGTACGCCGGCTGCGCGCGCGAGGCCAAGCGCCCATTGCGCGTCGTCCGGTTTCACCGGCACCGGCATCCACGCTTGCGTGGCGACGCCAAGCTGCTGGAGGTGGGCGGCTGCAACCAGCGCGTCGCCGCCGTTGTTGCCCGGGCCGACCGCGAACCACACGGGGCGGTCGTCGCCGGCCATGCGCTCGGACAGCCAGTGCGCGGCGGCGGCGCCGGCGCGACCCATCAGCGTATGCGGCGGCAGCACGGCCGCGGCGTCGGTTTCGGTTGTGCGCAGGTCGGCGACGCGCAGCAGCGCGATCGGATCGGAATCGGGAAGCGGGCGGGTATTAACGGTCATCGCGGGGTCGTGGCGGCTGGCTAGGAGGCCGCCGGGGACGGGCCCGCGGCGGTCAGGTCGTGAAGCGCCCGGCGCGCAGCGCGGCGAGCGTGTCGGCGGGCCAGTGCTGCACGTCGCCGCCCAGATAGTCGGTCACCACTTTAGCAGACCCGCATGCGAGCCCCCAGCCGGCCGGGCCGTGTCCGAAATTGACGAACACGCGCGGATGCGGGGTCGGACCGACGACCGGCAGGCCGTCCGGTGACAGCAACTGAGTGCCTTGCCACGACAACGCAGCGGAGATCCGCGCGGCGCCGGGTACCCAGTCGTGGACGGCCTGGCCGAGCAAGGCGAGCGCGGCCTCGGACAGCGGCTCCGCGAGCGGCTTCGCGGTGTCGGGCAGGCTCTGCAGCACGGCGCCGCCGCCGACGCGCAGCCGCTGGTGGGTGCGCGTGATCGAGATCCGCTTGATCGAATCGATGACGTTCAGGTGCGGCGCGTGTTCTTCATAGGCGACCGGCGCGGTGAGCGTATGGACGCGCACCGGGTGCAGCGGCAGGCGCCAGCCGAGCCGGTCGAGCAGTGGCAGGCTGCCGGCGCCGGCGGCGACCACGATCGCATCGGCGGAAATCACGTCGACCTCGCGTGCGTTCGACGCGCGCCGGTCGCCGGGCGGGACGAGTTCGACCGCGGCACGGCCGGTGTCGGCGCGGATCGCGGCGACTTCCGCGCCGAAGCGGAACTGCACGCCATGCTCGTCGAGCGTCTGCTTGACCAGTTTCGCGAACAGCGGGCAATTGCCGGTGCGCTCGGTCTCGAGCAGCACGCCGCCGGCGAAGCCGGGTTCGGCCGGCACCGACGGCTCGAGCGCGGCGCATTCGTCGGCGGAGAGCAGGCGGTACGGCTGGTCGAGCGTGCGCAGCAGATCGAGTGCGGGCTGCATCGCCTCCCAGTCGCGCGGATCGCGCACCACGTGCAGGATGCCGGGCTTCTGTTCGAATTCGAGTTCGAGGCGCGTCTCGATGTCGGCGAGCGTGTCGCGCGACGCATCGATCAGCGGGCGCAGCCGCGCGTACTGGGCGGCGAACGCGTCGGGTTCGCGCAACGTGCCGAGTTGCTTGACGAAGCGGCGCACGCCGCCGTTGAAGCCCGGCTTGTAGACGATGCCGCTGTCGCGCGGCTGGCGCTGGCGCATGAAGGTCGGGCCGAACCAGACGTCGAGCGGGCTCGGCAGCAGCGCGCCGCCGTCGCCGTAGGTCGCACCCTGTGCGACGGTGGCGTGACGTTCGACCACGCACACGCGATGGCCGGCCGCGCGCAACTGGTAGGCGGTGGCGACGCCGCTGATTCCGCCGCCTATGACGATGACATCCATGGATTGCTTCGATGACGGGCGGCGCGCGTGCGCCGCCCGGTGAGAATTCGCTGAGGGCCCCGGCCCGGTGAACCCGGAATGATAGCGCCAAAATCGCGGGAACCGGCGCCGGGCGAGCACGGACCGTGCAGCCGCGCCATGGCCGCCGGCTGCCGCGCCCGCGCGGGGCCGCCCGACGGGCGTGACGGACGCGGCGCGCCCCGTGGCACCGTCGCGGTGCACGCGGGCTACCGATTGGCCGGTCTGGGGCGACCGACTTCCGGGTATAATTACGGCCTTCCTTTCGCCCCACGTCGCCACCTCGCGCGACTCATCGACGTCAGTCCAGCCCATGGCTCACTTCTCGTGTTTTCCCGGCGCTTCGGCCCTCTCCGATTTCCGTCAAACCCGTCTGCTCGACACGCTCAGGCAAATCGACGCCAACATCGTCGCGGTGCGCGGGCAGTTCCTGCACTTCGTCAATGCGGCCGAACCGCTGTCGGCCGACGACAGCGCGCGCATCGACGCGCTGATGCACTACGGCGCGCCGTTCGAGCCGGCGGCCGAGAAGGGCACGGCCGAGACCTTCGTCGTGCTGCCGCGCTTCGGCACGGTCTCGCCGTGGGCGAGCAAGGCGACCGACATCGCGCAGCATTGCGGCCTCACACAGGTGCGCCGCATCGAGCGCGGCGTCGAATTCACGGTCACGCTGAAGTCGGGCCTGCTCGGCGGCAAGAAGGCGCTGTCGGACGACGCGCGCGCAGCCGTCGCGGCCGCGCTGCATGACCGGATGACCGAAAGCGTGGTTGCGGCGCGCGACGACGCGAAGCACCTGTTCGACGAACTGCCGGCCAAGCCGCTCGCGACCGTCGACGTGCTGGGCGTCGGCCGCGGCGCGCTGGAGCGCGCGAACGTCGAGCTGGGCCTCGCGCTCGCCGACGACGAGATCGACTACCTGGTCGACGCGTTCCGCAAGCTCGAGCGCAACCCGACCGACGTCGAACTGATGATGTTCGCGCAGGCGAACAGCGAGCACTGCCGCCACAAGATCTTCAACGCGCAGTGGACGATCGACGGCGAAGCGCAGGACATGTCGCTGTTCGCGATGATCCGCAACACCGAGAAGCTGAACCCGCAAGGCACGATCGTCGCGTATTCGGACAACTCGTCGATCATGGTCGGTGCCGAAGCCGAACGCTGGTTCCCGCGCAAGACGGGCGCGGCCGGCGAGCCGGGTGAACGTTATGGCCGCCACACCGAGCTCACGCACACGCTGATGAAGGTCGAGACGCACAACCACCCGACGGCGATCTCGCCGTTCCCGGGGGCGGCGACCGGCGCGGGCGGCGAGATCCGCGACGAAGGCGCGACGGGCCGCGGTGCGCGCCCGAAGGCCGGCCTCACCGGTTTCACCGTGTCGAACCTCGATCTGCCCGATGCCCGCCAGCCGTGGGAAAACGATCGTGACGCGGCGCAGCCGGTTGCCGAGCGCAACCCGAACGAAGCGCACGGCCCGTACGGCCGCCCGGACCGCATCGCGTCGCCGCTGCAGATCATGATCGACGGCCCGCTCGGCGGCGCCGCGTTCAACAACGAATTCGGCCGTCCGAACCTCGGCGGCTATTTCCGCGTGTACGAGCAGAACGTCGGCGGGAAGGTGCACGGCTATCACAAGCCGATCATGATCGCGGGCGGTCTCGGCAACATCGCCGACCAACATACGCACAAGCACGACGTGCCGGCCGGCTCGCTGCTGATCCAGATCGGCGGCCCGGGCATGCGCATCGGCATGGGCGGCGGCGCCGCGAGCTCGATGGCGACCGGCGCGAACACGGCCGAACTCGACTTCGACTCGGTGCAGCGCGGCAACCCGGAAATCGAGCGTCGCGCCCAGGAAGTGATCAACGGCTGCTGGCAGCTCGGCGCGGAAAACCCGATCCTGAGCATCCACGACGTCGGCGCGGGCGGCCTGTCGAACGCGTTCCCCGAGATCGTCGACGGTGCGGGCAAGGGTGCGCGCTTCGAACTGCGCAAGGTCGCGCTCGAGGAGTCGGGCCTGTCGCCGCGCGAAATCTGGTCGAACGAAGCGCAGGAGCGCTACGTGCTGGCGATCGCGCCGGCCGACCTGCCGCGCTTCGAGGCGATTTGCGCCCGTGAGCGCTGCCCGTTCGCGGTGGTCGGTGTCGCGACCGACGAACGCCAGTTGAAGCTCGTCGACGACGAAGCGACGGGCGCCGATGAATACCCGGTCGACATGCCGATGGAAGTGCTGCTCGGCAAGCCGCCGCGCATGCATCGCGACGTCACCCGCGTGACGACCGAGCGCGCGCCGGTCGACGTGACGGGCATCGCATTGTCGGCGGTCGCCGTCGACGTGCTGAAGCACCCGACGGTCGGCAGCAAGTCGTTCCTGATCACGATCGGCGACCGCTCAGTCGGCGGCACGTCGGTGCGCGACCAGATGGTCGGCCCGTGGCAGGTGCCGGTGGCCGACTGCGCAATCACCGCGCTCGACTACGCGGGCTTCAAGGGCGAGGCGATGACGATGGCCGAGCGCACGCCGCTCGCCGTGATCAATGCGCCGGCATCGGGCCGCATGGCGGTCGGCGAGGCGATCACGAACATCGTGAGCGCGCCGATCGCGGCGCTCGACAAGCTGAAGCTGTCGGCGAACTGGATGGCGGCATGCGGCACGGCCGGCGAGGACGCCGCGCTGTTCGACACGGTCAAGGCGATCGGCATGGAGCTGTGCCCGGCGCTCGGGATCGGCATCCCGGTCGGCAAGGATTCGCTGTCGATGAAGACGAAGTGGGATGAGCAGGGCGTTGCGAAGGAAGTGGTGTCGCCGGTGTCGCTGATCATCTCCGCGTTCGCACCGGTCGAGGACGTGCGCCGTCACCTGACGCCGCAACTGCGCCGCATCGCCGACGCGGGCGACAGCGTGCTGATCGCGATCGATCTCGGCCGCGGCAAGAACCGGATGGGCGGCAGCATCTTCGCGCAGGTTACGCAGCAGGTCGGCGACACGACGCCGGACGTCGACGATGCGGAAGACCTGAAGCGCTTCTTCAACGCGATCCAGTCGCTGAATGCGCAAGGCAAGCTGCTGGCGTACCACGACCGCTCGGACGGCGGCCTGTGGGCGACGGTGTGCGAAATGGCGTTCGCGGGCCACGCGGGCGTGTCGCTGAACGTCGACATGCTGACGCTCGACCCGAATCACGAATCCGACTACGGCGACGCAAAGGACTGGGCGAAGCAGACGAGCGGCCGCCGCGAGGATCGCACGCTGCGCGCGCTGTTCTCCGAGGAACTCGGCGCCGTCGTGCAGGTGCGTGCGACCGATCGCGACGCGGTGCTCGGCGCGCTGCGCGAGTTCGGCCTGTCGGCGTGCTCGCACGTGATCGGGTCGGTCAACGATCGCGACGTGATCGAGGTGTACCGCGACGCGAAGAAGATCTTCGACGCACCGCGCACCGAACTCCATCGCGCATGGAGCGAAGTGAGCTGGCGCATCGCGCGCCTGCGCGATAACCCGGCCTGCGCGGATGCCGAATACGACGCGCTGCTCGACGCGGCCGATCCGGGCATCTCGCCGGTGCTGAGCTTCGATCCGGCCGATGACATCGCCGCGCCGTTCATCGCGACGGGCGCACGGCCGCGCGTCGCGATCCTGCGCGAGCAGGGCGTGAACTCGCATCTGGAAACGGCCTACGCGTTCGATCGCGCGGGCTTCGATGCGCACGACGTGCACATGAGCGACCTGCTGGCCGGCCGTGCCACGCTCGCCGATTTCGCGGGCGCGGTCGCATGTGGCGGCTTCTCGTACGGCGACGTGCTGGGCGCGGGCGAAGGCTGGGCGAAGACGGTCCGCTTCAACGCGAACCTTGCCGACATGTTCTCGGCCTTCTTCGCACGTCCCGACACGTTCGCGCTCGGCATCTGCAACGGCTGCCAGATGATGTCGAGCCTCGCGTCGATGATCCCGGGCGCCGAAGCGTGGCCGAAGTTCACGCGCAACAAGTCCGAGCAGTTCGAGGCGCGCTTCTCGTTCGTCGAAGTGCAGAAGTCGCCGTCGATCTTCTTCGCGGGGATGGAAGGCTCGCGGATTCCGGTCGCGGTCGCGCACGGCGAAGGCTACGCGGACTTCTCGCAGCAGGGCGACATCGATCGCGTCGCGGTCGCGATGCGTTACGTCGACCACCGCGGCGAAGCGACCGAGCGCTATCCGTTCAACCCGAACGGCTCGCCGGCCGGCATCACGTCGGTCACGACGGCCGACGGCCGCTTCTCGGTGCTGATGCCGCACATGGAGCGCGTGCATCGCACGGTCGCGATGAGCTGGCACCCGGAAAGCTGGGGTGAAGCGAGCCCGTGGATGCGCGTGTTCCGCAACGCGCGCCGCTGGATCGGCTGATCGGGATGATGTTCGACCCGAACGCGCCGGTCGAGGTCGTCACGCTGCGCGATGCGCGTGCCAGCGAGGCCGACGCGATCGGCCGCGTGATCGTCGCCGCGTTTGCGGGCGAGCCGGAAGGTGGGCAGTTCGAACGGCGAATCGTCGATACGCTGCGGGCGGACGGTGCGTTGAGCGTCTCGCTCGTCGCGGAGCGCGACGGCCGCCTGATCGGGCACGTTGCGTTCTCGCCGGTGTCGATCGGCGGAGAATCGTCCGGCGGCCAGGGCTGGTACGGGCTGGCGCCGCTCGCGGTGCTGCCCGATTGCCGGCGGCAGAGCATCGGTGCCGGCTTGGTGCGCACGGGGCTCGACGCATTGCGCCGGCTTGGCGCGCGCGGTTGCGTGCTGCTCGGCGAACCCGCGTACTACACGCGGTTCGGCTTTGCGCCATCCGGCGACATCGTGTTCCCGGGCGTGCCGCCCGAGTATTTCCTCGCGCTGTCGCTCGACGATTCGGCGCCGCGGCCGTCGGGTGACGTTCGCTATCACGACGTGTTCTATCCCGCGTAGCCTGCCGCGCTTGCGGTGCGCGCGAATCCGGCACGGGAAGGGCCGCTCTTCCGAGCGGCCTTTTCTTTTGCCGGGCGAGCTGACGCACATCGTGATGCGCCGGCAGCCCGCGCGGGCAATAAAAATGCCGCTCCGAAGAGCGGCATTTTGGATGCATCGGCGACGAGCGCCTGCGTTACTGGATCTTTGCCTGCTGGCGCAGACCTTCCTCGAACGCCTGCAGCTTCTGCTGCACGAGCTGCTGCGCGATCTGCTGCTTCACCTGATCGAACGGCGGCGGGGCGATGTCGCGGACGTCGTCGACACGGATGATGTGCCAGCCGAACTGCGTCTTCACCGGCGTGTCGGTCATCTGGCCTTTCTGCAGCTTTTGCGCGGCCGCCGCGAATTCCGGTACGTACGCCTTCGGGTCGGACCAGTCGAGATCGCCGCCGTTCTTGCCCGAACCCGGATCCTTCGAGAACTGCTTCGCGAGATCCTCGAACTTCGCGCCGGCCTTGATCTTCGCGATCAGGTCCTTCGCCTGCTGCTCGTCGCTGACGAGGATGTGGTGCAGGTGGTATTCGCGATTGCCGCCGGCGCCCTTCACGAGGTCATCGTAGCGCGCCTTCACTTCGGCGTCGGTCGGCTGGTTCTTCTTCAGGAAGCTCTCGATCATCGAACGCAGCACGACGGTCTGCTGCGCGACGGCGACCTGCGCCTTCACGTCCGGACGGTTCGGGATGCCTTCGCGGATCGCTTCCTGCATCAGGATTTCGCGGTTCACGAGTTCCTGGCGGACGGCCTGCTGCAGTTGCGGGCTGTCGGTCTGGCCTTGCTGGACGAGCTGAGCCACCATCGCGTCGGCGCGCGACTTCGGAATCGGCGTGCCGTTGACGACGGCGATGTTCTGGGCAAATGCCGGTGCCGCTGCAAAAGCAGCCGCCGCGACCCACAGGCGGGGGGATTTCAGGATCATCGGGAATTCCTAATGAGACTAGATTGAAGATTCGTTGAATTCTTCGGGCGTGTAAGCCACGATCGCGAGCGCGTGAATGCCGCGCTGCATCGCATCAGCGAGCGCATCATACACCAGCCGGTGCCGCGCGACGCGCGGCTTGCCCGCGAAGGCGGCCGCTACGATCGTGACCGTGAAGTGGCCGCCGGCGGACGCGCCGGCGTGGCCCGCGTGCTGCGCGCTGTCGTCGCGCACGGTGAGCGACAGCGGGGCGAGCGCCGCGGTGAGGCGCGCTTCGATCAGCGCGATGCGTTCGTCGGGCGACGCGTGGAGAAAGGCGTCCGTCATGTCACTCGTCCTTCAGGTATTTCGTGAGCCACAGGCTCTGCAGGATGATGAATACGACCATCGCGCCCGTCGTGCCGAACAGCTTGAAGTTCACCCATTGCGATTCGGTGAAGTTGTGCACCACGTACAGGTTCGCGACACCGAGCACCGCGAAGAACAGCGCCCAGGCGACGTTCAGCTTGTCCCACACGGGGTGCGGCAGCGTGAGCTGCTTGCCCATCATCTTCTCGATCAGGTTGTTGCCGAACGCATAGCGCGCGGCGAGCAGCCCGATCGCAAACAGCCAGTACAGCACAGTCGGTTTCCATTGAATGAATTTCTCGTCATGCAGGACGAGGGTGGCGCCACCGAAAACGACGATCACGCCGAGGCTGACCCACAGCATCGTGTCGACCTTCCGGTGCCGGAAGGCAACCCAGGCGACCTGGGCCAGCGTCGCGACGATCGCGACGGCGGTGGCGGTAAAGATGCCCCAGACCTTGAAGGCGGCAAAAAACAGGATGATCGGAAACAGATCGAACAGGAATTTCATGGCGCTCGCAGCTGCGTGAAAGGCCGCTTGCGCGGCCTTTCACCGTTGTAGGGACCCGCCAGGCACCGCCGGAGCGGATCGGGGCGGTGGCGCGAGGGGCGCCCCGCGAATCCGCCCGGCGCCGCTCATTCGTTTTCGGGTCGGGACTCGAAGTTTAACGCAGCCGAATTGATGCAGTACCGCAAACCGGTCTTGTCGCGCGGGCCGTCCTCGAAGACGTGGCCGAGATGCGCGCCGCAATGGTTGCAGCGCACCTCGACGCGCACCATCCCGTGCGAGTAGTCGACCTTTTCGTCGATCACCTCGCCGTTGAGCGGCTTGAAGTAGCTGGGCCAGCCGCAGCCCGAGTGGAACTTGGCGCCGGACTCGAACAGCGGCGTGCTGCAGACGACGCATTTGTAGATGCCGTCGTCTTCGGTGTCGGTGTATTCGCCGGTGAATGCGCGCTCGGTGGCCGCATGCTGCGTGACTTCGTACTGCATCGGCGTGAGCCGGCGGCGCAGCTCGGCGTCGTCCTTCTCGTACGGGAAGGTCTTGTCGTCGGAATCGTGGGACATGTGGGGTTCTCCTGATCGATGGGGCGATACTCGCGGGTTGCGGCTCAGGACGAGCAGCTCACTTCGAGCGACCCGGCCCAGTCGGGCGGCAACGCCGCGTACGCTTCATGCTCCGGTTGTTCGTCGAACGGGCGGCGCAGGATCTGCGCGAGCCGCTCGATTTCCGAAAAATCCTTTTCCTTCGCGCGCCGGATCGCGACTTCGGCCAGATGGTTGCGAAGCACGTATTTGGGGTTCGCGCGGTTCATTGCAACCGCGCGAGCCGCGTCGTCGCGCGTTTCCTCGGACAGCCGTGCGCGGTAGAGGTTCGCCCATGCGTCGAATGCTTCACGGTCGATGAAGAGGTCGCGCACGGGTGCGTCGCGGCTCGCGTCGTGCTTCGAGATCTGCGCGAGCCGGCGGAACGTCAGCGTGAAATCCGCATGGCTCGCATGCATCGTCTCAAGCAGCTTGTTGGCAAGTTCGGCATCGTGCTCGCGTTCGAGCTCCAGGCCGAGCTTCGCGCGCATCGCACGTTCGAGCGCGGGGCCGAAGCGTTCCGGGAACTTCGCGAGCACGGCCTGCGCGTCCTCCACTGCACGTTCGGCGCGCGCATCGTCGTCGGCGATGCCGTGCTGCAGGCCGATAAGCGGCAGCAGCGCCTGCGCGAGGCAATAGCAGTTCCAGTGCGCGATGCGCGGCTGCATCCGGTATGCGTAGCGGCCGCTCGTATCCGAGTGGTTGCAGATGTGGTTCGCGTCGAACGCATCGACGAAGCCGAACGGGCCGTAGTCGATCGTCACGCCGAGGATCGACATGTTGTCGGTGTTCATCACGCCGTGGCAGAAGCCGACGGCCTGCCACTGCGCGACGAGATCGGCCGTGCGCAGCGTCGCGGCCTCGAGCAGCGCGAGGTACGGATCGTCGGCGTGGCGGCAATCCGGATAGAAGCGGTCGATCACGTGATCGGCGAGCTGGCGCAGCAGGTCGGGGCGATCGTTCGAGAAGAAGTGCTCGAAGTGGCCGAAGCGCACGAAGCTCTCCGACACGCGCGTGACGACTGCCGACGTCTCGATCTCCTCGCGCACCACCGGCTGGTCGGAACCGATCACCGTCAGGGCGCGCGTGGTCGGGATGCCGAGATGATGCATCGCTTCCGAGCACAGGAATTCGCGGATCGACGAGCGCAGCACCGCGCGGCCGTCACCCATGCGCGAGTAAGGCGTGCGGCCGCTGCCTTTCAGCTGCAGCTCGTAGCGGCGGCCGTCCGTGCCGGTGCGCTCGCCGATCGTCAGCGCGCGGCCGTCGCCGAGCTGGCCGGCCCACACGCCGAACTGGTGGCCGGAATACACCGCTGCATACGGCATCGCATGCGCGGGCCAGTCGCGCGTCGGGTTGCCGGCGAACAACTCGGCGAAGCCGGGCTGCGCGGCGATCGACGGCGGCAGATCGAGCAGTTGCGCGACTTCGCCGGAGAGGCCGACGACATACGGCGCGGCCAGCGGCGCGGCCGGCAGCCGCGTATGAAACGCGTCGCCGAGCGTGACGAACGCGCCGGCGGCAGGCTCGCCGAGCGTGGCGGCGAGGTCGGGGAGGGTGTCAGCCGGATCGGCTGCGCTTCGGGAAAACGACATGTTGAGCGCCTCTGGGTAAGCCGATATTGTAAGGCGGCGCCGCGCCGCCCGCATGGTGGCCCGCGCACCGTGCGCCAGGCCCGTCCGGGGCCGCTGACGGGCGCGCCGCAGAGGCACCGATTCGCATCCTCACGGAGAACAAGACGATGGGTAAGCCGTTGCTGGGCCAGATGATGGACATGCCGTTGCTGGTGTCCTCGCTGATTTCTCACGCCGCGCGCCACGCCGGCGATACGGAGATCGTGTCGAAGCGCGTGGAAGGCGACCTGCATCGCTACACGTACCGCGATTGCGAACGCCGCGCGAAGCAGCTGGCGCAGGCGCTTGCGCGGCTCGGCGTCGAAACCGGCGATCGCGTCGGCACGCTGGCGTGGAACGGCTACCGGCATCTGGAAGCGTATTACGGGATCGGCGGGATGGGTGCCGTGTGCCACACGATCAATCCGCGCCTCTTTCCCGAGCAGATCGCGTACATCGTCAATCACGCGGAAGACCGCTACGTCTTCTTCGACATCAATTTCGCGCCGCTCGTCGAGGCCATTGCGCCGCAATGCCCGCACGTGAAGGGCTGGGTCGCGATGACGGACGCCGCGCACCTGCCGTCCGGCACGACGCCGTTCCTCTGCTACGAAACGCTCGTCGAAGCGGAGGACGGCCGTTACGACTGGCCGCGCCTCGACGAGCAGCAGGCGTCGGGGCTCTGCTACACGTCGGGCACGACCGGCAACCCGAAGGGCGTGCTGTATTCGAACCGCTCGACCGTGCTGCACGCGTACGGCGCAGCGCTCCCCGACGCGATGAACCTGTCCGCGATGGACGCCGTGCTGCCCGTCGTGCCGATGTTCCACGTCAACGCATGGGGGCTGCCGTACGCGGTGCCGCTCACGGGCGGCAAGCTCGTGCTGCCCGGCAAGGATCTCGACGGGAAATCGCTGTACCAGCTGATGGAGGCCGAGCGCGTGACGTTCTCCGCGGGCGTGCCGACCGTGTGGCTCGGCCTGCTCAACTACATGCGCGAGGCCGGCGTGCGCTTCTCGACGCTGAACCGCACGGTGATCGGCGGCTCCGCGTGCCCGCCCGCGATGCTGCGCACCTTCGAGGACGAATACGGCGTGCGCGTGATTCACGCATGGGGGATGACCGAGCTGTCGCCGCTCGGCACGCTCGCGAAGCTCAACTGGGCGCAGTCGCAGCGGCCGCTCGACGCGCAGCGCAAGCTGCTCGAGAAGCAGGGGCGCGTGATCTGCGGCGTCGACATGCGCATCGTCGGCGAGGACGGCCACGAGCTGCCGTGGGACGGCGTCGCATTCGGCGAACTGCAGGTGCGTGGCCCGTGGGTGATCGATCACTACTTCCGCGGCGATACGTCGCCGCTGTCGTCGGACGGCTGGTTCCCGACCGGCGACGTCGCGACGATCGATCCCGACGGCTTCCTGCAGATCACCGACCGGAGCAAGGACGTGATCAAGTCGGGCGGCGAGTGGATCAGCTCGATTGACATCGAGAACGTCGCGATTGCGCACCCGGGCGTGGCCGAGGCCGCCTGCATCGCCTGTGCGCACCCGAAATGGACCGAGCGCCCGCTGCTCGTCGTGGTGCCGCGCGAAGGGGCGAACCTGAGCCGCGACGCGCTGCTCGCGTTCTACGAAGGCAAGGTCGCGAAATGGTGGATTCCCGACGACGTCGTATTCGTCGAATCGCTGCCGCACACCGCGACCGGCAAGCTGCAGAAGCTGAAGCTGCGCGAGACGTTCCGCGACTACGTGTTGCCGACGGCGGTCTGCGAGCCGTAACGCAGGCCCGGGCCGGAAGCGGCGCGTGACGCGGTCGCCCGATCCGTCCCCGGATGGGCGACCGACATCGGGAACGAAATTCAAATTGAACGACCGTGCTTTTTCGTTGTATGCTGCCTCCGTTCATCAGGACATGCGGCTGTTCGACCGCGCACAATGAAGCGCAGCCACCCCGGCGCGCGATGCATGGAGGCAGGCAGATGGCAGTGGATTACTCGACTCGCGACGGCGTGGCCGTCCTTACGCTCAACAATCCGCCCGTCAACGGGCTCGGCCTGTCGACCCGCCAGGGCGTCATGGACGCGCTCGATCGCGCCGCGCAGGACCCGTCGGTGACAGCCATCGTGCTGACCGGCGCGGGACGCGCATTCTCGGGCGGCGCCGACATCACCGAATTCAATACGCCGAAGGCGCTGCAGGAGCCCACGCTGCACACCGTGATCCGCGCGGTGGAGGCGAGCGCGAAGCCCGTCGTCGCGGCGCTGCACAGCGTCGTGATGGGCGGCGGCCTCGAGCTTGCGCTCGGCGCGCACTACCGCGTCGCGGCACCGGGCGCGCAGATCGCGCTGCCCGAAGTGAAGCTCGGCCTGCTGCCGGGCGCGGGCGGCACGCAGCGCCTGCCGCGTGCGGTGGGGCTCGAAACCGCGCTGAACATGATCGTGTCGGGCGCGCCCGTGCCGTCGGAGCAGCTTGCGAAGAGCGGGCTGTTCGACGAAATGGCCGACGGCGACCTGCTCGACGCGGCCGTCGCGTTCGCGGGCAAGGTCGGCGCGCAGAAGGGGCCGCATCCGCGCGTGCGCGATCGCAAGATCGTTCACCCGAACGCCGCGGGCTTCATCCAGTTCGCGCGCAATTCCGCGAAGGCCGCCGCGCCGAATTTCCCCGCACCGCACAAGTGCATCGACGCGATCGAGGCCGGCGTGCTGCACGGCTTCGACAAGGGCAGCGTGGCCGAGCGCGAGGGTTTCGTCGCGCTGATGATGACGCCGGAAAGCCGGGCGCTGCGGCATGCGTTCTTCGGCGAGCGCGCGGCGAGCAAGATTCCCGACGTGCCGGCCGATACGCCGCTGCGCGAGATCCGCCGCGTCGGCGTGATCGGCGCGGGCACGATGGGCGGCGGGATCGCGATGAACTTCGTCAACGCAGGCCTGCCCGTCACGCTGCTCGAGACGAAACAGGAGGCGCTCGAGCGCGGCGTCGCGACGATCCGCAAGAACTACGACGCGCAGGTGAAGAAGGGCAAGCTCACGCAGGAGAAGCTCGACGCGCGCATGGCGCTGATCACGCCGACGCTGTCCTACGACGACCTGAAGGACGCCGACCTGATCGTCGAGGCCGTGTTCGAGGAACTCGGCGTGAAGGAGCAGGTGTTCACGAAGCTCGACGAAGTCGCGAAGGCGGGGGCGATCCTCGCGTCGAACACGTCGACGCTCGACGTCGACAAGATCGCGGCATTCACGAAGCGTCCGCAGGACGTCGTCGGCATGCACTTCTTCAGCCCGGCGAACGTGATGAAGCTGCTCGAGGTCGTGCGCGGCGCGCAGACCGCGAAGGACGTGCTTGCCACCGTGATGGCGGTGGCGAAGAAGATCCGCAAGACGGCGGTCGTGTCGGGCGTGTGCGACGGCTTCATCGGCAACCGGATGATCGAGCAGTACATCCGCCAGGCGCTGTTCATGCTCGAGGAAGGCGCGCTGCCCGCGCAGGTCGATCGTGCGATCGAGAAGTTCGGTTTCGCGATGGGCCCGTTCCGGATGAGCGACCTTGCCGGCAACGACATCGGCTGGGCGATCCGCAAGCGCCGCTACATCGAGCAGCCCGATCTCCAGTACTCGAAGATCGCCGACCGCCTGTGCGAGCAGGGCCGCTTCGGCCAGAAGACGGGCGCCGGCTGGTACGACTACGTGCCGGGCGAGCGCAAGGCCAGGCCGTCGTCGCTCGTCGACGAGATGGTCGTCGCGTATTCGAAGGAGCGCGGTGTCGAGCGTCGCAAGATCGGCGACGACGAGATCGTCGAGCGGCTCGTGTTCGCACTCGTCAATGAAGGCGCGAAGATCCTCGAGGAGAAGATCGCGTCGAAGGCGTCCGACATCGACATGGTCTACCTGACCGGCTATGGCTTCCCGCTGTGGCGCGGCGGCCCGATGCTGTACGCGGACGTGGTCGGCCTCTACAACGTCGAGCGCGCGATTCGCCGCTACGCGGCCGCACCGAACGGCGACGCATGGCAGCTCGCACCGTCGATCGCGGAACTCGCGAAGGCCGGCCGCGGGTTCAACGGCTGACGCGCCGGATCGCGGCGCGACACACACCCGGAGAAACGCAATGAAACGCACCGACGACGTACTGCTCGTGATCGACGTGCAATACGACTTCATGCCGGGCGGCGCGCTCGCGGTGCCCGACGGCGACGCGGTCGTGCCGGTGATCAACGCGCTCGCGCAACACTTCGACCAGGTCGTGCTGACGCAGGACTGGCACCCGCGCGAGCACGTGTCGTTCGCGGCGAACCATCCGGGCCGCGAACCGTTTTCCACGCTTTCGCTGCCGTACGGTGAGCAGGTGCTGTGGCCCGTGCACTGCGTGCAGGACACCGATGGCGCGGCGCTGCATCGCGATCTCGACATCCCGCATGCGCGGCTCGTGATCCGCAAGGGCGGCGACGCGCAGGTCGACAGCTATTCCGCGTTCGTCGAAGCCGACCGCACGACGCGCACCGGGCTTGCGGGCTATCTGCGCGAGCTCGGTGCGAAGCGCGTGTGGTGCTGCGGGCTCGCGACCGACTATTGCGTCGCGTGGTCGGCGCTCGATGCGCGCGCGGCCGGTTTCGAAGCCGCGGTGATCAACGATGCGTGCCGCGCGATCGACCTGAACGGGTCGCTCGCCCACGCGTGGCAACAGATGCAGGCAGCGGGCGTCGCGCATGTGACGTCCGCGGGCGCGCGCCCGGCGGCGTAGCGCAATTTCCCATCCGATTCAGGACATGAAGCAGGACCGAAGGAGACTCGCATGACCGAAGCCGTAATCGTATCGACCGCCCGCACGCCGCTGGCGAAATCCTGGCGCGGTGCTTTCAACATGACGCACGGCGCGACGCTCGGCGGCCACGCGGTCGCGGCCGCTGTCGAACGCGCGAAGCTCGACCCCGCACGCGTCGAGGACGTGATCATGGGTTGCGCGAACCCCGAAGGCGCGACCGGCGCGAACATCGCGCGGCAGATCGCACTGCGCGCGGGGCTGCCCGTGACGGTGCCGGGGATGACCGTGAACCGTTTCTGCTCGTCCGGGCTGCAGACCATCGCGCTGGCCGCGCAGCGGATCATCGCGGGCGAAGGCGAAGTGTATGTGGCGGGCGGCGTCGAATCGATCTCGTGCGTGCAGAACGAGATGAACCACCACATGATCCAGGAAGGCTGGCTCGTCCAGCACAAGCCCGAGATCTACTGGAACATGCTGCAGACGGCCGAGAACGTCGCGAAGCGCTACAGCATCTCGAAGGAGCGGCAGGACGAGTACGGCGTGCAGTCGCAACTGCGCGCCGCGGCTGCGCAGGAAGCCGGGCGCTTCCGCGACGAGATCGTGCCGATCACTGTGCTCGCGGGCGTTGCCGACAAGGCGACGGGCCGCCTGTTCACGAAGGAAGTGACGGTCTCGGCCGACGAAGGGATCCGCCCCGACACGACGCTCGAAGGCGTGTCGAAGATTCGCTCGGCCGTGCCGGGCGGCGTGATCACCGCCGGCAACGCGAGCCAGTTCTCGGACGGCGCGTCGGCCTGCGTCGTGATGAGCGCCGACGCCGCGCGGCGCGAAGGGCTGCAACCGCTCGGCGTGTTCCGCGGTTTCGCGGTGGCCGGTTGCGAGCCGGACGAGATGGGCATCGGCCCCGTGTTCGCGGTGCCGAAGCTGCTGAAGCAGGCGGGGCTGAAGGTCGACGATATCGGCCTGTGGGAATTGAACGAAGCATTCGCGGTGCAGGTGCTGTACTGCCGCGACACGCTCGGGATTCCTGAGGACCGTCTTAACGTGAACGGCGGCGCGATCGCGGTCGGCCATCCGTACGGTGTGTCGGGCGCACGCCTGACGGGCCATGCGCTGATCGAAGGCAAGCGGCGCGGCGTGAAGTACGTGGTCGTCACGATGTGCATCGGCGGCGGGCAGGGTGCAGCCGGGCTGTTCGAAATCCTCTGATCTTTGACGCGGAGCGGCCGCGGTTTCGCTTCGGCGAGACAGGCGGCCGCGACGCGAATCGGTGCGAATGATCCGCCATTCGAAACAATCGGGAAGCAATAGGCATGCGCCCGGCAATGCCGTTTCCCCTTACTTGTCAAACGAATTGCCCCACCTATACTTGCTCTGACATTTGCCTTTCGGCACGATGGGCAGGATCGTGCGTCGTGTGATCCGTGCCGCGAAGGTTCGAACCCACGCAGCAGACCGACCGGGGACCGAATGAGTACGACCTATGCAGCCGGGGAACCGCCGCGCGTCGTCAGCGCGGCCGCAAGGCTCTACGCGAAATGCCTGCTGGTCGGATTCGCGTTGCTGCCCGCCTATCTGATTGCGTATCTGTGGTTCTTCAGCGACCCGCACGTCGTGTTCGAGAACCACGCGTTCCATGAAGTCGCGATCGCCGCCGCCACCCTCGAAGGCGCGTTCGTCACCTACGTGACGTGGGTCTGCTACCGGTCGTCCGGCGAGCCGCTGCTGCGCTGGCTGACACTCGGCTTTCTCGGCTTCGCGATGATCTATGCGCTGCACGGTGCATTCACCGGGATGGCGCATCACAACATCTGGCTGTTCCTGCTGTACGGGCCCGCGTCGCGGCTCGTGATGTCGATCCTGCTGCTCACGGGCCTGCTGTCGTATTCGCGTCCGCCCGATCGGATCGAGAAGCGCACGAGCGTGCGCACGTGGCTGCCGTGGATCGTCTTCTTCGTGATCGTCAACGTGGTCGTGGCGTACATCGCGTATTCGCCGGTCGCGGGCGCGCCGGGCACGCGGCTGTCGATGGAAGGCGGTGCGCTCGTATTCTCGCTGCTGAACGTCGCCGTGCTGCTCGCGCGGCGGATCCGCTCGCCGCTGATGATGATCTACGGCGTGTCGATCATGGCGTTTGCACTGTCGTCGCTCGCGTTCATTCTCGGCAAGCCGTGGAATCACATGTGGTGGCTCGCGCACGCGATCTTCGCCGGCGGCTTCTTCCTGCTCAGCTACGGCGTCGTGCAGGCGCTGCAGACGACGCGCTCGTTCTCGGCGATCTACCGCCAGGAAGACCTGATGAGCCGGCTGTCGGAATCGATGGCGCGCACCGAGAGCGCGCTGCAGGAGCTGCGGCGCACGAACCAGAAGCTCGAATACATGGCCGCTACCGACCCGATGACGGGCGCGTCGAACCGCCGGCAGTTCATCGCGCAGGTCGAGCGAGAGATGGTGCGGGCCGAGCGCGACGGCACGCCGTTCTGCCTGCTCGCGCTCGATCTCGACAATTTCAAGAACATCAACGATGCGTACGGGCATCAGATCGGCGATGAGGTGCTGCGCGGCGTCGTGCGCCAGTGCCTCGACGCGATCCGGCCGGCCGGCGGGCTCGCGCGGGTCGGCGGCGAGGAATTCATGGCGCTGCTGCCGGAGATGCCGCTCGAAGGCGCACGGATGACCGCCGAGCGCGTGCGCTCGTCGATCGCGAGCTCGCCGTTCGGGCTCGATTTCAAGCGCGTGCAGGTGACGGTCAGCGTCGGCGTTGCGCAATACGGGGCCGACGGCAGCACGGTCGATGCGTTGCTGCGCGTGGTCGACGAACGGTTGTACCAGGCGAAGCGGGAAGGGCGGAACCGGGTCGTGGCGCGGTGACACGGGTTGGCGCGGCACGCGGGCGCCGGCGAGCGCACGCGGAACATTCGGCAACCCGGGCGTACAGAGGCCGTGTCCGGCGCCTCGATCTCTAACGAAGCCCCGGAGGCGGTAACGCCTCCGGGGCTTTTGCATGGCCGGTCGGCATGCGGCTGGCGACGCGCTACCGTGCTGCCAGCGCCGCCGCGCGCTGTTTCGGCTGAGCACCATCCTGCATCTGCTGCGACGCCTGCCACCAGTACTTGCCGGCGCGCTGCTGCGGATCGCGGATCGCGAGATACGTCGTACTCCAGAGCTGCGCAGCGTTCGCCTCGGTGGCGTCGGCGCTACGCGTACCGAATGCATCGGTCTGGTACTTGCCGTTCACGTACGACCACGTCCACATCTCGGACGTGCGCATGTCGCGTCCGTTCGAGATCACCTGCCAGATCGTCTGCCGCACCTGCGTGAGCAGTGAGCGTGTCGCAGCCGACAAGTCCTGGCGCGCGAGCTGGCGATCGAGCCCGGCCACCCACATCGCCTGCTGCCACGACCAGATCACCGTGCCGTGATACGCGGAACTGGTGAATTTCGGCCACAGCGCCTGGCTTGCATACGCGGGATTCGCGATCAGCATCCCGGCATCGGTCACGAGCCCGGTCGGGAACGGCCGCGTGACGTCGGTGACGATCCGCTGTAGCTCGTCATCCGGCGGCGTGCCGAACAGCAGCGCGAAGCCGCCATCCGAATTCATCACCGGAATCGGGTTGCCCTGCTGATCGAGCGACAGCGCGTAGAACGCCAGTGGCGCGCCCGGTGCGGCGCCGGCCGGCACGCCCGCGGATGGCGCATAGGCCGACACGTCGGTGGCCGCCTGCGCGGCCGGTACGCTGACCTGGAACAGCGGCGGTGCCTGCGTTTCCCATGTGGCCGCCTGATTTGCCGTATTGGCGAGCGTCGCGCGCTGTCCGGCATCCAGGTACGGATCGAGCAGGCCGCGCGCGAGGAATGCGTTCGCCGCGCGCAACGCGGCCGGCACGAGCACCGCGTTGACGTCATACGGATAGACGCCGCCGCCGAGCCCGTCGGTACTGTCGCGCCAATTGCCGACGATTTCGCCGGGCCGCAGGTGGATCAGGTTCGCGACTGTCGGCTGCTGCGCGAACGGCTGCGCGGTTGTCGCGACGTGCAGCAGGTTGACGACCAGGCGGCTGCCATTGGTCTGTCCGTCGCTGCCGCGCTGCGCGAGATACGCGGCCGCGCGGGCCTGGCCGCGCGCATCGTCGATCAGCCACGCGGCCGCGATCGGCGCGAGCAGGTAGTCGCTGTCGATCATCTTGTAGTCGTAGGTCGGTGTCGAATCGTTCGGCCGCCCGTTCTTCTGGTTGTCGACGAGGGCGAATTCGCCGATCCCTTCCTCGTGCGCGACCTTGCCGTCGGTCGACAGCCGGCTCAGCACCGACGACAGGCCGGCCTCGATCGCCGCAGGTTCGAGCACGGGCATCAGCATGCGTACCGAGATCAGCGTATCGCGGCCGAAGTAGGTGTCGTACTGCCATGAGCCGGCCAGCAGCTTGTCGTGGAAGCTCAGGAATTCGAGCACGTTCTGGCTCACCGGGTCGGGGTTCACCGACGGCGCGAGCAGGTCGGCGTGCGTGATCGGCGACAACGGCGTCTCGCCCGACAGCGCATCGACATGCAGCCGCAACGTGTGCGAGCCCGCCGGTGCGCTCAGGACGAGCTTGCCGCCCGCTGCCGGCGCGATGCTGCCGCCGTCGCGCAGCGTGATGCGCAGTGAATAGCCGGGCGCGCCGTCGATCCGGTCGCGTTGCCACAGTGCCGCGCTGCCCTGGACCGTCGGCGCGGTGAGGATCTGCTGCGGAATCGTTGCACCGCCGTTGAAGTCACGCAGGAAGCGCACGTTGCTGAGCACGCCCTGTCGGATCGTCAGCGTGTTGGTGTCCACCGACACGTCGGCGCCGATGCCGTACAGCGGGCGACCGTGCGTGTCGGGTGCCGATAGCGCGGACGGCGGCGTGTCGAGGCTCCAGTTCACCGGTTGCGCGGTATCGTCGAACCACAGCCCGGTGCCGCTGTTGCCGGCGGGGAAGACCACGAGCAGGCGCGGCTTCGCCGACGAGCGCACGAGCAGGTGTGCGGCGACGTTGTCCTGCCGGTAGAACGCGTTGATCTGGCCGCCGGTGTCCATGCGGAACGACAGCGTGGCGTTGTTCGACGGCGGGTTGCTCGATTTGACGTCGTCGTCATTGCAGGCCGCGAGCAGGCCGGCGCAGATGAATCCGAGACACAGCGACTTCGCAAGGCGATGCATGTTGATGTCCCTCCTGATGACTGGCGATTTTTATGAGAATTATCGAATGAGCGGGTGCTCGATCTGCTTCGTCCGGTATTGCGGAATTCCTGGGAAATTCGGAATTAATCCGGGCGTACTTCCGGGGCGAATTGAATGAGAAATAACCGGTTGTCGGTTAATGCCGGAATTGAAAAAACGGAGGCGCTGCCCCGGCCGGGCATGCAAGACTTCTCTGCTGGCGTTCCAGTATCGCGCCGACATGGGTGTGTGCGCGGTATGAAAATCGAAACGTAAGCTGTCGTTGGGGATTCTAAAGTTCGGATAAAGTCGAAGTCAATAATGATTTTGTGGTTTTCGAATAATGTTCTGGAATGAGGTCGCAATTATTGCTTGTTGGGTCGGTAAAATATGCGAATTCGCCAGGGAATGGAGATGCGCTGATTATTGAATTTGGTGAAAATCGATTGGCAATCGTTGTCGGTATTGGTGATTGATTCCGAACCGGGATTGAGTCGTGGCGGTTTGCCTGTCGCCGTGTCGCGGGCGGTGGATTCGACAATACGAAGCGGTGAGCAATCAGCGTTCCTGCGATTGGACCGTGGGGGATTCCATGAACCGGCTCCATGCGATCACGTCAGCGGCGCCGGCAAGTTTGGTAGGCTTGGGGACCGCTTCCGTTTACCGAATTCACGCACTCGGTCATTGACGCGATTCGATATCGGTCTTGTGCGGGACTGACGATCTTGCGACAAAGCGACTTTTCATCGACGGTCGATGGTGGTTGACGTCGCTTTCACTCCGGAGAATGCGCCGTGCTGCACGTGTCCGACGATTCAGTGGTCGTATTGGTTGATTTTCAGGCGCGGCTGATGTCGGTGATCCACGAAGGGGCATCGGTCGTCACGCAGGCTGTCCGACTTGCCCGCATTGCGCAGATCCTCGGGGTGCCGGTGATGGGTACCGAGCAGAGTCCCGTCCAGCTGGGCCGGAACGTATCGGAGATCAAGGATCTATGCTCCGACACCGTCGTCAAGGACCATTTCGACGCGTGCGCGGAGGGCCTGGTCGATGCATTGCCGGCGGGGCGCAACAGTGTCATCGTCGCCGGATGCGAGGCGCACGTGTGCGTGTTGCAAACGGCGTTCGGGCTGTTGCGCAGCGGCCGCAAAGTCACTGTGGTCAGCGATGCCGTGGGGTCGCGCAGGACGACTGACCGTGACGCGGGGATCGCCCGGCTCGGGGCGGCGGGGGTGCAAATCGCGACGGTCGAGATGATCGGGTTCGAATGGCTGGGCTCCAGCCGGCATCCGCGTTTTCGCGATGTGCTGCGCCTGATCAAATGAGTCGCGGCGCCCGGGGGCTGACGGAAACAGCGCTCCGGGAGCCGAATGCGTGAATCTCGGCATGTCGGCGCTTTGGCGTCGGCGAGTCGGGCCGGCTGGCTGCCGGCGGTTGTGGGCGGGATCGTCGCGCTGGCAGGCGGCACGGAGAAAAATCGGGCATCGCGTGCGAGCGCCCGGTGGCGGTCCACCGACAGCGCGACGACAGTCCTCGTTGAGCTGTCTCGCCGGCTCGAAACCTCACCGTCGCGGGGGGAGGCGAGGCTTCTCTGCCGCCGACGGCGCTCAGGCTGCTGCCGCTTGATGAACCGAGTCGCGTTGCTCGCCACCCAGGATATCGATCAGGCTGGCCAACATCCGCTCCAATTCACCGGTCATCAGCGTGACATCCGAGTCGAAGCGTTCGTCGTCGTTCTGCGCGGTCGGATCCGCCGCTTCCTTGATCACGTCGAGCGGCGTCACGCGCTTGATCGTCAGCGATGGCGTCAGCACGAAGGAGATCCGGTTGTCCCAGGTCATCGCAAGGCGCATGCATTGTTTGCCGGCCTCGATGTGCCGGCGCATGTCGTTCGCTTCCAGCGCGTGGCCGACGTATCGCACCGTGGCGCCGCCTTCACCGCTCGAGCGCAGCTCGGCGTCCTGGTCCACGGTGAATCCGCCCGGCGCCTCCCCGGACAACAGCCAATCCGTCATCGCGGCGACCGGCGAACGCACCACCTGCACACCAGCGAGCGGCAACTGATCGATCGATTTGACGAGCAGGCCGCGAACGTCGTCGGCAAGCGCCTGTGAAGCCGCATCGATGACGAGCCAGCCGTTCACCGTATCGATCCACACGCGGGTATCGCGCTGAATGGTGAACGCGCGCGGGAGCAGTTCGTCGGTTACCTGCTCCTTGAGTTCGCGCATCTGCTTTCGCCCCACCTTGAAGCCCTGCTGCTCCTCCATTTCAAGCGCGCGGGCCTTGGTCACCTGAGTGACGACCGACGCCGGGAGCAGCTTCTTCTCGGCACGAAACGTCAGCAACATCTGCCGGTTGATCGAATACACGAGTGCGCCGTCGTCACGCGGCGACGCCCATCCGCAGCGCTGCATCTCGACACTGGTGCCCGGCTGGAACGCGTGGGGCGCCAGCCATTTTTCCATCTGATCGGGGGTAACGGCCCAAGGTGCCGGAAGACGATGAAGCTGAAGGTTCTTGAACCACATAGGAGTACGGGCAAAGCGCACCATTCTATATGACGGTGATGCTTTCGGTGCGATCCCGTTGCACGACGTGACGGTCCAATCCGAACGAACGTAGCGCGTTTCGTAGCTGGCTGGCGGCACAACAGGATCGCAATCGACGCTGCGAAAGAACGTGATCAAATGCTGGTTGATGTTGCTACTGCCGACGGGGCTGCTGACGGGCTGCGCGAGCAGGGCGTCGCGCTCGTCGTCACTCGGAACCGGACTGCTGCTCGGAATGAAAATTTCAGAGATTTGCAAGCAACCGCAACTGATGCTCGGTCTCGGTCCCCATTACCAGGGCATAGAACCGCGCCTCGCGACGCTCAGGTACTGAAAGATCCTGTGCGTCGGAAAACTTGTTCCATTCGACGCCGTCGATGCCCTCGAGTTTGCCGTGGGACCGTGCAAAGGCAAGCAACAACCGACTAGCTTCACGTCGGATAACGATGCGGTCCACATTCAATACATAGGGTCGCCATCCGTTCAGAAGAACAACGTAGTGAGGTACGGAACTTTGGTCGACTGTCATCGCCGGCGTTGCCATTCATCGAGATCTCGTTAGCCAATCAGATTCCTTCCACCGTAGCAATCCGCAGAGGGTTTCCACGTGGAAGAACGGTTTCCTCAGCCAGGTTCGTCGCGTTCGAACGATTGAGGCCGCTCGTCAACCATACCGTGAAGTTAGCCATTCTTCTGCCCATTTTGTTGCGTACGCAACTGCATCCTCGCGATTGTAGAAAGCAGCCAGATCGCTACTATCATGTACTTCCTTTTCCGCGCCGTCCATCTGTGTTGTGGTGATCCGCGCGTGCGCGACATACTGAACATCGGCTCTGCGCGGTGTCGAATCGATTCGGAATCGTGTCGAATTGAAGCGCATTTTTCCTCCATGTATCGTGTTTCGGCCATCGAGCCGGCTGCTGACGATTTCTTCTCGTCAGCTTGCTGCTGTGGTTCGAGTGCTGGCCCCGTGAGAGGAATCAGATCCGCTCCCGAAGATACTGGGTGCACTTCAGTCGCAGGCCCAACCGATTCGCGAGCGCATATCGCGGGTGTGCTGTCGCATCGTCCGCGATACCAGGACGCTGCTCGGAAGGCGCGGAGCTATCCACGGCGTGGACGGACTTCGCTATTTGAAGGGCGGCATGACCTATCCAGACTCGATCGCGCCACTCGCATTTCGCTCGATGGACGACCAGCCATGCCTGCAGCGATTCGACGAGCTGAGGGGGTGACAGCCACTGACGAGTTTTCCTCTGGGTGACGAGCTGCAGCCCAACAAGGAAACAGAGCAAATCAACATACCGGGTCGCGACGCGCATGGTTGGTCTTCTGGTTTTCAATGTTTGTGACCGCGTCGGCGTGAGCATCATCCTTGGATGCTGAGCGCCTTCTCCAATGCCGCAATCAATTTGAATGCGTCGTCCCGACCGATCAGAAAGCCTCGGCTGGTGTACTCACACCCGAATGCATAGAAGCTCGGCAACAGGGTCACCATGTCTTTCTGCCGATTGAAATCGACTTCGCATTTGGTCAGCGGAAAAAACGGAGGCGCCTCGGACGGCATGTTGTACACGATGCTCTCCTAGTACATTTTCCGGGGCGGCAACATGCGCTTCGCACGCAAGTGTTGCCTGGCAACGGCGCTGGCTTTTTTTCGCTTGCGTTCCGTCGTCGGCTTTTCATAGGAGGTGCGACTGCGCAACTCGCGGATCAGCCCCGTTTTCTCGATGTCACGCCGGAAGCGCCGCAGCGCGACATCGATCGGTTCGTTGAGCTTAAGAGTGATTGTGGTCATGTAGATCCTGTATCGAAAGATTCAAACGGAAAGTCAGCCGAGCCGTGTCATGACGGCGCTTGCAATCTCGTCGGATTCGAATTCCGAATATCCGGCTCCGATCGATAGTGCACGTATGGCAGTGAACATTTGCAGCTCATGTGGACGGCACATTGCCGAATCGGCGATTCTGACCGGTACGACGGTGTCGATCCAGGTGACCTCGCGCCGTCTGATCAAGCCGAGCAGTTCGTCGATGATCATTTTGACCTCCAACAGACCGGGAAATTGTGTTGCGCTGACGAGTCGCCTCAGCGCGCGCTGGAAAAGAACCCCTGTTTGCCGCGGTTATCGTCGATGATGTTCTCGGCATAGCGCACCGAGGCACGACGGGCGTCGCCGGCGTTGTCAAATGGGGATGTGTCGCGCAATCTGAACGTCTGGCTCTGTGTCAGCGTATCGGTGGTCCCGCGAAGGCAAATCTTGACTGCCGCGTCGAACCCGGCGTCGTAGTTATGCGGGCTGCCATTCGGCGCCAGCGCGTGAGGATAAATCAGTGGATAAATCTCGAATCCACGGTAGACGTGCATGCTCATGACAAACTCCTGGCGTTCGGCCACGACGAGTCGCATGGGCAAACGCATCCAGCCGGTATCCACGTTGCGGAGCGGGCTGGTTGATGAAAGGGACTGCGTTGCAGCGCGGAAGAGGGCGATGCAGCAAGAGGGCGGATGGAGGGGCGAAAGGTCAGGGGACTATTGGTCGCCCTGATGAGCCCATCATACGCGCATCGTTTGTTGCCCGTCCGATTTATTTCGGCTTTGCGCTGAGCTGGCCCCTTCAACAGGCCAGTGGGCTTCTGGAAAAGTCCCTTTAAACCCGCTCCTGGAAACGGTTCAGACCAGCCGTTTCTTCAGCCGGGCATGCTCCACCTCGAGGTCCTCGAGCCGGCGGGCTTCCGAGGCTTCCATGACGCAGAACTTCGTACGTCAGGTTTAGAACGACACAGCACTGAACCCGTGCCTCATGCACAGTTCCTTGACCGGCATGCCGGCCTCGGCTTCCTTCAGAAACCCGATGATTCGCTGTTCCGTAAAGCGCGTCACATCGCCGGAGCCTGGAGCCGGACGGCTTCACGAACAGATACAGTCCATTGGCGTCGGTAAGTTTGGTAGGCTTGTCGCCTGCCTTCGCTTGTCGGATATTGATGCTGGTAAGTGGCAGGTGAAAAAGGCGGTATCGTCTCTGGCTTGTCGAACTGCTGCCCCTTTTCATCCCCCATTTTTTCTCGGCTGGACACGATTTCCGGCGACGCAAGCGAACGGTAGAAGGGCGTGAAACGCCCGACTGGCAAGGGGCTGCGGCAAGTTGCCGACCCATCACGAACTGGAGCGAACGAAGTGATCAGACACATTGTCATGTGGAAGTTGAAAGAATCGGCCGAAGGCGCGACGCGCGCGCAGAACGCGCTGAAGCTGAAGGAGAAGCTCGAAGGCTGCCGCGACCTCGTGCCGGGCACGCTGCAGATCGACGTCGGCGTGGCGACGCCTGGCCTCGATGCGACCGCCGACATCGTGCTCGTGTCCGATTTCGCGGACAAAGCCGCACTCGATGCGTACCAGGTGCATCCTGTTCACCAGGAAGTGAAGAAATTCGTCGTCGCGGTGGCCGAATCGCGCGAGTGCGTCGACTACCTCGTCGACAGCGCGCGATGAGCGACGCGGCAACCCCGACGGACGGCCCGTCGATCGAAAGCCCGTTCGTCGACATGCTCGGCGTGCAGCTCGTGTCCGCGAGGGACGGCGCAAGCGAGATCGTGCTGCCGCTCGAAGAGCGGCACATGAACACGTGGAGCATCGCGCACGGCGGCGTGACGATGACGCTCGCGGATATCGCGCTCGCGATGGCCGCACGCAGCCTGACCGACGACGGTATCGGCGTCGTCACGGTCGAAATGAAGGTGAACTTCATGCAGCCGGGGCGCGGCGAGCTGCGCGCGTACGGGCGTGTGATGCATCGCTCGACCACGATGGCCTACTGCGAAGGCGAAGTGCGCGACAGCGACGGCAATTTCGTCGCGAAGGCGCTCGGCACGTTCAAGTACATGCGGCGGCTCGCGGTGGGCCGCGACATCAAGCGCCAACGTTCGCGCACGGCACCGGACGCCCAGCCCGGCCCGAGCGACGCGTAAGCGCCCGGACGCACGGCGGTCCCGCCTCTTCACAGGCGGGGCCGTTTTGTCTGGCGGCGTGCATCGCACACCGCGGAATGTCGCAACGCACGGCGCATCGCGCTCGCCTGACGCGCGCATGGCATCATGCACGCTTGTCCGTTCACGGCGCCCGCCAGGCGCCGTCCTCACCGATGCCGCTGAATCCGAAGATCACCCAGGTGCTCGACATGGTCGAGCGCGCGAAACGTCCGTCCTATCACCACCAGACGCCGCAGCAGGCGCGCGCCGCGTACGAGAAGAGCGCGCCGATTCTCGACGTCGCACCGGCGCCGATGCATTCGGTCGAGGAATGCGTCGTGCCGACGCGCGACGGCCGCACGATCGGCGCGAGGCTGTACCTGCCGGTCGCGCCGAGCCTGGCGGAGCCGCTGCCCGCGCTCGTCTACTATCACGGCGGTGGCTTCACGGTCGGCAGCGTCGATACGCACGACGCGCTGTGCCGGATGTTCGCGCACGATGCGCAATGTGCGGTGCTGTCGGTCGGCTACCGGCTCGCGCCCGAACACAGGTTCCCGACCGCGGTGCACGACGCCGACGACGCATTGCAATGGCTGCATCGCGAAGCGGCTGCGTTCGGCATCGATGCCGAACGATTGGCCGTCGGCGGCGACAGCGCGGGCGGCACGCTCGCGACCGTCTGCGCGGTGCTCGCACGCGACGCAGGCATTCGCCTTGCGCTGCAGATGCTGATCTACCCGGGCGTGACGGGTTTCCAGGACACGGAATCGCACGCAAGGCTCGCGAACGGCTACTTGCTGACGCAGGACACGATCCAGTGGTTTTTCATGCAATACATACGCGATCGGGCGGACCGTGACGACTGGCGTTTCGCACCGCTCGACGGCACGCGTGATGCGCCGTCGTTCGCGGGCGTCGCGCCGGCATGGATCGCGACGGCCGAATACGATCCGCTGAGCGACGAAGGCGCTGCGTATGCGGAAAAGTTGCGTGCGGCGGGCAACGCGGTCACGCTCGTCTGCTATCCGGGGATGATCCACGAATTCTTCAAGATGGGCGGCTACGTGCCCGAGGTGCGGGCAGCGCATGCCGACGCGGTCGCGGCGCTGAAGGCCGCATTCGACGACGTTTGACGGTAGTTGTTTGGCGGCGTACGCGCCGCATGGGAGCTGCGATGACGAACGGCGTGGTGGAAACGGGCGACTGGACGGTACTCGGCGGCGATGCCGCGCGGATTCGCGATGCGGTGTTTGTGCGCGAGCAGCAGATACCGCCGGAATGGGAGCTCGATGACGACGATCCACTGTCGCTCCATGCGGTGGCGTACCGCGTCGATGCGGCGACCGGCGCGCGCCGCGCGGTCGCGACGGGGCGGCTGCTGCCGTCCGGCACGATCGGGCGCGTCGCGGTGCTGGCCGACGCGCGCGGGCAGGGCGTCGGGTCAGCCGTGCTGAACGCGCTGCTGGATGCGGCGCGTCGCCGCGGCGAAATCGTCGTGCGGCTCTACGCGCAGGATTCGGCCGTGTCGTTCTACCTGCGGCACGGCTTCGCGGCGGTCGGTGAACCGTTCGTCGAAGCCGGCGTGCCGCACGTCGAGATGGCACGCGCGCCGTAGCGCGGCGCGTGCTCAGCGCGGCGGCGTCGCGTCGAGGTCGAACGTGAGCGCGCGCTCGAACGTGCCGGGCCGGACGGTGCGGTGCGAGCCGTCGTCGTCGCAGCGTTCCTTGATCTCGACCGTCAGCCGCACGCCTTCCTTCATCGTGACGCGCAGCGCGGTCGTGCCGCGCGTGCCGTATTCGGGTGTCTCGATGAACGCAGCCGACAGCGCACGCTCGCGCTCGATCGGAATGCCGGTGTGCGGCAGTGCGTCGTCGTCCGCGACATGCGGGTCGCGCATCAGCGCGATCAGCTCGTCGAGCGACGGGGTCGGATTGTCGGTGAGCAGCGTGCCGAGTTCCGCGCGCTTGCGCACCACTTTCGGCCAGGGCGTATCGAGCCGCGCGTTCGACAGTGCATGCACGCCGGGCGCGATCGCGACGGGCGCGGCGACGCTGCTTTCACCTTCGGGTGCGCGATTGCAGAACCACGCGAGCTCACGCCGTCGCCAGTCGCCGACGAGCAGGTTGAAGCCGTTGTAGACGGCCGCATGCTCCGCGAGCCGTCCGAGGTAGTCGAGCGGCGCGACGGACGGGCCGCCGAGGAAGTCGGACACGAGCTTGCCGCGGGTCGGTGCACCCGCGCGGATGTCGAACGGTGCGCGGTAGTTCGTCAGCGCGGCGAAACGGCCGTCGCGCGATACGCCGAGCCACGTGCCGCCCGCTTCGAGATCGCGGCCGGCCAGCACGCCCGGTACATCTTCCCACCATGAGAGCGGCGCGCTGGTCCGGCGAAAGAACTCGTCGCGGTTGGCGGTGAGGGTAAAGACGGGACCGGCGGCGGCATCAGGCTGCCAGTCGAAGGCAATCAGACACATCGGGCGAATCTCTCGCAGGAAACATCGGGCGCCGGCTGCGACTCGCGAGCCGGCGCGCGAACGGGTTGTCAGTGCATTACGCTTCCGTCGGCCAGGCGTACGGCAGCGTATCGAACGCGAGCACCGGGCCGTCGGCCGAACCGAGGTGCACCGTGCCGCTGTCGAGCGCGGCGAGCTTGATCTCGACGAGCGCGTCGACACCGCCGGAGGGCGCGGCCGCCGCGTTGACGATCATCCCGCACGGCTGGCCGGGATCGTCGCTGTGGAACAGCTCGACGCCGGCATGCGCGGTATCGGTCTCGCCGGCGACGTGCGCGAGCGCCGTGCGGCGCTTGATCGTGCCGCGGTACTGGCTGCGCGCGACGATTTCCTGGCCCGGGTAGCATCCCTTGCGAAAGTTAACGGCGCCGATCACGTCGAAGTTGACCATCTGCGGCACGAACTGTTCGACGGCAGGCTGCGTGATGCGCGGTTCGCCCGCGCGGATGTCGAGCCAGTCCCATACGGCCGGCGACACGACCGGCAGCGACCCGCCGAGCGCGGCGATGCGCGCGTCGACTTCCGCGCGCGGGCCGATCCACAGATAGCGCTTGCGGCCGGCTGCATCGGGCACGCGGATCAGCGTGCCGGCGGGGCCGTCGACCTTCACGTGCACGCCGTCCGGCAGCGCATCGAAGATGCCCGACAGCGCGTCGCGCACGTCGCCCGCGAAACCGACCACCGCGAGCGCGTCGCTCGCATCCGTCAGCTTCGCTTTGGCACGCAGCACGAACATCGACAGCCGCTTCTGCACGGCGGGCTGCACGTCCTTCGACACCAGCAGGCGCACGCCGTGGCCGGCGCGCCACGTGAGGAACGAGCCGAGGAGGCGCCCCTTCGGCGAGCAATAGCCGGACAGCCGCGCACTCGCGGCGTCGAGATGTTCGATGTCGTTGGTGAGCTGGCTGTGCAGGAACGTCGCGGCATCGTCGCCGGCCACGTCGATCACGCCGAACTGCGGCAACGGCATGCAGGCGCCCGGCGCGTCGAAATCGGCGGCGGACGGACGGGGGAAAACGGGGAGCGAGGCGGGTGCGGCCTGGACTGCCGGTGAAGCGAACGGTGTGCTCATGGAATGAGGGAACAGTCAACCCTGACTTTGACGGAGGCGAGCAAGTATTATATGGGTCTTACCTGAGTCACGTTTCCATGTCCCTACTGAAGAAATGCGCCGCGACGATCGTGGCGCTGGCCGTCGTTGTGGCCGCTGCCGGCGCGGGCGGCGGGTATTACTGGGCAACCCGGCCGCTGTTGCTGGGTTCGGCATCGCTCGACGTCACGATCAAGCCGCGCAGCAGCGTGAAGAGCGTCGCGCTGCAGTTGAAGCGCGGCGGCGTGCCGGTCGAGCCGCTCGGCTTCGTCGCGATGACGCGCGTGCTCGGGCTGTCGAGCCGGCTCAAGTCCGGCAACTACGAATTCAAGACCGGCATCACGCCTTACGAGGTGCTGCAGAAAATCGCGCGCGGCGACGTGAACGAGTACGTCGCGACGGTCATCGAAGGCTGGACCTTCAAGCGGATGCGCGCGGAACTCGACTCGAACCCCGATCTTGCGCACTCGACAGCCAGCATGAGCGACGCCGAGCTGCTGCGCGCGATCGGCGCGCCGGACAGCGCGGTGCAGCGCGGCAGCGGCGAGGGGCTGTTCTTCCCCGACACCTATCTGTTCGACAAGGGCACGAGCGACCTGAACATCTACCGGCGCGCGTACCATCTGATGCAGACGCGTCTCGACGAGGCCTGGGCCGCGCGCGTGCCGGGCCTGCCGTACAAGACGCCTTACGAAGCGCTGACGATCGCGTCGATCGTCGAAAAGGAAACGGGCCATGCGGCCGACCGTGCGTTCGTCGCGGCCGTGTTCGCGAACCGGCTGCGCATCGGCATGCCGCTGCAGACCGATCCGTCGGTGATCTACGGGCTCGGCGATGCGTACGACGGCCGCCTGCGCAAGCGCGACCTGCAGGCCGACACTCCTTACAATACCTACACCCGACGCGGGCTGCCCCCGACGCCGATCGCGCTGCCGGGCGTGGCCGCGCTGCAGGCGGCGATCAACCCGGCACCGACGAGCGCGCTCTATTTCGTCGCGAAAGGCGATGGCACGAGCGTGTTCTCGGACACGCTCGGCGACCACAACAAGGCCGTGGACAAGTACATACGAGGTCAATAATGGCGAGCGGTAAATTCATCACGTTCGAAGGCATCGACGGGGCGGGGAAGACCACCCACCTGCAATGGTTCTGCGAACGCCTCCAGGGCAAGCTGGCCGCGACCGGCCGGCAAGTCGTCGTCACCCGCGAGCCGGGCGGCACGCAGCTCGGCGAGAAACTGCGCGAGATCCTGCTGAACCAGCCGATGGACCTCGAGACGGAGGCGCTGCTGATGTTCGCCGCGCGCCGCGAGCATCTCGCGCTCGTGATCGAGCCGGCGCTCGCGCGCGGCGACTGGGTCGTCTCCGATCGCTTCACCGATGCGACGTTCGCATACCAGGGCGGCGGCCGCGGGCTGCCGCGCGACAAGCTCGAGACGCTCGAGCGCTGGGTGCAGGGCGGTTTCCAGCCCGACCTGACGGTGCTGTTCGACGTCGCGCCGCAGGTGGCAAGCGAGCGCCGCGGCGCCGCGCGCATGCCCGACAAGTTCGAGAGCGAATCCGACGCGTTCTTCTCGCGCACGCGCAGCGAATACCTGCGGCGCGCGGAAGAGGCGCCGCACCGCTTCGCGATCGTCGATGCGACGCAGACGATTCCCGAGATCCGCCAGCAGCTCGAACGCGTGCTCGCCGCGCTGTAACTCGCAAGGAACGCACCCCATGATCTACCCGTGGCAGACCGACGACTGGAACCGCCTGCAGCAACTGCGTGCGCAATGGCCGCACGCGCTGCTGCTGCACGGCCAGGCCGGGATCGGCAAGCTGCAGTTCGCGCAGCATCTCGCGCAGGGCTTCCTGTGCGAATCGCCGCAGCCGAACGGCGAGCCGTGCGGCGCCTGCGCGGCCTGCACCTGGTTCTCGCAGGGCAACCATCCGGATTACCGGATCGTGCTGCCCGAGGCGCTGGCGGGCGAGGCGCCGGGCGCCGCGGACGACACGAAGGCGGCCGACGCGGACGAAGGCGGCAAGAAGACGCGGGCGCCGAGCAAGGAAATCAAGATCGAGCAGGTGCGCGCGCTGCTCGACTTCTGCGGAGTCGGTTCGCATCGCGGCGGCGCGCGCGTCGTCGTGCTGTATCCGGCCGAGGCGCTCAACGTCGCGGCGTCGAACGCGTTGCTGAAAACGCTGGAGGAACCGCCTTCCGGCGTTGTATTCCTGCTCGTGTCGGCGCGTATCGACCGCCTGCTGCCGACCATCATCAGCCGCTGCCGGCAGTGGCCGATGACCGTGCCGGCGCCCGATGCGGCCGCAGCCTGGCTCGCCGCGCAGGGCGTCGAGCATGCGCCGGCGCTGCTCGCCGAGGCCGGCGGTGCGCCGCTCGCCGCGCTGGCGCTCGCGAGCGACGAGAACCGCCCGCTGCGCGACTACACGCTCGGGCAGCTCGCGGCCGGTGCGGCCTGCGACCCGTTCGCGTGCGGCGAGACGCTGCAGAAGCTGCCGGTGCCGCTGGTGCTCGGCTGGCTGCAGCGCTGGCTGTACGACCTGCTGGCCCAGCGGATGGCGGGCGCGCCGCGCTACTTCCCGATGCACGCGTCGGCGCTCGCGCGCTGCGCGGAAGCGGTCGATGCGAATGCGTTCGCCCGCTTCATGAAGGCCGTGACGCGGCAGCGGACGGTCGAGAACCATCCGCTCAACGCGCGGCTCGTATTCGAGGAATTGTTTCTCGGATACAGGGAAATGTTCGCGTGACCCGGCAATGTTTCCTGCGGGTTGCGAAATGATGACGGCCCCGCACCGTGACGCGACCGTGGCCGGCCGGCCCGCGAACGCCGCCCGTTGCCGCATGCCGGCGCGCGCATGCGCGCTCGCCTTACGTATTCAGGAAAAATGATGTTCGTCGATTCTCACTGCCATATCAATTTCAAGGGCCTGGCCGACCGCCTGCCGGCTGTTCTCGAGAACATGCGCGAGCACGACGTCACGCACGCGCTGTGCGTGTCGGTCGATTTCGAGACGCTGCCCGAGGTCCTGGCAATCGCGGACGCGTACGACAACGTCTATGCGTCGGTCGGCGTGCATCCCGATCACGAGGACATGCACGAGCCGACGCTCGCGGAGCTCGTCGAGCTGGCCGCGCACCCGAAGGTCGTCGCGATCGGCGAAACGGGCCTCGACTACTACCGTCTCGAAGGCCGGTCGATCGACGACATGGAATGGCAGCGCGAACGCTTTCGCACGCATATCCGCGCGGCGACCGCGACGATGAAGCCGCTGATCATCCACACACGCTCGTCGTCGGAAGACACGCTGCGGATCATGGCCGAGGAGCGCGCGGACGTGCCGGGCGGCGTAATGCACTGCTTCACCGAGCCGTGGCCGGTGGCCGAGCAGGCGCTCGCGCAGAACTTCCATATCTCGCTGTCGGGCATCGTCACGTTCAAGAGCGCGACCGACGTGCAGGACGTCGCGCGGCGCGTGCCGCTCGACCGGCTGCTGATCGAGACCGACTCGCCGTACCTCGCGCCGGTGCCATATCGCGGCAAGCCGAATGAACCTGCGTACGTCAGCCATGTCGGACGCTTTATCGCATCCGAGCGCGGGATCGCCGTCGAGGCGCTCGCCGATGCGACGACACAGAACTTTTTCCGGCTGTTCAAGATCGCCCGCTAACGACGTGCGCGCAGCCGACAACCCAGGGAAGGAGCCCACAACAATGACGAAGCCGACCAACCATCTGCCGAAACGCGCACTCGTTGCCGCCGCGCTCGTCGCGAGCGGCCTGTTCGCGGCAGCCGGCGCACATGCCGAATCGCTCGATGCGATCGTCAAGGCCGTCAAGTTCGACGACATCGCCGACATCGGCAAGCAGCTCAAGAGCGGCAAGCTCGACCCGAACACGATCGCGCCGAACGGCGACCCGCTGATCGTGATCGCCGCGCGCGAGAAGTCCGACAAGGTCGCGGCGGCGCTTGCCACGACACCGAACGTCGATCTCGAGAAGGAAGACAAGGCCGGCGAAACCGCGCTGATGCTCGCGTCGCTGAACGGCGATGTCGGCCTCGCGAAGCTGCTGATCGACAAGGGCGCGGAAGTCAGCAAGAAGGGCTGGGCGCCGCTGCACTACGCGGCCACCAACGGCCAGGACGCAGTCGTCAAGCTGCTGCTCGACCACGACGCGTACATCGATACCGCATCGCCGAACGGCACGACGCCGCTGATGATGGCCGCACGCGGCAACCATCCGTCGACGGTCACGCTGCTGCTCGACCAGGGTGCCGATCCGCAGGTGAAGAACCAGCTCGGCATCACCGCGCTCGAATTCGCGAAGCACTACAACGCGCCGGACGCGATCGAGATCCTGAGCAAGCGGACGACCCGCATCGGGGCATCGACGCCGGCAGATGCGCAAAAGAGTGCAAAATGACGGTTTTCGGTGCGGCGGACGGTGCCCGCCCGGCCGGATTCCGGCCGGAGCAGGGCGTCCCGGCGCCGCGCCGGCCAGGGCAGCAGGCGGTCTCGGGCCGCATTGACATAAGGAACACCATGTTGCGCGCAATGTTTTGTGCCGCGGCGTTTGCCGTGCCGTTGTCGGCGGCGGCTTTCACGGGCGCTGATCTCGACCGGCTGTGCGCGAAGACGGACGTCAAGTCGCGGGCGTCGTGCGCGGCCTACATCGAAGGCGCCGCCGACGGCGTCTACAACACCATCGATGCGATCGGCGGCACGACGGGGCCGCGGGTCGGCCAGTATTTCTGCCTGCCGCCCGACATCCGGGCGCAGCAGATGACCGACGCGGTGCGCAAGTACATCGCGGAAAATCCGAAGCTGGCCGACTACAACGCGAGCACCGCGGTGTCGCTCGGTCTCGGCAAGGCGTTTCCCTGCAGGAGCGGCAACTGACCTGACGCCGTGTCCGGGCCCGCGCGCGGCCCGGGCGTCGCCGACGCATCCAGGACGAGGCGTGCGCGCCTCATAACCCACGGGCGCCGATGATTTCAATCGAGGAACTGCAGCGCATCACCGATGCGCCGCTGCATTCATGGCTCGGCACGCTTGCCGTGTCCGTCATCGTCTTGCTGGTCGTCACGGTCGTGCACCGTCTCGGCGCACGCATCGTCAAGCGCATCGCGCAGCCGTATCCGTTGATGAGCGCGATCCTGCGCTACATCGACAGGCCGTCGCTCGTCGTGCTCGCGCTGCTGGCGCTCGAATTCCTGTGGGTCCAGGCCGACGACGGCATGTCGTTCGTGCGCGGCATGCGCACGGCGGCGGCGGTCGGCTCCATCGTTTCGCTCACGTGGCTGCTGGTGCGGCTCGCCGCCGGCGTCGGCGACGCCATCATCCGGGCGCATCCGATCGATACGGCCGACAACCTGCAGGCCCGGCGCATCCATACGCAGGCCAAGGTGCTCGTGCGGACCGTGATGGTGCTGATCGTGATCATCGGCACCGGCGCCGCGCTGATGACGTTCCCGAACGTGCGCCAGGTCGGCGCGAGCCTGCTGGCGTCGGCCGGTGTCGCGGGCCTGGTCGCCGGTATTGCCGCGCGGCCGGTGCTCGGCAACCTGATCGCCGGGCTGCAGATTGCACTCACGCAGCCGATCCGGCTCGACGACGTGGTCGTGATCCAGGGCGAGTGGGGGCGCATCGAGGAAATCACCGGGTCGTTCGTGTCGGTCCGGCTGTGGGACCAGCGGCGCCTCGTCGTGCCGCTGCAGTGGATCATCGAGAACCCGTTCACGAACTGGACGCGCAGCAGTTCGGAAATCATCGGTACGGTCTATCTGTCGGTCGATTACCGCACGCCGCTCGCGTCGCTGCGCGAGGAGCTCGCGCGGCTCGTCCACGCGGCGCCTGAGTGGGACGGCCGCGTGCAGGTGCTGCAGGTGACCGACGCAACGGAACGCACGATGCAGTTGCGTGCGCTCGTGAGCGCGGCCGACTCGTCGTCGTGCTGGGACCTGCGCTGTCGCGTCCGCGAAGGGCTGATCGCCTACCTGCAGGACCGCTATCCGCAATGCCTGCCGCGTAGCCGGATGGAACTGTATCCGCATGATGCCGCGCCGGACGCGCCGAATCCCGAGCGGCCGCACGCGCGGCAGCCTGCCGCCAGCACCGCGGCCAACACCGCGGCCGATCCGCAGGCCGCCGAAGGCCGCTGAAAGCGGCCCGCATACCGTCACCCTCGTCATGACCGCGCTGAAAACGCTTGCCATCGCCAATTACCGCTCGCTGCGCGAGCTGATCGTGCCGCTCGCGGCGCTCAACGTCGTCACCGGGCCGAACGGCAGCGGCAAGTCGAGCGTGTACCGCGCACTGCGGCTGCTCGCCGACACCGCGCAGGGGCGCGTGATCCCGTCGCTCGCCCGCGAAGGCGGGTTGCCGTCGACGCTGTGGGCCGGCCCCGAGCGCTTCTCGCGGGCGATGCTGGACGGCGATATGCCGGTGACCGGCACGGTGCGCAAGGGGCCCGTGAGCCTGAAACTCGGCTTCGCCTGCGACGATTTCGGCTATTCGATCGATCTCGGTCTGCCGGTGAAGAACGACGCGACGCAGTTCTCGCTCGACCCGGTAGTCAAGCGCGAGTGCATCTGGGGCGGCGCGCTGCTGCGCCCGTCGACGCTGCTCGTCGACCGGCAGGGCGCGCAGATCCGTGCGCGCACCGCATCGGGAGACTGGCAGACGATTCCGCAGCCGGTGGCCAGCTTCGACAGCATGATGACCGAGTTCGCCGATCCGACCGGCGCACCCGAGATGATCGCGGTGCGCGAACGGATCCGCTCGTGGCGCTTCTACGACCACTTCCGGACCGATGCGCAGGCGCCCGCACGGCAGTCGCACATCGGCACCCATACGCCGGTGCTCGCGGACGATGGCGCCGACCTGGCCGCCGCGCTGCAGACGATCCGCGAGATCGGCAACGGCGCGGCACTCGATGCGGCGATCGACGACGCGTTTCCCGGCGCGTCGGTCGAAATCGACAATCCGGGCGGCCGCGGCCGCTTCGACGTGCTGATGCGCCAGCCGGGGCTGCTGCGGCCGCTCGCGGCGGCCGAGCTGTCGGACGGCACGCTGCGCTACCTGCTGCTCGCGGCCGCGCTGCTGACGCCGCGGCCGCCCGCATTGATGGTGCTGAACGAACCGGAGACGAGCCTGCATCCCGACCTGCTGCCGGCGCTCGGCCGCCTGATCGCGCAGGCGGCACAGCGTTCGCAGGTGCTCGTCGTGTCGCATGCGGCACGGCTCATCGCTACGCTCGAGCGCGAAGCCGGCTGCGAATCGCTGGTGCTCGACAAGCAGCTCGGCGCGACGGGGCTCGTCGACGCCGACACGCGTGACCTGCCGGCATGGAAGTGGCCGTCGCGCTGACGGGCAGGGCGGCAGCACGCGTTCGGGCGTGCTCGTCGCATCGGGGGCCGGATCGGCCCGGCAGGCGGAATGTATCCTGCCTGTAACAACACCCATAAAATGAAAGACGGGCGGTTCTGCGCAGCGGGATCGCGAATAATGAAGAGATATCCGGCTGACGCCGTGCCGGCCAGCGCTGCATGGGGGCGAGCGGGGGCGAAAGCCCAAAGGCCCGCCGGCCGTGCGGCAACGGACAGGACACAGGAGACGTGGACCATGAGAATTGCCCAGATCGCGCCGCTGACCGAATCCGTGCCGCCGAAACTGTACGGCGGCACGGAGCGCGTCGTGTCCTACATCACCGAGGCGCTTGTCGACCTCGGCCATGATGTGACGTTGTTCGCGAGCGGCGATTCGACGACACGGGCGAAGCTTGAGCCGGTCTGGCCGCGCGCGTTGCGGCTCGATTCGTCGATCCGCGACCGGGTCGCGCCGCACATGCTGCTGATGGAGACGGTCGCGCGCCGCGCGAAGGACTTCGACGTGCTCCATTTCCACATGGACTACTACTCGTTCTCGGTCTTCAACCGGCAGGAAACGCCGTACGTGACGACGCTGCACGGCCGGCTCGACCTGCCCGAGCAGCAGCCGGTGTTCGACACCTTCAACACGGCGCCGGTGATCTCGATTTCGAACTCGCAGCGCCAGCCGCTGCCGCAGGCGAAATGGCTGACGACGGTCTACCACGGGCTGCCCGACACGCTGTACATGCCGCAGCCCGTCGAGCCGCGCTATCTCGCGTTCCTCGGCCGCATTTCGCCGGAGAAGCGTGTCGACACGGCGATCCGCATCGCCCGCCAGTGCGGGCTGCCGATCAGGATCGCCGCGAAGATCGACGCGGCCGACCAGGAGTACTTCGAGCGCGAGATCAAGCCGCTCTTCGCGTTGCCGCACGTCGAATTCATCGGCGAGATCGCGGATCACCAGAAGGCCGAGTTCCTGTCGGGCGCGCATGCGCTGCTGTTCCCGATCGACTGGCCGGAGCCGTTCGGCCTGGTGATGATCGAGGCGATGTCGTGCGGCACGCCGGTGATCGCGTTCAATCGAGGCGCGGTGCCGGAAGTGGTGGACGAGGGCGTGTCGGGTTTCATCGTCGAGGACGAAATCAGCGCGGTGGCCGCCGTGAACCGGCTGCACCTGCTGCCGCGTGCGCGCGTGCGGCAGCGCTTCGAGGAACGCTTCACGTCGCGCCGCATGGCGCAGCAGTATGTCGACGTCTACCAGTCGGTGATCCGTGCGCAGAAGCGCTCGCGCTTCAAGGTGATCGACTCGACGACCTGACGCGCGAGGCGCAGGACGCGCGCGGATGGAAAAACGGCGATGCCCGCAAGGACATCGCCGTTTGTGCATGGCCCGCGCGCGGTGCGTACGGGCGGTGCGCAAGCGTCAGATCTTCAGCTTCGTGACCTTCGTGCCGTTGATCGACACGTCGCCCATCAGGCCCGCGTTCGTCAGCACGACGACCTGGACCGGCGCGGTGGCCGTGGTCGTGTCGACCGCGCCGTTCGCGCCCATCTTCACGAGCGCGACCGACGCGCCGGCGCCGGCTGCCCAGCCGTCCGAGCCGCGGAATTCGTCGAGCGCTTCCTGCGTCATGAACAGGAACACGATCGCCTTCGACTGCGCACCGGCCTGCAGGCCGACCGACAGCGACGAAGTGTTGTAGTAGCCGACCGTGCTGCCGCCGACGCGCAGTGCGCCGTTGCCGGACTGGCCGCCGACGATGAAGCCGGCCTGGATGACGTCCGGGAAGACGAGCACGCCGCGCGACTTCGCGACGAGTTCGCGCGAACCCTTGACCGTGGAGTACATGCGCGACAGCGTTGCGTCGACGCTCGAGTCGATTGCCTGGCGCTTCGACGCGTTCGTCGCGGCGTTGTCCGGTTTGTCAGGGGTGGTGGTGCAACCGGTGAGCGCGAGGCTACCGACGATGAGCGCAGCGGCGGCTTTCAGCACAAGATTCCGTTTTTGCATCGTTCTTCTCCATCGGATGATGTTCGGAGTGAGTCTCGCTCAGGGAGCGGATCACGTCGGCAGTTATATCACAGCGGATTACAGCCTCTTTTCGTTGCGACGTGAAAAAGCGTCAAATCGCCCGGGGATGTCGCGGCGCGCCAACGGACGAACCGGCACCCGCGCGCCGACGTATCGGCATGCGGGAAACACGGTGGTCGATCGGATGGCGGCGCCTGCCGCGCACATCAGTGCGTGACGGGCGGAACAGGCGGCTTGATCGGGGGGCGGCGCAGCGCGCGGCGGATCAGCGCGATCACGATGCCGCAGGCGAACAGGAACGCGGCCGGCACGACCCAGTAGCCGACGAACGCGTGCCACAGGTAGCTCGCCAGCGTGCTGCGGCGCACCACGTATTCGTCGCGGGCCGCCTGCTGGCGCGGCGCATTGGCGGCGAGCACGTCGGCCGGGCAACCGGCCGCGCGCGCCTCGTCAGGATCCCCGTGGCACTTCGCGGCGGCACCGGCGGCCTGCTGCGCATCGGTGAGCTGCCAGGTGGTCAGCGCGAGCTGCAGGTCTGCCTTGTTGTACGCCATTTCCTCGCGGATCTCGCGCACGGCGACGATCGCAACGGGCACGGCCCAGAACACGATCACGATCAGCCAGCGGCGGAACCAGCGGTGTTGTCTCCATGCCATCCATGCCTCCGTTTGACGCGTGTGCGCGTCTGTCTCGAGGGCGGCCCGATGGCGCTTCTTGTACTTGGATGGGCCGCGTTGCAGCCATCATAGAAGAAAACGCGGCGAATTGCCGCACCATGTGGCGGCGCCGGCACGGCGGGCCGGGAAAGCGGGGCGGGAGGCGTCACAAAAGCGCGGATGAAGCGGGGGGCGCGCGTCGATGCGCGTGCAACGAAAACAAAAATGCCGCGCCCGCCGAAGCGGTGCGCGGCATTCGATACGGGAGCGCCGGAACTCAGGCGGCCGGCGCGTTGCTCAGGCAGCTCTTCATGAACGCCTTGCGGTCGTCGCCTTTCTTGCCGGTGGCCTGCGTGTTGCACGCCTTCATCTTTTCCTGCTGCGACATGGCCTTCGCGGGCTTCGCCGACAGGCAGTCCTTCATGAACGCCTTGCGTTCATCGCCCGTCTTGCCGGCTGCCTGGGTGTTGCAGGCCTTCATCTTGTCCTGCTGGCTGTTCGCCGCGAATGCGGGGGAAGCCAGCATGCCGCCGAGAAGCACTGCGGCTACGAGCGATTGGATTTTCATTTCGACACTCCCATGGGGTGAATTGCGTGTTATCGACGCCGTCACGAAGCACCGTGCAATGACGATAGGGTCGTATCGCATGGCGCGCTCCGATTATGGCAAATCCATGTGAAAACACCAAAACGGCACTTTCTATAACGTTGCGGACGCCACGGCCGTTGACGGCACGCGTGACCGGACGATCGGGACAAACCATGATGCGCGGCGGCCAGCCTCGGTCGCCGCGCCGGAACCCGGCCGCAAGCCTTTACAATCGCGGCCATGAATACTTCGAATTCCGCATCCCCTTCGTCCGCGGCGGCCCTGCCGCGCATCGCCGTGCTCGCCACCGGCGGCACGATCGCCGGTGCCGCGCCCGACGCGGCCAGCACGGCCGGCTACCAGGCCGGCGCGCTCGGCGTCAATTTCCTGGTCGACGCGGTGCCGGCGCTCGCGTCCGTCGCGCGCATCGACGCCGAGCAGATCGCCAGCATCGACAGCAAGGATCTCGCGCTGCCACTGTGGAATACGCTCGCCGCGCGGATCGACGCGCTGATGGCCGACCCGGCGGTCGACGGCATCGTGATCACCCACGGCACCGATACGCTCGAGGAAACCGCGTATGCGCTGCACCTGGTCGTCAACGGCGACAAGCCTGTCGTGCTGACGGCCGCGATGCGGCCGGCGACCGCGCTGTCGTCCGATGGTCCGCTGAACCTGCTGAACGCGGTGACGGTCGCCGCGCACCCGTCCGCACGCGGGCAGGGCGTGCTGGTCGCATTCAACAACCGGATCCACGGCGCGCGCGACGTCGTGAAGACGAGCACCTATGCGGTCGATGCGTTCCAGTCGCCGGAGCTCGGTGCGCTCGGCTGGGTGCAGGACGGCCGGGTCGAATTCGCCCGCCGCGTCACGCGTTCGCGCGACACGCAACTGGCGATCGCCGCCGCGTGGCCGCCCGTCGAAGTCGTCGCGAGCTACGCGGGCGTGACGCGGACGGCCGTCGATGCACTCGTCGCGGCCGGCGTGCGCGGTCTCGTCGTCGCGGGCACGGGCAACGGCTCGATCCATGCGACGCTGCAGGCGGCGCTGGCCGATGCGGCGAATGCGGGCGTCGTGGTGGTTCGCGCGTCGCGCGTCGGGTCAGGGCACGTGATGCGCAACGGCGCGGCGAGCGACGATGCGCTCGGCTTCGTGAGCGCAGGGTCGCTGAACCCGTTCAAGGCGCGCGTGCTGCTGATGCTCGCGCTCGCGAACGGCATTCACGGCCGCGACGCACTGCAACGCGCGTTCGATACGCTGTGAACGGCTGACCGCTGCGCGCGGCGCGGGCCGCGCGCGTCACCATGAAAAAAGGCAGGCCGATGGCCTGCCTTCTTGCGTCCGTCAGTCCTGCAACAATGCTCAGGACTGCGGCGGAATCACGAGCTTCTGGCCCGGGTAGATCCGGTCCGGGCTCGACAGCATCGGCTTGTTCGCCTCGAAGATCACCGGGTACTTGTTCGCATCGCCGTAGACTTCCTTGGCGATCGCCGACAGCGTGTCGCCCGGCTTCACGTCGTGGTACTGCACTTCCGGATCGTCCGGCTGCAGATCGTCGTCGTTGACGCCCGCGACGCCTTGCACGTTGCCGGCCGCGACCTTGACCTTGGCCTTCGTGTCGAGGTCGGCGACGCTGCCCGACAGCGTCACGGTGCGCGACGCGCCGTCGAACGCCACGGTCAGGTTCGACGTGTCGAGACCTTGCGTGTTGATGTAGTTCTTGATGGCATCGGCCGCGGTCTGGTTTGCGGCATTCGGATCTTCCGCGGCTTGCGCATCGGCATGACCCAGCAGTTTTTCACCCGCCTCTTTGATAAACGAAAGAAGACCCATCGTTGCACTCCTTAGGTGGTTGAAAAGAAAACGCGCCGTGAAGTGGCGAAAAAAACACCGCGCTGGGCGCGGTCACCGGAGGTGAACGCAAGCGCGGCGGTTTTCTCGAAAGGCGTGGCGAAAGTGTAGGCGTTCATGACGACGATTGCATGAAAAATCGCACGCTTGAACGTAAAGAAATGTAATACGCGAAATCCGACAGGCGGACACCCGACGACGACGTCTGACCGACCAAGGCTTCCCCGGCGTCGCCGGGTGCCGCTGCGGACCCCACCACGCCGCTCTCAGCCCAGAGCGGCGTTTTTCGCCCCGTCCCGCATGCCGTCGGCAGTGCAGGGCGGGGCGCCCCACCGTGATGCGCGAGCGTGTCGCGCATCGATGCGACCGGCCGTGCCGGTCACGTGTGTCTGTCGCGCGCGTCCGCCATCGCAGCGGAAACGCGCATCGTTGCAGCCGTGTTACGCGGCCGGCGTCTGGCCGATCTCGAAGTTCGACATGATCTCGAGCGCGCGCACGAGTGCCGAGTGATCCCATGCCTTGCCGCCGTGCGATGCACACACGCTGAACAGCTGCTGCGCGCTGGCCGTGTGCGGCAGCGCTAGGCCGAGCTTGCGTGCGCCGTCGAGCGCGAGGTTCAGGTCCTTCTGGTGCAGCTCGATGCGGAAGCCCGGATCGAACGTGCGCTTCGTCATCCGCGCGCCGTGCACTTCGAGGATGCGCGACGCGGCGAAGCCGCCCATCAGCGCCTGGCGCACACGCTCCGGATCGGCACCCGAACGTGCGGCGAACAGCAGCGCTTCGCCCACCGCCTCGATGTTCAGCGCGACGATGATCTGGTTCGCGACCTTGCAGGTCTGGCCCGCGCCGTTGTCGCCGACAAGCGTGATGTTCTTGCCCATCTTCTCGAACAGCGGCTTCGCGCGCTCGAACGCCGCCTCCGGGCCGCCGACCATGATCGTCAGCGTCGCTTCGCGTGCGCCGACTTCACCGCCGGACACCGGCGCGTCGAGGTAGTCGCAGCCGAGCGCGTTGATCTGCTTCGCGAATTCCTGCGTGTCGAGCGGCGAGATCGAGCTCATGTCGATCACGAGCTTGCCGGCCGTCAGGCCCTTCGCGACGCCGTCGTCGGCGAACAGCACGTTACGCACGTCCGGCGTGTCCGGCACCATCGAGATGATGATGTCCGCGTTCCGCGCGACTTCGGTCGAGTTCGCGACGACCTTCGCGCTCGTGCGCAGGTCCTCGGGAATCGGGAACGCGCCGTTCACGACGAGCTGGTGGTCGCCCTTGAGCAGGTTGCGCGCCATGTGCGCGCCCATGATGCCGAGGCCGATGAAACCGATGGTTGCCATGTGAAAGTCTCCTATAGGGCTGAAACGGGAAGGGCGCGACTCAGGCGGCGCGACGCGCCGAGCCGGGTGCGCAGCCGGCGATGCTTTGCAGCCAGCCGAGGCCTTCCGTCGTGGTGGTGCGGGGCTTGTACTCGCAGCCGACGTAGCCGGCATAGCCGAGCCGGTCGAGCAGCGCGAACAGGAACGCGTAGTTGATCTCGCCCGTGCCCGGCTCGTTGCGGCCCGGGTTGTCCGCGAGCTGGACGTGGCCGATCGACGCGAGGTTGCGTTCGATCGTCGCGGCCAGTTCGCCTTCCATGCGCTGCATGTGATAGATGTCGTACTGCAGGAACAGGTTGTCCGAGCCGACCGCGCGGATCACGTCGAGCCCTTCGGACGAGCGGTTCAGCGCGAAGCCCGGGATGTCGAAGCTGTTGCACGGCTCGACGAGCAGGCGGATGCCTTCGCGCTTCAACGCATCGGCGGCAAAGCGCAGGTTGTCGACGATCGTGACGAACGTCTTGTCGCGCGCCGTGCTGGCCGACGGGATGCCGACGAGGCAGTTCAGTAGCGGCACCTTCAGCGCCTTCGCGTACTCGATCGCACGGCCGACGCCTTCCTGGAATTCGCCGACGCGGTCGGGCAGGCACGCGATGCCGCGCTCGCCCTGGTCCCAGTTGCCGGCCGGCAGGTTGTGCAGCACGAGGCGCAGGCGATGCGTCTCGAGCCGCTCGGCGAGTTCCTCTTTCGCGTACGGGTACGGGAACAGGAACTCGACGGCGTCGAAGCCCGCATCGGCGGCCGCCTTGAAGCGGTCGAGGAACGGCACTTCGTTGAACAGCATGGTCAGGTTTGCAGCAAACTTCGGCATGAGCTAAGCCTCTTCGGTCGGTCAGTCAAAAATGTCGTGCGGTTCAGTCGAGCATCGAGATCGCGGTCGGTGCGTGCTCGGCCTTTTCGGCGAGATCCTCGAATTCGTTGATCGCGTCGATTTCGGTGCCCATCGAGATGTTCGTCACACGCTCGAGGATCACTTCCACGACCACCGGCACGCTGAACTCTTCCGCGAGCGTTTGCGCCTGACGCAGCGCCGGCTCGATCTCTTCCGGCTTGAACACGCGCAGCGCCTTGCAGCCGAGGCCTTCCGCGACGGCCACGTGGTCGACGCCGTAGCCGTTCAGTTCCGGCGCATTCACGTTGTCGAACGCGAGCTGCACGCAGTAGTCCATGTCGAACGCACGCTGCGCCTGGCGGATCAGCCCGAGGTACGAGTTGTTCACGACGACGTGCACGTACGGCAGCTTGAATTGCGCGCCGGCCGCCAGTTCCTCGATCATGAACTGGAAGTCGTAGTCGCCGGACAGCGCGACGATCGGGCGGCCCGGGTCTGCTGCACGCACGCCGAGCGCGGCGGGGATCGTCCAGCCGAGCGGGCCGGCCTGGCCGCAGTTGATCCAGTTGCGTGCCTTGAACACGTGCAGGAACTGCGCGGCGGCGATCTGCGACAGGCCGATCGTGCTGACGTAGCAGGTATCGCGGCCGAACACCTTGTTCATCTCTTCGTACACGCGCTGCGGCTTGACCGGCACGTTGTCGAAGTGGGTCTTGCGCTGCAGCGTGCGCTTGCGCTCCTGGCATTCCGACACCCACGCGCTGCGGTCCTTCAGCTTGCCGGCGGCCTTCCATTCCTGTGCAACGGCGACGAACAGCTCCAGTGCGGCCTTCGCGTCCGACACGATGCCGAGATCCGGGCCGAACACGCGACCGATCTGCGTCGGTTCGATGTCGACGTGGACGAACTTGCGGCCCTTCGTATAGACCTCGACGCTGCCCGTGTGGCGGTTCGCCCAGCGGTTGCCGATGCCGAGCACGAAGTCGGACGCGAGCATCGTGGCGTTGCCGTAGCGGTGCGACGTCTGCAGGCCGACCATGCCGGCCATCAGCGGGTGGTCGTCCGCAATCGCGCCCCACGACATCAGCGTCGGGATCACCGGCACGCCGATCGTTTCGGCGAACTGGACGAGCAGGTCTTCCGCCGCTGCGTTGAGCACGCCGCCGCCCGACACGATCAGCGGCTTGTCCGCGTCGTTGAGCATCGCGAGCGCCTTCTCGATCTGCGCGCGGGTGGCAGCGGGCTTGTAGACCGGCAGCGGTTCGTACGTGTCGATGTCGAATTCGATTTCGGCGAGCTGCACGTCGATCGGCAGGTCGACCAGCACCGGGCCCGGACGGCCCGAGCGCATCAGGTGGAATGCCTGCTGGAACACGCGCGGCACGAGCGCCGGTTCGCGCACGGTGACGGCCCACTTCGTGACGGGCTTCGCGATCGATTCGATGTCGACGGCCTGGAAGTCTTCCTTGTACAGGCGGGCACGCGGTGCCTGGCCCGTGATCGCGAGGATCGGAATCGAGTCGGCCGAGGCGGAGTAGAGGCCCGTGATCATGTCGGTGCCGGCGGGGCCCGACGTGCCGATGCACACGCCGATGTTGCCCGGGGCCGCACGCGTGAAGCCTTCGGCCATGTGCGACGCGCCTTCGACGTGGCGTGCCAGTACGTGGCTGATGCCACCGGACTTGCGCATGGCCGAGTAGAACGGGTTGATCGCTGCGCCCGGCACGCCGAATGCGGTCTGGATGCCTTCTTTCTCGAGCACGAGCACAGCTGCGTCGACGGCTCTCATCTTGGCCATGAATGTCTCCTTGAATGGGGTGGATCTTGCAAGTGGGTCTGTTGGGGACACTTTAGGGATGCAGGAAAGGTTTGATAAGATCAGCCGCAGTCGCTTTTTTCGAAACTAAAAGTATGGAATGACGGCCTGGCGGGCTTTCCGCTGGCGCCGGAACAGAGACGGAGACGGGAGATGGATCGCTTCAAGCAGATCGAGACGTTCGTGCGGGTGGCCGATGCCGGCAGCCTGGCGGCGGCGGCGCTCGAGGAGGGCGTGTCGCCGGTGGTGCTGGGGCGACGCATCGACGCGCTCGAAAAGCGTCTCGGCGTGAAGCTGATGTACCGTTCGACGCGGCGGCTGGTGGTCAGCGAGGAGGGCGCGGCGTTCCTCGAGCGTTGCCGCGGCCTCCTGTCCGAATGGGACCAGGCCGAGAACGAACTGGCCGCCGGGCGGCGCGCGGTCAGCGGGCACCTGATCGTGTCCGCGCCGGCCGCATTCGGGCGCAAGCATGTCGCGCCGCATGCGCCCGGCTTTCTGGCCGACAAGCCCGAGATGCAGTTGTCGTTCAACCTGACCGATCGCGTCGTCGATCTCGTGCGCGAAGGCTACGACCTGTCGATCCGGATCGGCGGGGCCGTCGATCCGAACTTCGTCGCGGTGAAGCTCGCGTCGAACCGGCGCGTGGTGTGCGGCACGCCCGGATATTTCCGCCAGCATGGCCGGCCGAAGTCGCTCGACGACCTGCTCAAGCACAACTGCCTGGCGTTCAACCTGCAGGGCGGGCAGAACCGCGGCTGGTATTTCCAGCGCCACGGCAAGATCGCGACGATGCGTGTCGCAGGCAATCTCGACTGCAACGACGGCGAACTGCTGCACCGCTGGGTGGCCGAAGGTCTCGGGCTCGGCTGGCGCTCGACGTGGGAAATCGCCGCCCAGCTCGAGACGGGCGAGCTTGAAACCGTGCTCGACGAATATGCGTTGCCCGACTACGACATCCTCGCGGTCTACCCGCAGCAGCGCTACGTGCCGGCGCGCGTGCGCTACTTCATCGACTACCTGCGCGCCGCTTACGCGAGCCCGGGCTACTGGAGCACCACGCCGTAACCGGCACGGACGGCCTGGCCACCGGGCCGTTTGACGATTTATTTGCGCTTCAGCCGCGCGTCGCGGGAATAAACTCGACGCAACGACGGTAAGGTCATCAAGCGTGCACGTTGCCGGTCTGTCCGGGCACCGTGTCCGGAACGGGCGCGGCTTCGGCCGCCGGGACCAGGGAGGCCATGTGGGGCAAGCCGGACAGGCGGTCGAAGAGCGGTCGGCAGACGACGCGGTTGCGCGTGGCGAGCGGTTTCGTGCGCTCGTGCTGCCACATCTCGACGCCGCATACAATCTCGCGCGCTGGCTGAGCGGCAACGCCGGCGATGCGGACGACGTCGTCCAGGACGCGTGCATGCGCGCACTGCGCTTCGTCGATTCGTGTCGCGGCGACAACGCGCGGCCGTGGCTGCTGACGATCGTGCGCCATACCTGGTACACGGAATGGCGACGCCGCACGCATGCGCACGAGGTCGCGCTGCCCGACACGCTCGACGACACCGACGTGCCCGACGACTGGCAACCGGCGACCGACGATCCGCTCGCGCACCTGCTGCGCGGCGAGAACGTGCGGCTCGTGAACGAAGCGCTCGCGAAGCTGCCGCCCGAATACCGCGAGGTGCTCGTGCTGCGCGAGATGGAGGACCTGAGCTACCGCGAGATTGCGGCGATCGCGGACGTGCCGGTCGGCACGGTGATGTCGCGGCTCGCACGGGGCCGGCGCAAGCTCGCCGCGCTGCTGGGCGGCCCGCCGGCACCGGCGACCGAAGGCAGGCCGGGCCGTACGCCGGCTGGCGGAACCGCATCGGAGGCTATCGATGGACTGTAACGAAGCGCGAGCGTTGCTGGACGCGGACGTCGACCGCGAGCTGTCGGCGCCCGATGCGTTGCGGGTCCAGCAGCATGTCGAAGGGTGCGAAGCGTGCCGCCGCGAACGCGCGCGGATCGTCACGCTGGTGCAGGCCGTGCGCCAGGCTGACTATCACCGTGCGCCGGATGCGTTGCGGGCCAGCATTCTCGCGAGCCTGCCGGCAGCGGCCGATGCGCCCGTGCGCGAGCAGGCGCGGGCGGAGCCGCAGCCCGAACCGCGCTCAAAGCCGCAGCCGCGTCCACGCGGTCGCCGCTGGTTTTCGTGGCTGACGGGCCAGGGCGGGGCGGCACGCCCGGCGTCGGCCGGCATGGGGCCGCGCGTTGCCGCGCTGCCCGGCCTCGGTTGGGGTGTCGCGCTGCTGGTGGCGCTTGCCGCGGCGGGCGGGATGGCGTTGTCCGCCCGCCACGCCGAGACCGACCGCACGGTCGACGAACTCGTGTCGAGCCACGTGCGGGCCGACCTGTCGGCGCGCGACATCGACGTGATCTCGACCGACCGGCATACGGTCAAGCCGTGGTTCAACGGCCGGATCGACTATGCGCCGCCGGTCGAGGATCTCGCGGCGGACGGCTTCGCGCTGGTCGGCGGCCGGCTCGACTACGTCGGGCGTCGCCGCGTCGCGGTGCTCGTCTACCGTTACCGGCAGCACGTGATCGACGTCTACGTGCGGCCGGCCGGAGAGGGGGCAGGGGCGCCGTACTCGACCGTGTCGCAGGGCTACGCGCTCGACCGGTGGGACGCGGCCGGGATGACGTGGTGGGCCGTGACCGACGCCGAGCCGTCGGCGCTCGCGGCATTCAGGACCGCGCTCGATGCGCGGCTCGGGGTCACGCGCACCGAGTGACGGCACGGCTGCGGGCTACGGGCCCGCCGCGAGCTTCTGTTCCGACCCTGACCGGGAAAAGAGAGTCGAAGGGCGGCCCGCTTGCCGGGCGCGCCCTTCAAGTCGTTGAAAACATGGCCGAATCCGTGTGCGAATCGTCGATTGGTCTTGCATGTGCCCCGTATCCGGGTTAGAATCTTCGGCTTCTCACTTGCCACACCGGTTCAGACGCCCGGGTGGCTTTAATCCACAAGGAGTGTGTAATGCGTCATTACGAAATCGTATTCATCGTGCACCCCGATCAGAGCGAGCAAGTGCCCGCGATGATCGAGCGTTACAAGACCACGATCACGTCGCACGGCGGTCAGATCCACCGCGTCGAAGACTGGGGCCGTCGCCAACTGGCCTACATGATCGAGAAACTCGCGAAGGCTCACTACGTCTGCATGAACATCGAGTGCGACCAGACGACGCTCGACGAACTCGAACACGCGTTCAAGTTCAACGACGCCGTGCTGCGCCACCTCATCGTCAAGATGAAGAAGGCCGAAACCGGCCCGTCGCCGATGATGAAGGAAGTTCAGCGCGAAGAAGCCAAGAAGGCGGCTGCAGCTCAGCCGACCGAAGCGCAGGCTTAAGTTCGTCACTCATTAAGCCATCAAGGAGCGCGTCACTCACGTGAACAGGTTGCAATTGACGGCAAGCGTCGTCGAACGCGCACCGGTGCGATATACGCCGGCAGGTGTTCCGATCGCAAGCGCCACATTGCATCACCGCACGGAAGTCGTCGAAGCAGGCATTCCCCGTCAGGTCGAAATGACGATCGAGGCGGTGGCGGCCGGTGAGGCGAGCGGCAGGCTGGAGAGTCGTGAAATGGGCGTCGAAACGCTGTTCACGGGCTTCCTGGCAAAAAAGAGCCGCAACGCGAGAACCTTGGTGTTTCACATCACAGCATTGCAGGACATTGGAAAGGACTGAAATCATGCCCCGCCCGACTGGTAAGAAATTCGACAAGCGTCGTCAGCAACAAAACCCGCTCTTCAAGCGCAAGAAGTTCTGCCGTTTCACGGCCGCAGGCGTCGAGCAGATCGACTACAAGGACACGGAAACGCTGAAGGACTTCATCGGCGAAAACGGCAAGATCACGCCGGCTCGTCTGACGGGTACGAAGGCGCACTATCAGCGTCAGCTGGATACGGCCATCAAGCGTGCGCGTTTCCTCGCGCTGCTGCCGTACACCGATCAGCACAAGGCGTAATCAGGCGACGCAAAAAGGAGAATTCGAATGCAAATCATTCTGTTGGAAAAAGTCGCCAATCTGGGTAACCTCGGCGACATCGTCAAGGTCAAGGACGGTTACGCTCGCAACTTCCTGATCCCGAACCGCAAGGCTCGCCGCGCAACGAAGGAAGCGATCGCCGAATTCGAAGTTCGCCGCGCTGAACTCGAAAAGATCGCCGCTGAAAAGCTGGCAGCATCGCAGGCAGTCGGCGAGAAGCTGAACGGCCAGTCGTTCGAAATCACGCAGAAGTCGGGCGTTGACGGCCGTCTGTTCGGCTCGGTCACGAACGGCGACGTCGCGGAACTGCTGAAGAAGGCAGGTTTCGAAGTCGAGAAGCTGCAAGTTCGCATGCCGGAAGGCCCGCTGAAGATGATCGGCGAGCACAGCGTCCAGGTCGCGCTGCATACGGACGTCGTCGTCGACGTCACGATCAACGTGATCGGCGACCACGCGTAAGCGTACGCAAGCTTTCCGGGCGGCTTCCGCCGTCCGGACAAGGGCAGGCGCCCGGGCAACCGGGGCCTGCCTTTTTTATTGCGCGCTCGCCGGCAAGCGGTGGTAGCGCTGCCGCCATCTATTCGCGATAATCCCAACCCATGAACGCGCCGCAAGATCCTCAAATCGAATCGCTGAAAGTCCCGCCGCATTCGGTCGAAGCCGAGCAGTCGGTGCTCGGCGGCCTGTTGCTCGACAACGCGGCCTGGGACCGGATTGCCGACTTCCTGTCGCAAGGCGATTTCTACCGCTACGACCACCGGATCATCTACGAGCACATCGGCCGCCTGATCGCGTCGACGCGCCCGGCCGACGTCGTGACCGTGTACGAAGCGCTGACCACGTCCGGCAAAGCCGACGACGTCGGCGGGCTTGCCTACCTGAACGCGCTCGCACAGAACACGCCGAGCGCGGCGAACATCCGCCGTTATGCGGAAATCGTGCGCGACCGCGCGGTGCTGCGCCGGCTCGTGTCGGTCGCCGACGAGATCTCGGCCGATGCGTTCAACCCGCAGGGCAAGGAAGTCCGCCAGCTGCTCGACGAGGCCGAGTCGAAGGTGTTCTCGATCGCCGAAGAGGGCGCGCGCGGCAACCAGGGCTTCCTCGAGATCGGCCCGCTGCTCACGCAGGTCGTCGAGCGCATCGATACGCTGTACCACACGGCGAACCCGAGCGACGTCACGGGCACGCCGACGGGCTTCGTCGACCTCGACCGGATGACGTCGGGGATGCACGGCGGCGAACTGATCATCGTTGCGGGAAGACCGTCGATGGGCAAGACCGCATTCTCGATGAACATCGGCGAATACGTCGCGGTCGAGTACGGGCTGCCGGTCGCGGTGTTCTCGATGGAAATGCCGGGCACCCAGCTCGTGATGCGGATGCTCGGCTCGATCGGCCGGCTCGACCAGCACCGGATGCGCACGGGCCGCCTGACGGACGAGGATTGGCCGAAACTGACGCACGCCGTGCAGAAGATGAGCGAGGCGCAGCTCTTCATCGACGAGACGGGCGGCCTGAACCCGATGGAATTGCGCTCGCGCGCGCGGCGTCTGGCGCGGCAGTGCGGCAAGCTCGGCTTGATCATCGTCGACTACCTGCAGCTGATGTCGGGTTCGTCGCAGGGGGAGAACCGCGCGACCGAAATCTCGGAAATCTCGCGATCGCTGAAGAGCCTCGCGAAGGAACTCGACGTGCCGGTGATCGCGCTGTCGCAGCTGAACCGCGGCCTCGAACAGCGTCCGAACAAGCGCCCGGTGATGTCGGACTTGCGCGAATCGGGCGCAATCGAACAGGACGCGGACGTGATCCTGTTCATCTACCGTGACGAAGTCTACAACCCGGACAGCCCCGACAAGGGCACGGCCGAAATCATCATCGGCAAGCAGCGTAACGGTCCGATCGGCCCCGTTCGGCTCACGTTCCTGGGGCAATACACGAAGTTCGACAACTTTGCAGGGGCGCAGACGTTCTACGGCGAGTAACGCCGGTTTGTAAAGCCCTAAATCGCCAAACGTTGTATCCAATCCCGGCGCGCGCATGTGCGCGCGTCGCGTCGCGACCGAAAACGGTACAATGTCGCCCGTTTTCGTGACAGTAGTTTGACAATCTCTCAGGAATCCCATGTTCGGTCGATTCATGCCCACCGAGGGCAAGTTCTTTGAACTCTTCAACGCGCACGCGAAGCACATCGTTTCCGGTGGCCGCGAACTCGAACTGCTGATCGACAATCTCGCCGACGCCGAGATTCACAAGCAAAACGTGCAGACTGCCGAGAAGGCCGCCGACAAGCTCACGCACGAGGCGATCGATCTGCTGCACAAGACGTTCATCACGCCGCTCGATCGCGACGAGATCCACAAGCTGATCACGACGATGGACGACATCCTCGACCTGATGGAAGACGTCGCGACGGCCGTGTCGCTGTACGACGTCCGTGCCGTCACGTCCGAAGCGAGCCAGCTCGCGCACATCGTCACGCAGTCGGCCCAGCACGTGCAGCAGGCAGTGGCCATGCTTTCCGACATGAAGCAGTCGGCGCAGATCCTCAAGCAGTGCGAGGAGATCGACCGCTGGGAGTCGGAGGCCGATCGCGTGCTGCGTGCGGCCATGTCGAAGCTGTTCCGCGAGGAAGACGACGTGAAGACGCTCATCAAGCTGAAGGCGATCTACGAGCTGCTCGAAGAGATCACCGACAAGTGCGAGGACGTCGCGAACATCATCGAAGGCATCGTGCTGGAAAACGCCTGAGCGGACCACGATGCATTCGATACAACTCGCCCTATGGATGGTCGCGGCGCTGGTGCTCGTCGCGCTCGTATTCGACTTCATGAACGGCTTTCACGACGCGGCGAACTCGATCGCCACCGTCGTGTCGACCGGGGTGCTGAAGCCCCAGCAGGCCGTCGTGTTCGCGGCCGCGTTCAACGTGATCGCGTACTTCATCTTCCACCTGAAAGTCGCGCAGACCGTCGGTAAAGGCACGATCGACCCCGAGATCGTCGACCACTACGTCATATTCGGCGCGCTGGTCGGTGCGATCGGCTGGAACGTGATCACGTGGTACTACGGGATTCCGTCGAGCTCGTCGCACGCGCTGATCGGCGGCCTGGTCGGCGCGGCGCTCGCCAAGTCGGGCTGGAGCTCGCTGAACATCGACGGGCTGCTGAAGACCATCGCGTTCATCTTCATCTCGCCGCTGCTCGGCTTCATCCTCGGCTCGCTGTTCATGCTCGGCGTGTCGTGGCTGTACTTCCGCACCGCGCCCAGCAAGGTCGACCGGCGCTTCCGGCGGCTGCAGCTGCTGTCGGCGGGGCTGTACAGCCTCGGGCACGGCGGCAACGACGCGCAGAAGACGATCGGCATCATCTGGATGCTGCTGATCGCGTCGGGCTATGCGTCGGCAACCGCCGATGCGCCGCCGGCGTGGGTGATCGGCGCGTGCTACCTGTCGATGGGCCTCGGCACGCTGTTCGGCGGCTGGCGCATCGTGCGCACGATGGGCCAGAAGATCACGAAGCTCAAGCCGGTCGGCGGTTTCTGTGCGGAAACCGGTGGCGCGATGACGCTGTTCCTCGCATCGTTCCTCGGCATTCCGGTGTCGACCACGCACACGATCACCGGTGCGATCGTCGGTGTCGGTGCAACGCAGAAGCTGTCGGCCGTGCGCTGGGGCGTGGCCGGCAACATCGTGTGGGCATGGGTGCTGACGCTGCCCGCGGCCGCACTGTTCGCGGCCGGCGGATGGTGGCTCGGCCACCAGATCTTCTGATTGCCGACGTCGTAGCCGGATCGACATCCGATGCGCCGCAAGCCGAGAGGCTGCGGCGCATTTTCTTTTGGAGCGGGGAAGTTTTCGACGGAACGGGGGGGGGCGGCGGCAGATACCGCCAACGTCATTTACTGTCGAGGTTCGGGCAACCGGTCAGTAGCTTCCGTTCGCAAACCGCGCGATCGGATCGTCTGTCGTACTGGTGCGCGGGCGGACAGGCGCGGATTGCGTCGACGCGCGCAATACCTGCACAGGTGCGGGCTCGATACTGCGCGGAGACGCCGACGCGGCGGCAGGTGGCGGTTCGGCATCGAACGCGGCGGCCTGAGCGGCCGTGAGCGCCGTCGTCGGAATCTGCGTGCCGGACTCCACCGGGGCGGCAGGCGCTGCATTGGCCGTCATCGCGGTCATGCCGTCATTCGTTGACGTTGCCTGTTGCTGCGCGGCCTGCATACGCGGTGGCGGCGGTTCGTACGGATCGGCGGCCGGGGCAGCAGGTGCGGCTGCGGCGGTCGTCACGACCGGCGCGGCAGCGATGACGGGCGAGGGCGCAGGCGCCTGCGCCGTTCTCGCTTGCGACGACGCATAGGCAGGCGGCCGCGGCGCAGCGGCAGTTGCGACCACCGTGGCCGGTACGGCCGCCGGCGCGCTGCGCGGCTCGTCGCGCTTCGCCTCGTAGGTCGGCGCGTCGAACGGCGTAGGCGCCCCGCGCGGCGGCGCGACGCGGCGAATACCGTCGAAACGCTTGGCCCAGTACGGGTTCGTCAGGTAGTCGAGCCGCACGGTGCCGCCCGTCGACGGTGCGTTGACGAAGCGCAGCTTGCCGACGTAGATGCCGACGTGCGAATGCGCGCGGCCGGTCGTATTGAAGAAGATCAGGTCACCCGGCGCGATCTGGTCCGGGTCGATCGATACGCCGCGGCTGCTCATGTCGGCGGTCGTGCGCGGCAGGTTCACGTCGGCCGCGCGGCCAATCACGTAGCGCACGAGCCCGCTGCAGTCGAAGCCGCTCGTCGGTGTGTTGCCGCCCCAGCGATACGGGACGCCGACGAGGCTCATCGCCTGGATCGAGATTTCTTCCTGGCCGACGCTGTGATCGACGAATTTCGGGAAATTGGCAGGAGCGGGAAACGCGCGCGGTGTCGTGATCCTCATGCCCGAATCGGAGCGCGATGCCGACTGCGGCGGCACGCTGGAGCAGGCCGCAAGCAGGGAAACGACAGCAACGGGAACCCAGATTCGAAGCATGGCAAGGCGGGCAAGCGCGGCGCGCTCGCGAATCGTATGACAACAGACAGACCCGATGGTAGACGCTCCGGCGGGGCTTAAGCAACCATTCTTGAGAATTTACTTGAAGTTTCGCGCGTAAACAGCGTTGTTGCGTGACGAAGCGTTACTTGCGTTTTCGACCCCAAATAAAAACGGCGCTCCGTTTCCGGAGCGCCGCGAGGCGTCGACAGTCGGCCGATCGGCCGGCTGGCCGCGTTACAGGATGTCCGACGCGTAGTCGGCGAGCCGCGAGCGTTCGCCGCGCGCGAGCGTCACGTGGCCGCTGTGCCCCCAGCCCTTGAAGCGGTCGACGACGTACGTGAGGCCCGAGCTGCCCTCGGTCAGGTAAGGCGTGTCGATCTGCGCGATGTTGCCGAGGCACACGATCTTCGTGCCCGGGCCCGCGCGCGTGACGAGCGTCTTCATCTGCTTCGGCGTCAGGTTCTGCGCCTCGTCGATGATCAGGTACTTGTCGACGAACGTGCGGCCGCGCATGAAGTTCATGCTCTTCACCTTCAGGCGCGAACGGATCAGTTCCTGCGTCGCGGCACGGCCCCATTCGCCAGCCGCGTCGTCGGTCTTCTGCAGCACTTCGAGGTTGTCGTCGAATGCGCCCATCCACGGCTGCATCTTCTCTTCCTCGGTGCCCGGCAGGAAACCGATGTCCTCGCCGACGGGCACGGTCGCGCGCGTCACGATGATCTCGTTGTAGCGCTTGTCGTCGAGCACCTGCGCGAGGCCGGCCGCGAGCGCGACGAGCGTCTTGCCGGTGCCGGCCTGGCCGAGCAGCGTGACGAAGTCGATCTCGGGGTTCATCAGCAGGTTCAGCGCGAAGTTCTGCTCGCGGTTGCGCGCGGTGATGCCCCACACGTTGTTCTTGTGGTGGCTGTAGTCGCGCAGCGTCTGCAGCAGCGCCGTCTTGCCGTTCAGCTCGCGGACGATCGCATGGAACGTCGGCTCGCCGTTCTGCGGCTCGAGATAGACGAACTCGTTGACGAGCATCGACGCGACGAGCGGGCCCGTCACGCGGTAGTACGTGGTGCCCGTCTTCGTGTCCTGCCAGCTCTCCATGCCCTTCGCATGCTTGGTCCAGAAGTCCTGTGGCAGTTCGCGCACGCCGTTGTACAGGAGATCGGAATCCTCGAGTACCTGGTCGTTGAAGTAGTCTTCCGCGGGCAGGCCGAGCGCGTGCGCCTTGATCCGCATGTTGATGTCTTTCGACACCAGCACGACCTGACGGTCGGGCCGGTCGCGCTGCAGCGCGCGCACGACGCCGAGGATCTGGTTGTCGGCCTTGCCTTCGGGCAAGCCTTCGACGGGTGCGATATCCGCGAGCTTGGTCTGGAAGTACAGGCGGCCGAGCGCCTCGCGGCTGCCGAGGCGCGACAGCGGAATGCCGGCCGTGATCGCGCCGGCATCGGCGACGAGCGCGTCGAGCGTGCGGCTGACCTGGCGTGCGTTGCGCGCGACTTCGGACATCCCCTTCTTGTGGTTGTCGAGTTCCTCGAGCGTCATCATCGGCAGATAGACGTCGTGTTCCTCGAAGCGGAAGAGGCTGCTCGGGTCGTGCATCAGCACGTTGGTGTCGAGCACGAACAGCTTCTGCTGTTCGGCTTCCGCGGGCTTGCGGCTGCGCGACTTCGTCGCGGCGCCGGTATCGCGCGCGGGGGCGGCGGCCGGTCTGTCGGCAGCCGGTTTGTCGTTGCGCGCGACGATCGGCGCCGCGGGTTCGGCGGCCGCCGGCATCGGCTGCAGCAGGGTAGCCGTCTGTTTCGGCTTGCGGCCACGTGCGGGTGTGCTTGCGGCATCTTGCGTCGAAGACGCGACGGCGCGCAGCGGCGCGGCCGTGTTCGCGGCTTCGGTCATCGGTTGGGCCACGCTCGCCGGACCAAAGTCACCGGCTGTGGATGCGTCCCCTTCGGCGGATTTCTTCGCGGCTTTCGCGGGCCGCGCTTTCGCCTTGTATTCGTCGGGCGGCAGCAGGCTGCCGAGCTTGCTGGGGGGAGTAGGCAAAGGCATGGTGTCCCTCGGGAGGAATCGTGTCGCATGGCGTGCGCCGCTGATCGCATCCTGCGTGACGTAGACGCATGCAGTTTGCGCGCGGTGGCGCACAGGAAGTTCGTCTAGCCGGTTCGCCTAAGTGTCGATCAGCTCCTTGACGCGGTGAGGGCCGGACCGAGGCCCGGCGCGCAATCCATAAAAAAAGCCGCTGCCTCGTCGATAGAGGCATGCGGCTCGGCTGATACGGTCGTAATGCGCGTCAGGTGCCGGCAAGCATCGCAACGAGCACCGGCGCAGCTACGAGAAATATGGGGCGAACTGGCATTCATTGCGGCCCAATATAACGCGCCTCAAAGCGCTTGTACAGCACTTAGCACGTCGTCCACATGACCCGGTACCTTGATGCCGCGCCATGCCTGGCGAAGCACGCCGTCGGCGTCGATCAGGAACGTGGAGCGCTCGATTCCGCGCACTTCCTTGCCATACATTTTCTTCATCTTGATGACATCGAACAGCGCGCACAGCGCTTCGTCGGCATCGGAAATCAGCGGGAACGGCAGTTCGAGCTTCGCCTTGAAATTGTCATGCGAGCGCAGGCTGTCGCGCGACACGCCGATGACTTCCGCGCCGGCTTTCTTGAACTTCGGATAGAGATCGCGGAACTGCAGCCCTTCGGTCGTGCAGCCCGGCGTGTTGTCCTTCGGATAGAAGTACAGCACGAGTTTCCTGCCCTTCAGGTCGGACAGCGAAATGTCGCCGCCCGTGGCCGGTGCGGTGAAATCGGGAACTTGACGGTCAACTTCGACGGACACGTGTTTCTCCTGTTGTTATGGAAAGGCGCCGCTGCGGCGGCGCGGTTCGGCGGGGCGTCGCGGCAGTGCGCCGCAAGGGCGCAGCGGGCGACGCCGGCACGCGCGAACTCAGTCGGGCTGGACGATCAGCTCGCCGGAGCGGCCGGGAATTTCGCCCCACGTGACAGGGTACGATGGCAGCGAGTCGCGGTCCAGCGCTGCGTGGTAGTCGCCCATCGTCGCGAACGTGTGGCCTTGCGCGCGCCAGCCGGCGAGCAGTTGCTCGAACACGGGCGCGAGCTTCTGGCCTTCCAGTTCCGCATGCAGCGTGAACACCTGGTCGTGCGGATTGGTTTCGGTGAACTTGAGGATGTGCGCGGCGACGTTGTGCGTGTCGACGCCGTCGATGCCGAGCACTTCGTCGAGCGTCGGCAGCGTGGTGGGCATCTGCACGTGCGACAGCGTGCGGCCATTGACGACGGGCAGGTACGGCGAATGGCCGCGGCCATCGGATGCGTAGCGCATCCCCCATGCGTCGATCTGCTCGAACGCGGAATCGTTCATCTGCCAGCCGGCCGCGCCGTGCGTGACGGGCGGCGCGCCGAAGATCTCGATGAAGCGCGCGTGGCTCTTCTGCATTTCACGCGCGGTCCAGTCGCGATCGCGCACGCGGACGTTGTCCTGCCAGTACACGTGATCCCACGTGTGGATCCCGCATTCGAAGCCGGCCTCGTGAATCGCGCGCATGTCGGCGATCGCGCGGCGGCCGATGTCGGGGCCCGGCAGCAGCACGCCGTACATCAGCTGCTTCACGCCGTAATGCTCGACCACCGACGTGCGCGACACCTTCTTCAGGAAGCCGGGGCGGAACACGCGCCGCAGCGCCCAGCCCGTGTGATCGGGCCCGAGGCTGAAGAGGAAGGTCGCGCGCGCACTGAAGCGGTCGAAGATGCGCGCGAGATTCGGCACGCCTTCGCGCGTGCCGCGCAGCGTGTCGACGTCGATCTTGAGGACGATGCGAGCCAAGCGAACGTCCCGATCAGCCTTGCTGTTCGACGAGCGCGCGCGCGTCGGCGACGTGGCCGCGATACGCTTCGAAGATGTTGCGCAGTGCGTCGTCGAACGTCGCTTGCGGCGCCCAGCCGAGTTCCTGCATCGTGTTGTCGATCTTCGGCACGCGGTTCTGCACGTCCTGGTAGCCGTTGCCGTAGTAGGCGCCGGACGTCGTCTCGACGAGCTTCACCTGCTTGGCCGAATCGGCATACTCGGGGAATTCCGCCGCCAGTTCGAGCATCTTGTGCGCGAGTTCGCGAACCGAGAAATTGTTCTTCGGATTCCCGATGTTGTAGATCTTGCCCGACGCGACGCCGTCCTTGTTCTCGATGATCTTCATCAGCGCGCTGATGCCGTCGCCGATGTCGGTGAACGCGCGCTTCTGCGAGCCGCCGTCGACGAGGCTGATGTTCTCGCCGCGCACGATGTGGCCGAGGAACTGCGTGACCACGCGCGAGCTGCCTTCCTTCGGCGTGTAGATCGAGTCGAGGCCCGGGCCGATCCAGTTGAACGGACGGAACAGCGTGAAGTTCAGGCCTTCCATCCCGTAGCCCCAGATCACGCGGTCCATCAGCTGCTTCGAGCATGCGTAGATCCAGCGCGGCTTGTTGATCGGGCCGTAGGTGAGGGCCGATGCGTCCGGGTCGAACTGCTCGTCCGAGCACATGCCGTAGACCTCGGAGGTCGACGGGAACACGAGGTGCTTGCCGTACTTGACGGCCGAACGCACGATCGGCAGGTTCGCCTCGAAGTCGAGTTCGAACACGCGCAGCGGCTGCTGGACGTAGGTGGCGGGCGTCGCGATCGCGACGAGCGGCAGGATCACGTCGCACTTCTTCACGTGATACTCGACCCACTCCTTGTTGATCGTGATGTCGCCTTCGAAGAAATGCATCCGCTCGTGGTTGACGAGGTCGCCCAGCCGATCGGTCTGCATGTCCATGCCGAACACTTCCCAATCGGTGGTTTCAAGAATGCGCTTCGACAGGTGATGGCCGATGAAGCCGTTCACACCCAGGATCAGGACTTTTTTTGCTTTCATGAATGACGGGGAGAATGAATGAACTGCGCGAATTCCGCGGGCGTCACGACGGTTTCGCTGCCGTCCCGCTGCTGCCACAGCTCGAGAATGGATAGGGCGCGGCTGTCGCCGCAGACGCCGAATAGCGCATTATCGCTTACGTGCAGGCCGGGCGGCAAATCTGCCGCGGCGGCCGCTGCCGTGCTGCCGGGCGCCGCGAGGCGCGCGCGTGCGATCACGAAACGCGTGCCGTCGACGTCCGTGAACGCGCCCGGATACGGGGGCGCGACCGCGCGCACCAGGTTGTAGACCTGCGCGGCCGGCTTCGACCAGTCGATGCGACCGTCCTCGGGCTTGCGCCCGCCGTAGTAGCTGCCGGTGGCGAGATCGTTCGGCAGGTGCGGCGCCTCGCCGGCGAGTAGCGCGGGCAGCACGCGCCAGAGCGTCTGCTCGGCGGCTACCGTGACCTTGTCGAACACCTGCGTGGCGGTGTCGTCCGGCAGGATCGGCACCGCGGTCTGGCCGATGATCGCGCCGGCGTCGGGTTTCGCCGCCATCTCGTGCAGCGTCGCGCCGGTTTCGGTTTCGCCGTTCAGTACCGCCCAGTTGGTCGGTACCCGACCCCGGTATTTCGGCAGCAGCGACCCGTGCATGTTGTACGCGCCCTTCGGCGCGATCGCGAGCAGGTCCACCGGCAGCATGTGCCGGTAGTAGAACGAGAAGATGAAGTCCGGCTGCGCGTCGGAAACCGCGCGGCGCAGCGCCGGATCGGCGGGATCGGCCGGCGTGACGACCGGAATGCCGTGCTCGGCCGCGACGGACGCGACGCTGCCGAACCAGATGTTCTCGTTCGGGTTGTCCTCGTGCGTGACGACGAGCGCGACGTCGACGCCGCGCGCGAGCAGCACCTGCAGGCAGCGCACGCCGACGTTGTGATATGCGAAGACGACAGCGCGCGGCTTCATTGCGTGGCACCCGTGCGGTTTGCGCCGGCCGGCACTGCCGGCACGCCGTCGTGCTGCTCGAGCACGGCCTGGATCAGGTAGCGCGGCCGTGCACGCACCTGCTGGTAGATGCGGCCGACGTATTCGCCGAGCAGGCCGAGCGCGAAGATGATCACGCCGAGCAGGAAGAACGTGATGGCAAACAGCGTGAACACGCCTTGCACTTCCGCGCCGACGATGAAGCGTCGCACGAGCAGCAGCACGAACAACGCGGCTGAGCCGAGCGACAGGATCACGCCGATGAACGACAGCCACTGCAGCGGCACGACCGAGAAGCCCGTCACGAGGTCGAAGTTCAGCCGGATCAGGCTGTACAGCGAGTACTTCGACTCGCCGGCGAAGCGCTCCTCGTGCGCGACCTCGATTTCGGTCGGTTTCTGCGCGAACGTGTACGCGAGGGCGGGGATGAACGTGTTGACTTCGCCGCACACGTTGATCGTGTCGATGATGCGGCGGCTGTACGCGCGCAGCATGCAGCCCTGGTCGGTCATCTTGATGCGCGTGATGCGCTCGCGCAGACGGTTCATCATCTGCGACGCCTTGCGCCGCCACAGACTGTCCTGGCGCTGCTTGCGGATCGAGCCGACGTAGTCGTAGCCCTCGCGCATCTTCGCGATCAGCTTGCCGATTTCCTCGGGCGGGTTCTGCAGGTCGGCGTCGAGCGTGATGACGATCTCGCCGCGCGACTGCGCGAAGCCGGCGAGGATCGCCATATGCTGGCCGTAGTTGCCGTTGAGCAGCACGACGCGCGTCGTGTCGGGACGTACGTGGAACTGATCGGCGAGCATCGCGGCCGAGCGATCGCGGCTGCCGTCGTTGATCAGGATCACTTCGTACGACGTGCCGAGTGCGTCGAGTGCCGGGTACAGCCGCGCGAACAGCGCAGCCAGGCCATCTTCCTCGTTGTACACGGGGATGATGATCGATACTTCCGGGTTCGCGGCGCCCGGATGCCCGGCGCGTGCTTCAAGGTGACTCATGTACGCTTATTTTCCGTATTGTTCGCAAATCTGGTTGATGGCGTCGACCACGCGACGCACGTCGCCTTCCGTCATCTGCGTGAAGAGCGGCAGCGTGACGGTCGACGCGCCGTACCGTTCGGCGTGGGGGAACATGCCCTCCTTGAAGCCGCGTGCACGGTACAGCGTAAAAAGATGGATCGCCGGGTAGTGGATGCCCGTGCCGATGCCGCGTTCCTTCATCTGCGCCATGAACTCGGCGCGCGTGATCGTCAGGCGCTCGAGCGGCAGCGTGATCAGGAACATGTGCCAGTTGCCGTTCTCGAATTCGGCGATCGGCAGGCCGACGCCGAGCTTCACGGCTGCACTGCCGTCGAATTCGGCGAAGTATGCACGCGCCAGCGCGCGGCGCTGCGCGGTGAAGCGTTCGATGTGCGGCAACTGGCCGAGGCCGACGCGCGCGGCGACGTCGGTCAGGTTGTACTTGCCGCCGAGCACGTCGCAGTCCATCCCGTCGAAGCCCGTGCGCGTGATGCCCTGCAGCCGGTACTTCTGCGCGAGCGTCGCTTCTTCCTCGTTGTTCAGCACGAGCGCGCCGCCTTCGATCGTCGTCAGGTTCTTGTTCGCGTGGAAGCTGAACGACACGATGTCGCCGATCGCGCCGATGCGCTTGCCGTTCCACGTCGAGCCGAACGCCTGCGCCGCATCCTCGATCACGCGCAGCTTGTGTGCGCGTGCGATCGCGTACAGGCGGTCCATGTCGACCGGCAAGCCGGACAGGAACACCGGAATGATCGCCTTCGTGCGCGGCGTGATCGCCTGCTCGAGCTTGTCGAGGTCGATGTTGCGCGTGACGGGATCGATGTCGGCGAACACGGGCGTCGCGCCCGTCTCGAGGATCACGTTGCTGGTCGAGACCCACGACGCCGGCGTCGTGATCACTTCGTCGCCGGCGCCGACGCCCGCGATGCGCAGGCCGATCTCGAGCGTGCAGGTGCCCGAATTGAACGCGCGGACCGGACGGCCGCCGCAGTACTCGGACAGCGCCGCTTCGAATTTCTGGCACTGCGGGCCGGTGGTGATCCAGCCCGAGCGCAGTACGTCGACGACGCCCTGGATGGTTTCCTCATCGATCTCGGGGCGGGTGAACGGCAGAAACGGAGCGGTAGTCTGGCTCATGTACGCTTTGGCCTGTAATGGCGTGTAATAAAAGGGTCGGGCGATCCGTCCGAAACCGGCATTAAACACCGGTTGGCCGATTCGCACCGTGATTTTTTGTAGGCGGACGCTTAATGTGCACGGCGGGGCGTGCTCAGCTGCGCGCGAGCACCAGCACACCGATCAGGATGATGCCGATGCCGACGAGCCGCTGGACCGACAGCACTTCGCCGAACAGGTACCAGGCCGCGAACGCATTGACGACGTAGCCGAGCGACAGCATCGGGTACGCGATCGACACGTCGACCCGCGACAGCCCGACGATCCAGACCACGACGCTCAGCACGTAGCAGCCGAGGCCGCCGATGATCGGCAATTGGGTCGCGATCTTCAGGCCGACCGGGATGATGTTCGCACGGCTGAATTCGAAGTGTCCAACGGCGTTGACGCCGGCTTTCAGCAGAAGTTGCGCACAGGCGTTGAGCATCACGCCGGTGATGATGCAGACGAACGAAACGGGATTCATGCAGCGGGCGTCCTTACGATTGCGGTTTCTCGACGATCACGCGGCGGTTGTCGCGTGCAATCACGCGCATCGGCACGCCTTGCTTGACCAGGGCGTCGTATTGTCCGGGCGGCATGATCGCGAGCGCATGGGTTTCCTGCTTCCAGCGCGTGATCCACTCGTCGACGGTCGGAATCCACTTGTTCGGCTCCATCGAGATCCCGAACGCGAGCTCGTCCTGGCGCTGGACCATGATCGTCGTGTGGCCCATATAGAACGGGAACGTGTGATCGAGCATCTCGATCGAGTAGAACGGCGTGTCGGCCGGCAGTTTCGCCAGCTCGGCGCGCACGGCCGGCGCGAGGAGCGCGCCCGAGCTGTAGCGGCCGAATTCGTCGTGGCCGGTGCCGCCGATCGTGCCGAACGCGAGCCAGGCGGCGCCGAATGCGGCGAGCGCGGCAGCCACGCCCGTGCGGCGGTTCAGCCAGGCGGCCGCGAGCGTCAGCACGGCTGCGACCGCGAGGCCCGCGTACAGCCACATCTGGAAAGCGCGGTACAGCGCGTTCGGCGTGCGGGCATCGCCCTGGTACGCAAGGAAGATGACCCCGAACGCCGCGACGACGAGGAACACGAGATAGCCGAGCAGGTGGCGGCGGAACCGGTCGGCGCTCATCAGCGGCAGGTACGCGCCGATGATCAGTGCGAGCGCCGGCGCGACCGGCAGCACGTACGAGATCAGCTTCGAGTGCGACGCGCTGAAGAACAGGAAGATGAATGCGCTCCAGATCAGCAGCACGAGCATCGGCGAGAAGCCGTTCGGCTGGCGCGGCATCCGCAGCGCATGGCGAATGCTCTGCCACGCGACCGACAGCCACGGCAGGAAGCCGACCAGCAGCACGGGCACGAAGTAGTAGAGCGGGCCCGGGCGGTTCTGTTCCGGGGTCAGGTACCGGCGGAACTGCTGGACGATGAAGAAGAAGTTGAAGAACTCGGGGTTGCGCTGCTGGACGAGCACGAACCACGGGGTGACGATCGCGAAGAAGATCACGAGGCCGCTCACCAGGTACAGGCGCTTCCACAGCGCCCAGTCGCGCGCGATCAGCGTGTAGAGCACGAGCACGGCGCCGGGCAGGATCAGGCCGACGAGGCCCTTCGACAGCACCGCGAACGCCATCGCGGCCCAGCATGCCCACATCCAGCCCCGTGCGGCGGCCGGGCGCAGCCCGGGCCGCTGCGCGAGCAGCAGCGAGCACAGCGACAGCGCCATCCAGAATGCGAGCCCCATGTCGAGCGCGTTGAAGTGGCCCATCAGGTTCCAGTACGGCGCGCTGGCGAGCACGACGGCTGCGAGGAAGCCCGACAGCGGGTTGAACAGGCGCGCGCCGGTGTAGCCGACCAGCAGGATGCCCGCGAAGCTCGCGACGGCCGTGTAGAGGCGCGCCTGCCATTCGCCGATGCCGAACCACGCGAACGTGAGCGCGTTCAGCCAGGTCTGCAGCGGCGGCTTCTCGAAATACTTGTAGCCGTTGTAGCGCGGCGTGATCCAGTCGCCGGTGACGAACATCTCGCGCGCCATTTCCGCGTAGCGGCCTTCGTCGCTCGGGATCAGGTGGCGCAGCCCGAGCGGCGCGAACCAGACGATCGCGAGTGCGACGACGAGGAGGACGAGCGTGATGCGATTGAGCGGTAGCCTCGACGGCGTATCGTTCATGGATTTTCAGCCTGTTGGTTATTGTGACGGGCCGCCGGCGGGTTGCGCCGGGGGCGGGCGGCCCGGCCGGACCGATCCGGGGATCGACCCGCTGCGCCGGCCCGAGTTTTACCGCATCGGGGATTAACGTTCAATTAAGAGCGCGGCGGCGACTTTGCGGCCCTCGGCCATCAGGATGTTGTAGGTGCGGCAGGCGGCCTGGAAATCCATCGTCTCGACGCCGATCCGCTTCGCCGTGAGCGCCGCGACGAGCCGCGGGTGCGGAAAGCGCAGCCGCGCGCCGCTGCCGAAGATCACGAGTTCGGGTGTCGGGTCGAGCAGCATCGCGAAATGCTCCGGCGCGAGCGCGTCGAACGACGACACGGGCCACGCCTGGACCGGCGCGCCGGGCAGCACGATGACGCTCGTTTCATGGCGTTCGAGATTGACGTCGACATAATCGGGGCCGTAGCCGGTGACGGTGTTGAGCGCGCCGCTCGTATCCTGGTGCAGTTTCAAATCGGTATTCCGCGGTTCCGTAGGGGAATGTATCGCAGGGCCACACGGGCCCGGATGGCCGGTTTCGCTTGCCCGAGCACGCGGGACGCCTGAAGGCGCGGGCCCGGCGCGGCCATGGTGCATTGCGAAAGTCAGCCAAAATCCGCTAAATTATAACTTTTTGGTCGCCCCCGGGCGCCAATTGCGTCGCGCGTCGCCACAAGCCGCGCCCGACCGCCCGCTTTTTCCCAGTCTAGACAGCGCGCACAGACCGGCCGCTCTCCAGTTTTGATCCCGTCCCCCCGGCCGCAAGGCCAACCCAGGAACCGTGTCGTCGTGAAACCGATTCAGAAGTCGAACAAGCTGCTCAACGTCTGCTACGACATCCGTGGCCCGGTGCTCGAGCACGCGAAGCGCCTCGAGGAAGAAGGCCACCGCATCATCAAGCTGAACATCGGCAACCTCGCGCCGTTCGGTTTCGACGCGCCGGACGAGATCATCCAGGACATGATCCGCAACCTGCCGACATCGTCCGGCTATTCGGATTCGAAGGGCGTGTTCTCGGCGCGCAAGGCCGTGATGCACTACACGCAGGAAAAGGGCGTCGTGGGCGTCGGGCTCGACGACATCTACATCGGCAACGGCGCGTCCGAGCTGATCGTGATGGCGACCCAGGCGCTCCTGAACGACGGCGACGAAGTGCTGCTGCCCGCGCCCGACTACCCGCTGTGGACGGCGGCGGTCAGCCTGTCGGGCGGCACGCCGGTGCATTACATCTGTGACGAACAGAACGCGTGGATGCCCGATCTCGACGACATCCGCCGCAAGATCACGCCGAACACGAAGGCGATCGTCGTGATCAACCCGAACAACCCGACGGGTGCGCTTTATTCGGACGAATTGCTGCTCGAGCTGCTCGAGATCGCGCGCCAGCATGGGCTGATCGTGTTCGCCGACGAGGTGTACGACAAGATCGTCTACGACGGCCTCGAGCACACGGCGCTGGGTTCGCTGTCGGAGGACGTGATCACCGTCACGTTCAACAGCCTGTCGAAGAGCTATCGCTCGTGCGGCTACCGCGCGGGCTGGATGGCCGTGTCGGGCCTCGGCGGCGACAACCGCCGGCACGCGAAGGATTATCTCGAAGGGCTCGGCATCCTGTCGTCGATGCGCCTGTGCGCGAACGTGCCCGGGCAGTTCGCGATCCAGACGGCACTCGGCGGCTACCAGAGCATCAACGAGCTGATCGTGCCGAGCGGGCGCCTGTACAAGCAGCGCGAGCTCGCGTACGACATGCTCACGTCGATCCCGGGCGTGACCTGCGTGAAGCCGCAGGCCGCGCTGTACATGTTCCCGCGCCTCGACCCGAAGCTTTATCCGATCCAGAACGACCAGCAGTTCATTCTCGACCTGTTGCTCGAGGAACGCGTGCTGCTCGTGCAGGGCACGGGCTTCAACTGGGTCGCGCCGGACCACTTCCGCGTGGTCTTCCTGCCGAACCTCGACGACCTGACCGATTCGATCAACCGGATCGCACGCTTCCTCGACGGCTACCGCAAGCGCCATTCGGCCTGAGCGGCACGGCCACACGGCACTCACTCATTCTTACTCATTCGATCACACGCAGCATGGAACCGATCAAAGTTGGCCTGTTGGGCTTCGGCACGGTGGGCAGCGGCACCTTCACGGTGCTGGGCCGCAACCAGGAAGAAATCAAGCGACGCGCGGGGCGCGGCATCGAGGTGACGCGCATTGCGGTGCGCAACCCGGCCAAGGCGCTGGCAGCGCTCGGCGGCGACGCCGGCGCCGCGCAGATCACCGACGATTTCAATTCGGTCGTCGATGATCCGTCGATCGCGATCATCGCCGAGATGATCGGCGGCACGGGCATCGCGCGCGAGCTCGTGCTGCGCGCGATCGCGAACGGCAAGCACGTCGTGACGGCCAACAAGGCGCTGCTCGCGGTGCACGGCACCGAGATCTTCGAGGCCGCGCGTGCGAAGGGCGTGATGGTCGCGTTCGAGGCGGCCGTCGCCGGCGGCATCCCGATCATCAAGGCGCTGCGCGAAGGCCTGACCGCGAACCGCATCCAGTACATCGCGGGCATCATCAACGGCACGACCAACTACATCCTGTCGGAAATGCGCGATCGCGGGCTCGACTTCGCGACCGCGCTGAAGGCCGCGCAGGAGCTCGGCTACGCGGAAGCCGATCCGACCTTCGACATCGAAGGCGTCGACGCCGCGCACAAGGCGACGATCATGAGCGCGATCGCGTTCGGCGTGCCGGTGCAGTTCGAGCGTGCGTACGTTGAAGGCATCAGCAAGCTCGACGCGACCGACATCCGCTACGCGGAAGAGCTCGGCTACCGGATCAAGCTGCTCGGCATCACGCGCCGCGCCGAAAACGGCATCGAGCTGCGCGTGCACCCGACGCTGATCCCGGAGAAGCGCCTGCTCGCGAACGTCGAAGGTGCGATGAACGCGGTCGTCGTGCACGGCGACGCGGTCGGCACGACGCTGTACTACGGCAAGGGCGCGGGCGCGGAGCCGACCGCATCGGCCGTGGTTGCGGATCTCGTCGACGTCACGCGCCTGCACACGGCTGACCCGGAGCATCGCGTGCCGCATCTCGCGTTCCAGCCGGACAGCCTGTCGAACACGCCGATCCTGCCGATCGAGGAAGTGACGAGCGGCTATTATCTGCGCCTGCGCGTTGCCGACCAGACCGGGGTGCTCGCCGCCATCACGCGCATCCTCGCCGAATCGGGCATCTCGATCGACGCGCTGCTGCAGAAGGAGTCGGAGCAGGTCGACGGTGCGAACGGCGAAACCGACATCATCCTGATCACGCACGAAACGGTCGAGAAGAACGTCAATGCGGCGATCGCGCAAATCGAGAGCCTCGCGACGGTCGTGTCGAAGGTGACGAAGCTGCGCATGGAAGCGCTGAACTGAGCTGAGGACGACATGAACTACATCTCCACGCGCGGCGCCGGCATCGGCGAGCGCCACACGTTCTCCGACATCCTGCTCGGCGGTCTCGCGAAGGACGGCGGGCTCTACCTGCCGGCGGAATATCCGAAGGTGTCCGCCGACGAGCTCGCGCGCTGGCGCGCGCTGCCGTACGCGGATCTCGCGTTCGAGATCCTGTCGAAGTTCTGCGACGACGTGCCGGCCGACGACCTGCGCGCGCTCACGCGCCGCACGTACACGGCCGACGTGTACCGCAACACGCGCCATGGCGAGAACGCGTCCGACATCACGCCGCTGAAGACGCTCGGCACCGAGAACGGCGCGCCGATTTCGCTGCTCGAACTGTCGAACGGCCCGACGCTCGCGTTCAAGGACATGGCAATGCAGCTGCTCGGCAACCTGTTCGAGTACACGCTCGCGAAGCACGGGCAGACGCTGAACATTCTCGGCGCGACGTCCGGCGACACGGGCAGCGCAGCTGAATACGCGATGCGCGGCAAGGCCGGCGTGCGCGTGTTCATGCTGTCGCCGCACAAGAAGATGAGCGCGTTCCAGACGGCGCAGATGTTCAGCCTGCAGGACCCGAACATCTTCAACCTCGCGGTCGAAGGCGTGTTCGACGACTGCCAGGACATCGTGAAGGCCGTGTCGAACGATCACGCGTTCAAGGCGCAGCAGAAGATCGGCACGGTCAACTCGATCAACTGGGCACGCGTCGTCGCGCAGGTCGTGTACTACTTCAAGGGTTACTTCGCGGCCACCCGGTCGAATGACGAGCGCGTGTCGTTTACGGTGCCGTCGGGCAACTTCGGCAATGTCTGCGCAGGCCACATCGCGCGGATGATGGGGCTGCCGATCGCGAAGCTGGTGGTCGCGACCAACGAGAACGACGTGCTCGACGAGTTCTTCCGCACGGGCGCGTATCGCGTGCGCAGCGCGGAGAACACCTATCACACGAGCAGCCCGAGCATGGACATCTCGAAGGCATCGAACTTCGAGCGCTTCGTGTTCGACCTGCTCGGCCGCGATCCGGCGCGCGTGATGCAGCTGTTCCGCGACGTCGAGGAGAAGGGCGGTTTCGATCTCGCGGCGAGCGGCGATTTCGCGCGCGTCGCCGAGTTCGGCTTCGTGTCGGGCCGCAGCAGCCACACGGACCGCATCGCGACGATCCGCGACGTGTTCTCGCGCTACGACACGATGATCGATACGCACACGGCCGACGGCGTTAAGGTCGCGCGTGAGCATCTCGACGCGGGCGTGCCGATGGTCGTGCTCGAGACGGCGCAGCCGATCAAGTTCGGCGAGACGATTCGCGAGGCACTCGATCGCGAAGCTGAGCGTCCGGCTGCATTCGACGGGCTCGAGGCGCTGCCGCAGCGTTTCGAGGTCGTGAAGGCCGATGCGCAGCAGGTGAAGGACTTCATCGCCGCCCATACGGGCGCATGACGCATGGCCGGGCCGCGGGCCCGGCTGCGCAGGACGGCCGGAACGCCGATTCGTCGAACGGATCGGGGTTCCGGCCGTTTCGTTTGGCAATTGCCAAGCGGCGGTCGTCGCAACTCGTACGAAACAAGTGTCAGACCGGCGCGTTCGCGCCGATCACAGTTTCCGCATGACCGCCATATCGCGCGCCTGCGCGACGGCGTCGCTACAATGACGTATTGAATCCAACGATCCCCGATTCCATCGATGTCGAACCCGAATCCCGCGGCGCCGCGCGCGCCGATGCTGTCGACCGCCGAGGCGCTCGCCGCGCTGCTCGATGCCGCGAAGCCGTTGCCCGGCGCCGAAACCGTCGCCACGCTCGACGCGCTCGGCCGCGTGCTGGCGGCCGACGTGAGCTCGCCGCTCGACGTGCCGCCGATGCATACGAGCGCGATGGACGGCTATGCGGTGCGCGTCGCCGACCTGCTGCATGGCGAGCGGCGCTTGCCGGTGTCGCAGCGCATTCCGGCCGGTCATCCGGCCGCGCCGCTCACTGCCGGCACGGCCGCGCGGATCTTCACCGGCGCGACTGTGCCGCCCGGTGCCGATGCCGTCGTGATGCAGGAACAGACGTCGGCGGACGGCGATGCGGTCGAGATCCTGCACACGCCGAAGGCCGGTGAATGGATCACCGCGCAGGGCGCGGATATCCGGCAGGGCTCGGTGATCCTGCCGGCCGGCACGCGGCTCACGCCGCAGGCGCTCGGCCTGGCCGCCTCTGTCGGCTGCGCACAACTGGCGGTTGCGCGGCGGATTCGCGTCGCGGTCTTCTTCACCGGCGATGAACTGACGATGCCGGGCGAGCCGCTGAAACCCGGCGCGATCTACAACTCGAACCGGTTCACGCTGCGCGGGCTGCTGGAGCGGCTCGGCTGCCACGTGACCGACTACGGGATCGTGCCCGATTCGCTCGCCGCGACCCGCGACACGCTGCGCGCGGCCGCGCGCGATCACGACGTGATCCTGACGAGCGGCGGCGTGTCGGTCGGTGACGAGGACCACGTGAAGCCGGCCGTCGAGGCCGAAGGGCGGCTCGCGCTTTGGCAGATCGCGATGAAGCCCGGCAAGCCGCTTGCGTACGGCGCGGTGCGCCGCGGCGACGATCGCCCCGACGCGCACTTCATCGGGCTACCCGGCAACCCGGTGTCGAGCTTCGTCACGTTCCTGCTGTTCGTGCGGCCGTTCCTGCTGCGCCTGTCCGGCGTGCGCGACGTCGCGCCGCGCGCGCTGTCGCTGCGCGCCGACTTTTCGCAAAACAAGGGCGACCGGCGCAACGAGTTCCTGCGTGCGCGCGTCAACGCGGCCGGCGGCCTCGATCTGTTCCCGAACCAGAGCTCGGCGGTGCTGACGTCGACGGTGTGGGGCGACGGCCTCATCGACAACCCGCCGCAGCACGCGATCAGCGCCGGCGAGACCGTGCGTTTCATTCCGTTTTCCGAACTGCTGTCGTAACGCGACGGCTCTCCGAACCATGAAGATTCAACTGAAATTTTTTGCAAGCGTCCGCGAGGCCCTGGGTGTCGCCGACGAGCAGGCCGACGTGCCGGACAGCGTCACGACCGTGGGCGACGTGCGCGCGTGGCTGCGCGTGCGCGGCGGCGCGTGGGCCGAGGCGCTCGCGGACGGGCGCGCACTGCGCATGGCGTGCAACCACGAGATGACCGACCCCGACACGCGGCTCACCGAAGGCTGCGAAGTCGCGTTCTTTCCGCCGGTCACGGGCGGTTGAGGCGCTGGCGATGGCAACGGTACGAATCCAGACCGAAGACTTCGACCTGAACGTCGAGGTCGCGGCATTGCGCGCACGCAACCCGAAGATCGGCGCGCTCGCGTGCTTCGTCGGCACGGTGCGCGACTTGAACGAAGGTGATTCGGTTGCCGCGATGGCGCTCGAGCACTATCCGGGGATGACCGAGAAGGCGCTCGAGAAGATTGCTGCCGAGGCCGGCCGGCGCTGGCCGGGCATCGACGTCGCGATCGTGCATCGCGTCGGCACGCTCCTGCCGCTCGACCAGATCGTGATGGTCGCAACGGTCGCGTCGCACCGCGGCGATGCGTTCGCGTCGTGCGAGTTCGTGATGGACTACCTGAAAACCGAAGCGCCGTTCTGGAAGAAGGAAACCACGCCGGACGGCGAGCGCTGGGTCGATGCGCGCAGCACTGACGATGCCGCGCTTGCGCGCTGGGGGATCGAATCGGGCAATACGCGGCGCTGAGCGCGGCGTCCGGGTAGCATGTGGCGCGATGCCGCATGCGCACAAGCGTCGCGCGCGCCGGCTACCCGTTATGCGTCCGGATCGCTGCTGCGCCCGATGATCTTCGTCGGAAACGGCTCGCCGCGAGCGCGCGACGGCAACGCGTGCGGATCGTCGCCTGCATCGCGACGGCGCGGCGCGATCGCGTCGAGCAGCGCCTGCTGCTCGGGCGGAATCCGATAGTCCCAGCCGAACCGGCTCAACTGGAGGCTCTGCGCGATCCGCAGCGCCGGCTCCATGAAGCGGATCGCCGCAGGCGGCGCGTAGCGCGCCTCGACGGTCTTCAGGAACAGCGACAGCCAGCGGCTGAAATGGGCCGGCTCGATCCCGTCGAGCGGCTGGTGCGCCTGCTGCACGTTGCCGCGATAGCCCTTGGTGCCGAGCACGAGGCTGGACCAGAACGTGACCATCTTCGGCAGATGGTCGTCCCAGCGGCCGGCCAGCTTTGCGTCGAACACCGGCCCGAGCAGCGGATCGGCGCGCACGCGGTCGTAGAACGCGTAGACGAGATCGCGGATGTTCTCTTCGGTCGGCTCGGTGTCGCGAGGACGGGCCGGTGCGGTATCGGGCGAGGCGGGCAGGACGGTCATGGCAAAAGGGCCGGCAGAAATAGACAACGACAGGGGCGGCGCGGGCATCGAGTAGGACGCCGATCGAATTTTGACGCAAAATAGCGTCCAACACCCCTGAAAAACCTGTAAATGTCACGCATCTTATTGCACGCGCGCCATCGCGGCAAGCCGGGGCCACGGAGCAGGGCCGCCGACCGGCCCCGCGCGCATCCCGATCGGCCCGGCTCGCGTAATCGGGGCACGATTGATCTTTTCCGTATTCGCCCATGAGACTCACCGACTACACCGACTATTCGCTGCGCGTAATGCTGTACCTTGCCGTGCGCGGCGAGGGGCTCGCTACGATCCAGGAGATCTCGGACGCCTACGGCATCTCGAAGAACCATCTGATGAAAGTCGTGCAGCAGCTCGGCGAGCTGGGGTGGGTCGACACCGTCCGCGGCCGCAACGGCGGGCTGCGGCTGTTCCCCGAATCGCTGCAACTGACCGTCGGCCAGGTCGTGCGTGCGACCGAGAGCGATTTCGCGCTGGTCGGCTGCTTCTCGGCCGACGGCGAATCGCGCGGCTGCGTGATCGAGCCGCACTGCCGGCTGAAGGGCGTGCTGGCGGCCGCGCGCGATGCATTTTTCGCCGAACTCGATCGTCACACGCTCGGTGAACTGGTCGAACCGGCTTCGCCGCTCGCCGCGTTGCTCGGCATCCACCCGGTCGTGCGCGTGCGCGCCGAGCCTTCGCCGGAAGACGCACCCGCGTCCGTCGAGCCGCCGTCGACGGCCGGCTGATACGCGCTCACCGCGCTTCTCGATCCGGCCGTGGCCCGTCCCGGGGCCGCCTCGAGGATATCCATCGATTTTTGCGCTGAATCAACCCGAATTTCGCTTGAAAGCCGCATAACCATCCTCATCTTGGTGTTAATCGAAAATTGGAGGTCTCGACTAAATGAGAATCGACAAGCTCACCACCAAGTTCCAGGAAGCACTCGCGGACGCGCAAAGCCTCGCGGCAGGCCGCGACAATCAATACATCGAACCCGTTCACGTCCTCGCGGCGCTGGTCGCGCAGCAGGACGGTTCCGCGCGCTCGCTGATGTCGCGCGCGGGCGTTCACATTCAGGCGCTGCAAGGCGCGCTGAACGAGGCCATTTCGCGCCTGCCGCAAGTGACGGGCACGGGCGGCGACATCCAGATCGGCCGTGAACTGGCCGGGCTGCTGAACCAGGCCGACAAGGAAGCGCAGAAGCTCAACGACACGTTCATCGCGAGCGAGATGTTCCTGCTCGCCGTGTCCGACGACAAGGGCGACGCCGGCAAGCTCGCACGCCAGCACGGCCTCACGCGCAAGGCGCTCGAAGCCGCGATCGCCGCGGTGCGCGGCGGCTCGCAGGTGCACAGCCAGGACGCGGAAAGCCAGCGCGAGGCGCTGAAGAAATACACGGTCGACCTGACCGAGCGGGCCCGTGCGGGCAAGCTCGATCCGGTGATCGGCCGCGACGACGAAATCCGCCGTTCGATCCAGATCCTGCAGCGCCGCACCAAGAACAATCCGGTGCTGATCGGCGAGCCGGGCGTGGGCAAGACCGCGATCGTCGAAGGGCTCGCCCAGCGGATCGTCAACGGCGAAGTGCCCGAGACGCTGAAGGGCAAGCGCGTGCTGTCGCTCGACATGGCCGCACTGCTCGCGGGCGCGAAATATCGCGGCGAGTTCGAGGAGCGCCTGAAGGCGGTGCTCAACGACATCGCGAAGGACGAAGGCCAGACGATCGTCTTCATCGACGAAATCCACACGATGGTCGGCGCGGGCAAGGCCGAAGGCGCGATGGATGCGGGCAACATGCTGAAGCCGGCGCTGTCGCGCGGCGAGTTGCACTGCATCGGCGCGACCACGCTCGACGAATACCGCAAGTACATCGAGAAGGATGCCGCGCTCGAGCGCCGCTTCCAGAAGGTGCTCGTCGACGAGCCGAGCGTCGAGGCGACGATCGCGATCCTGCGCGGGCTGCAGGAGAAGTACGAACTGCACCACGGCGTCGACATCACCGACCCGGCGATCGTCGCCGCGGCCGAGCTGTCGCATCGCTACATCACCGACCGCTTCCTGCCGGACAAGGCCATCGACCTGATCGACGAAGCCGCTTCGAAGATCAAGATGGAAATCGATTCGAAGCCCGAAGAGATGGACAAGCTCGACCGTCGTCTGATCCAGCTGAAGATCGAGCGCGAAGCCGTGAAGAAAGAGCAGGACGAAGCGTCGCAGAAGCGCCTGCAGCTGATCGAGGAAGAGATCGAGCGTCTCGGCCGCGAATATGCGGACCTCGAGGAAATCTGGACCGCCGAGAAGGCCGCGGTGCAGGGCAGCGCGCAGCTGAAGGAAGAGATCGAGAAGGTGCGTGCGGACATCGCGCGGCTGCAGCGTGACGGCAAGCTGGAGAAGGTTGCCGAGCTGCAGTACGGCAAGCTGCCGCAGCTCGAGGCGCAACTGAAGCAGGTCACGCAGGCTGAAGAGCAGGAGCAGCACAACCCGACGCGTCCGCGTCTGCTGCGCACGCAGGTCGGCGCCGAGGAAATCGCGGAAGTCGTGTCGCGTTCGACCGGTATTCCGGTGTCGCGGATGATGCAGGGCGAACGCGAGAAGCTGCTGCACATCGAGGAAAAGCTGCATGAGCGCGTGGTCGGCCAGCACGAGGCGATCAGCGCGGTGGCCGATGCGATCCGCCGTTCGCGCGCGGGTCTCGCCGATCCGAACCGTCCGTACGGCTCGTTCCTGTTCCTCGGTCCGACCGGTGTCGGCAAGACCGAGCTGTGCAAGGCGCTGGCGTCGTTCCTGTTCGATTCGGAAGAGCACCTGATCCGCATCGACATGAGCGAATTCATGGAGAAGCACAGCGTCGCGCGGCTGATCGGCGCGCCGCCGGGCTATGTCGGCTACGAGGAAGGCGGTTACCTGACGGAAGCCGTGCGCCGCAAGCCGTACAGCGTGATCCTGCTCGACGAGATCGAGAAGGCGCATCCGGACGTGTTCAACGTGCTGCTGCAGGTGCTCGACGATGGCCGCATGACGGACGGGCAGGGTCGCACGGTCGACTTCAAGAACACGGTGATCGTGATGACGTCGAACCTCGGCTCGCAGGTGATCCAGGCGATGACGGGTTCGCCGCAGGAAGAGATCAAGGACGCCGTGTGGCTCGAGGTGAAGCAGCATTTCCGCCCCGAGTTCCTGAACCGGATCGACGACGTCGTCGTGTTCCATGCGCTCGACCGCAGCAACATCGAGTCGATCGCGAAGATCCAGCTCGCACGCCTGCACGACCGGCTCGCGAAGCTGGACATGGCGCTCGACGTGTCGGAAGCGGCGCTCGAACAGATCGGCAAGGTCGGCTACGATCCGCTGTTCGGTGCGCGTCCGCTGAAGCGCGCGATCCAGCAGGAGATCGAGAACCCGGTCGCGAAGCTCATCCTCGCGGGCCGCTTCGGTCCGAAGGACGTGATTCCGGTCGACGTCCAGGACGGCAAGTTCGTGTTCGACCGCGTCGTTCACTGATCGCAGGCCTCCGGCCGCCGCCCGGTTTGCGCCGGGCGCGCAAAAGCAAACACCCCGCCTCGGCGGGGTGTTTGCTTATGAAGCGTCGCAACGACGCAGCGCGTCAGCCCTGCTTGTTGCCGCCGAACATGCCGGCGATCTGCGACAACGAGCCGAGCACGTTCGACGGGTCGACCTGTGCCTGGCCATCGGCCGGCACCGCGCCGTCCGGCGTCGCGTGGTTGACGACGTGCGGCAGCACTTGCGCGAGGACGGTCGAGGCCGTCGACGGATCGACACCGAACTTGCTCGCAAGCGCACCGATCGCATCCGAGCCCAGCACGTTCTGCAGGGTGTCCGGCGAGATCGGCTGGTTCTGGCCGGTGCCGACCCACGAGCCGATGATGTCGCCGGCGCCGCCGGCCTTGAACTTCTCGATCAGGCCATTCAGGCCGCCCGGCTGGTTGTTGATGAATTCGAGCGCGGTCGTGATCAGCGCGCTTTGCGAGTTGCCGCCGGCCTGGCCGCCGAGCAGACCGCCAACGATGTCGAGGAGACCCATGGTTCTTCACCTTTACCGATAAGGGCGCCACGTCGTGGGCGCCCGTTGAACGAATGCCGCGCGCACGCCGTCGCGCGCGCGGCGCACATCAGGCGCCCGACGCCGCGGCGGCGGAGGCTGCCTTGTCCTTCTTGCTTTTCTTCTTCGAACCCTTCGTCGCTTTTGCCGACGAGGCCGCGGCCGGTGCGCTCGCACCCGCGTCGGCGGATGCCGCCGCCGCTGCGGCCGCTTTTTCCTTCTTCGTCGTGCGCTTGGCCTTGGCCGGCTTCGCCGCCGCATCCGGCGCGCTTGCCGCCGGTGCCGGTGCGGTGGCCGTCGTGCCGGCCGTCGCGGTCGTGGACGTCGACGCGGTGCCGGCCGACGTCGTTGCCGAGGTCGTCGCAGCCGGCTTCGACAGCTTCACGCCCTTCGGTGGCGTCGACGAGCCGCCGATCGTCAGGCCATTTTCCTCGAGATGCCCGACCGATTTCGTGCCGAGGCCCTTGACGCGATTCGCGAGATCGTCCGCGTCCTTGAACGGGCCGTTCTTGGTACGTTCGTCGATGATCGCCTTCGACTTCACGGGCCCGAGACCCTTCACGGATTCGAGCGCGGCCTGGTCAGCCGTGTTGACTTCGACGGCTGCGGCAAGCCCTGCGGCGAGCGACAGCGATAGCGCGACGAACAGCATCAGCAGCTTTTTCAGCATGGCAAAGGCTCCCTGGTTCTGACGGATGAATGGCTGTTGCAACGGACGGCGGGCGACGCCCGGCCGGGCGTCGCCGTTAAGCATAGGACAAATGCGTGCCCTTTTTAAGACAGGCTGACCGAATCTTGCTGAAGGCTTGCGACGCTGTAAAGACCGAAACCTTCGCCGGGTGGCGGTTTTGACCATTCTTTACGGTGTCGCCGGGGTGTCGCCGAGTGTCGCTGAAGATCGCCGCACTGGCTGTTCGACAGGGCTTGACTTAGAGTGAACTCTAACTCCTAACCTTGTTCCTGCCATGTCGAAAACCGTGACCCAACCTTCCTCCGCCTCCGCCGGCCCGCTGACGATCGGCCAGGTCGCCGAAATGACCGGCCTGTCGACGCATACGCTGCGGTACTACGAGCAGGCCGGCCTGCTGCGCGCGATTTCGCGCACGGCGGCCGGGCACCGGCTCTATGCACCGGCCGACCTTGACTGGCTGGCCTTCGTGATGCGCCTGAAGGCGACCGGCATGCCGATCGCGCAGATGCAGGCGTTCGCGGCGCTGCGCGCGCAAGGCGAGTCGACCTTCGGTGCGCGGCGCAGCCTGCTCGTCGCGCATCACGACGCAGTGCGCGCGCATATCGCGGAGCTGCAGGCGAGCCTCGATGTGATCAGCGACAAGATCGTGAACTATGAGGCACAGGAGCGGGATATGGCTCGACGGGCAAGACCTTCTCACTCTCTATCGGAACAGGACGGACACAATGGAACGACTCGTTGAAGACCGCTACACGCGCGGCTGGAACAAACTGAAGGAAATCGACGGCGAAGTGGGCGAGCGCGTGATCGCGGCGCTCGCGCCGATCGCGCCGGATTTCGGGCGGCTCCTGGTCGAGTTCAGCTTCGGCGACATCTATAGCAGGCCGCAGCTCGACCTGAAGGCGCGAGAAATCGCGACGATCGCGGCGCTGGCCGCGCTCGGCAATGCGCAACCGCAGCTGAAGGTGCATATCGAGGCCGCGCTGAACGTCGGCTGCACGCGCGACGAGATCGTCGAGGTGTTCATGCAGATGGCCGTGTACGCGGGGATGCCGGCCGCGCTCAACGCGCTGTTCGCCGCGCACGAAGTGTTCACGCGGCGCGATGAAGCGGCCGGCAACGCGGCAGACGCGAACGAAGCGGCCGGGCAGCCCGCATGACGAAGTGCCCGCCGGCGCGTCACGCGCGGTGCGGCGCGACGATCCGGTGCTTCGCGATGCGCCGGTACAGCGTCGCGCGCGAGATGCCGAGCGCCAGCGCGGCCGCGTCGGGCCGCCAGCGATGCGCGGTGAGCGCCGCGACGATGCGGCTGCGTTCGTCGTCGGGCAGCGTGCCGGGCGACGTGCCGCCAAGCTGCGTGGCGATATCGGCCGGTAGATCTCGCCGCGTCACGCACGCAGCGTCGCACACCGCGCACGCATAGCGCAGCACGTTGCGCAATTGCCGCACGTTGCCGGGCCACGGATACGCGGCGAGCTGTTCGGCGAGCGTCGCATCGAGCGTCAGCACGTGGCCCGTGGCCTGCGCTTCCTCGGCGAATACGGCGGCGATCACGTCGCGCACGTCGGCACGCTCGCGCAGCGGCGGCAGTTCGAACGTCGCGCCACTCAGCCGGTAGTACAGATCCTCGCGGAACGTGCCGTCGGCCACCATGCGCGCGAGATCGCGGTGCGTCGCGCAGATCACGTCGAGATCGACGCGTACGGGTGTATCGCTGCCGAGCGGCACGACTTCGCCATCGGCGAGCACGCGCAACAGGCGCGTCTGCAGCGCGAGCGGCATGTCGCCGATTTCATCGAGGAACAGCGTGCCGCCGTCGGCGAGCGCGATCTTGCCGCGCGCGCCGTGCTTGCGTGCGCCGGTGAACGCGCCGGCCGCATAGCCGAACAGTTCGCTCTCGATCAGCGCCTCCGGGAGCGCGCCGCAGTTGACCGCGACGAACGGCCGCGTACGCCGCGCGCCGGCATCGTGGATCGCGCGCGCGAATACTTCCTTCCCCGCACCGGTTTCGCCGAGCACGAGAATCGGCAGCCGCTTGCTTGCGACACGCAGCGCGAGCTCGGCCTGCTGCGCGATATGCGCATCGCTGCTTTGCAGAAACGGCGTCAGCGCGCCGACGTGGCGTTGCGCGCTTCCCGGGCGGCGCGAGGCCGTTCCGGGCTCGCGGCCGGTGCGCCGTAGCGGCGCACGCAGCCGCGCATAGAGCGGCGCGCCGGTCGCGCGCAGCCGCAGCGCGACGATCGCATCGAGCCGCGCGGCATCGCGCAGCGGCATTTCGGTCGCGTCGAAGATCTCGTCGATATGGCGCGGTTCGCGCAGTGCCGGCAGTGCGTCGCGCGCCTGCCGGTTCGCGGCGACGATGTTGCCGCATTCGTCGAACGCGATCAGCCACTCGGGTTGCGCTTCGACGTAGTGACGATTCGGATGACCAAACAGGATCCAGTGCTGCGCGGTGCTGTGCACGAAGTAGCCGTCCTCGATCAGCGCCGCGCTCTGCCGCACGAGCTGATAGACGAGACGCTGGCTGTCGCGGCCGTCGGGCGAATGAACGGCCGACGCGTCGAGCACGCCGATCAGCTCGCCAGCCGGCGAGAAGATCGGTGCCGCGCTGCAGGTGAGCGTCGTGAAGGCCGCACGAAAGTGATCGGTCTTGTGCACGGTGATCGGCGCGAGATCGGTCAGTACGTTCGCGACGCCACAGGTGCCTTCCTCGCTTTCCGACCAGCACGAGCCGATGTGCAGCCCCGCATGGCGGAAGTCGTTGCGGCGCTCGCGGTCGATCCGGTAGTCGATCGTCACGCCGTGCGCGTCGGTCAGCATCACGCAGTAGTCCGCGACGCGGATCATGTCGTGCAGCCGCGTCAGGCACTGGCCCGACGCGCGCAGGAAGGCCTCCTCCTTGTCGCGTACTTCGCGGAGCTCGGCCGCGGTCAGCACGCGCGGGCCGATCGATGAAGCGGGGTCGAGCCTGTAACGCTCGAGGGACCGCTGCCACGAGGACACGAGGCGCGTGGAGTCGGCCGGCGCGGGCAGGCGTCCGGCGAGCGCACCCAGCACTCGGTCGGCGTGCTGGGCCTGGGGGACGGCGTAGGGCATGGTCGGCTCCGGTTCCGTACGGCGGGGATGCGATGTTCTTGTAGCACATCCCGTTCGACGGATCACACTGCATCGCAGCACGCGGCGGGCCTGAGACGTTCGTCTCACGGTATCGCGGGCTGTCTCGTGTCGTTGAGACGCGTGCATGGGCGACTGGTGGAGATCGTCCGGCATGACGCGGCCTGCGCGGCGCCGCGACAGGGCGGGGTTTGCAGGCAGGGCGGTGCGCTTGCACCGGCGTCACGGCGGCCGTTTCGTCGTATCGACGCCGTGAGACGAGCGGGCCGAACGGCCGCGCACTTCGCCCTTCCGGCAACGAATCCGAAACACCGGCATCCCCGCCGCGTCAGCATTCACAAGGGTTTCACGTTCATCGCAGGCATGGTGGCACGCCGCTTGCAGAGATCACGGGCAAGTCGGCGCGGCTGCGTCGACGACGATCCGCCGCCCGGCGATGGCAGCGGACGAGACAGGCAGGACCTCGGCACGCCAACGCGCCGCGGCCGGCCAACTGGATGGAGACGAACCCGTGACGATGCCCGTTACCGTCGGCGTGATCGCGAACCCCGCATCGGGGCGCGATATCCGCCGCCTCACGACGCATGCCTCCGTGTTTCCGACGGCGGAGAAGGCGAACATGGTCGTGCGCCTGCTGGCCGGCCTCGGCGCGATGGGTGTCGAGCGCGTGCTGACGCTGCGCGACCGTACGGGCATTGCGACGCTGCTGCTGCGTGCGCTCGACACGCACCGTGCGGTCGCGCCGCACGAGCGCTGGCCCGAGGTCGAGTTCGTCGACCTGCCGATCACCGACAGCGTCGCCGATACCCAGGCCGGCGCCGCGTACCTGCACCGGATGGAAGTCGCGCTGATCGTCGTGCTCGGCGGCGACGGCACCCATCGCGCGGTTGCCGCGCACTGCGGCGCGACGCCGCTCGTCGCACTGTCCACCGGCACCAACAACGCATTTCCCGAACATCGTGAAGCCACCGTCGCCGGCGTTGCGGCAGGCCTCGCCGCGACCGGCGCCGTGCCGGCCGACGTCGCGTTCACGCGCAACAAGCGGCTCGTCGTGCGCTGCGTGGCGGGCGCGCAGCCGGGGCGCGAGGAGATTGCGCTCGTCGACGTGTGCGCCGCGCGGCAGCGCTTCATCGGCGCCCGCGCGATCTCGGGGTCCGACGACATCGATTCGCTCTACCTGACGTTTGCGGAGCCGGACGGGATCGGCCTGTCCGCGCTCGGCGGCGCGTGGGCGCCGCTCGAACGCAGTGCGCCGCACGGGCTCGCGATGCGCTTCGCGGCCGAAGGCGAGACGGCCGGCACGCCGCTCGTCGCGCCGATCGCGCCGGGCCGCGTCGATCGCGTCGTGATGCGCAGTTGCGAGCGGCTCGAGCCGGGTGCGTGGCAGACGATTCCGTTCGAGCACGGCACGCTCGCGTTCGACGGCGAGCGCGAGATCGAGGTCGCGCGCGGCGATCGCTACGAGATCTCGCTCGACTGGCGCGGGCCGCTGACGGTCGACGTCGGCCGCACGCTGCGCTACGCGTCGTCACGCCAGTTGCTGCGCGATGCAGGCGACTGGCGCTATTGACGCCCCGCTTTACCGCGTGACATTTCGGCATCCACAACGATCGACAAGGAGACATCGCCATGACAGCCCCACTCGAAGGACAGGTCGCCATCGTCACGGGCGGCGCGCGCGGCATCGGCCGCGGCATTGCCCTGACGCTTGCCGGCGCGGGCGCCGACATCCTGCTGGCCGACCTGCTCGACGACGCACTCGACGCCACCGCGCGCGAGGTACGCGCGCTCGGCCGCCGGGCGGCGGTTGCGAAGATCGACGTCACGCAGGCCGCGCAGGTCGACGCGATGGTTGCGCAGGCGCTCACCGACCTCGGCCGGCTCGACATCCTCGTGAACTGCGCGGGCGTGATCAGCATTCATCCGGTTGGCGAGCTGACCGAGCGCGACTGGGATTTCGTGATGGACGTGAACGCGAAGGGCACGTTCCTCGGCTGCCGCGCGGCGCTCGCGCCGCTGAAGGCGCAGGGCCGCGGGCGGATCATCAACGTCGCGTCGATCGCCGGCAAGGAAGGCTTCCCGAATCTCGCGCACTACAGCGCGTCGAAATTCGCGGTCGTCGGCTTCACGAACGCGCTCGCGAAGGAGGTCGCGCGCGACGGCGTGACCGTCAACGCGATCTGCCCCGGCATCGTGCGGACCTACATGTGGGACCGGTTGTCCGACGAATGGAAGGCCGACGGCGAATCGGTCGAGGCGTCGTGGCAGCGGCACCAGTTGACGCTGATTCCGCAAGGCCGCGCGCAGACGCCGGAAGACATGGGCCGGCTCGCGCTGTTCTTCGCGACGATGGACAACGTGACGGGCCAGGCCGTGAACGTCGACGGCGGCTTCACGTTCCACTGACGGCCGCGGGCCGTGAAATCCGTCGCCACGGCCCGGCCGCGGCGGCATTCGCAGTCAGACCTACTCAGGAGACACACATGACCGCTTTGACACAGCTCAGCAGGGACACGCTGCTGGACGCCTACCGGCTGATGCGCACGATCCGCGAATTCGAGGAGCGCCTGCACGTCGAATTCGCGACCGGCGAGATTCCCGGCTTCGTTCACCTGTATGCGGGCGAGGAGGCGTCCGCGGTCGGCACGATACTGCACCTCGGCCTCGACGACTACGTCGCGACCACGCACCGCGGCCACGGCCATTGCATCGCGAAGGGCGTCGACGTGCACGGGATGATGGCCGAGATCTACGGCAAGAAGACGGGCGTCTGCCACGGCAAGGGCGGCTCGATGCACATCGCCGACCTGGCGATGGGGATGCTCGGCGCAAACGGGATCGTCGGCGCGGGCGGACCGCTCGTCTGCGGTGCGGCGCTCGCGGCGAAGCACAGGAAGACCGGCGGCGTCGGCGTGTGCTTCTTCGGCGACGGCGCGTCGAACCAGGGCGTGATCTTCGAATCGATGAACCTCGCGTCGGTGTGGCGGCTGCCCGCGATCTTCGTGGCCGAGAACAACGGCTATGCGGAAGCGACGTCGTCGAGCTGGTCGGTCGCGACCGACAACATCGCCGATCGCGCGAACGGGTTCGGGATGCCGGGCGTGATCGTCGACGGCTTCGACTTCTTCGCGGTGCACGAAGCGCTCGGCGAGGCCGTCGAGCGTGCGCGCAACGGTGGCGGGCCGACGCTCGTCGAGGTGAAGTTCACGCGCTATTTCGGCCACTTCGAAGGCGATGCGCAAACCTATCGCGCACCCGGCGAAGTGCAGAAGCTGCGCGACGAGAAGGACTGCCTGAAGCATTTCGAAACGCGCGTCGTGCGGGCCGAAGCGCTGACGACCGCCGACCTGCGCGCGGTCGATGCCCAGGTGAAGGCGCTGATCGACGATGCGGTCGCGCAGGCCAAGACCGCGCCGGTACCCGACGCGGCCGACCTGCTGACCGACGTCTACGTGTCGTACCCGTGAGCGCCGCCTGACACTGCGGCCGACACGGCGAACCGAACATTCCAGGAGACAGACATGGCAAGGAAGATCACTTATTCGCAGGCGATCAACGAAGCGCTCGCGCAGGAAATGGCGCGCGACGACAGCGTGATCGTGATGGGCGAGGACAATGCAGGCGGCGCGGGCGCGCCGGGCGAGGACGACGCGTGGGGCGGCGTGCTCGGCGTGACGAAGGGCCTGTTCCACAAGTTTCCGGGCCGCGTGCTCGATACGCCGCTGTCCGAGGGCGGCTACATCGGCGCGGCGGTCGGCGCTGCCGCGTGCGGGATGCGGCCCGTCGCGGAGCTGATGTTCATCGATTTCATGGGCGTGTGCTTCGACCAGATCTTCAACCAGGCCGCCAAGTTCCGCTACATGTTCGGCGGCAAGGCCGTGACGCCGGTCGTGATCCGCGCGATGTACGGCGCAGGCCTTCGCGCGGCCGCGCAGCATTCGCAGATGCTCACGTCGCTGTTCACGCACATTCCGGGGCTGAAGGTCGTGTGCCCGTCGACGCCGTACGACGCGAAGGGGCTGCTGATCCAGGCGATCCGCGACAACGATCCCGTGATCTTCCTCGAACACAAGCTGCTCTATACCCGCGAAGGCGATGTGCCGGAGGAGTCCTATGCGATTCCGTTCGGCGAAGCGAACGTGATGCGCGACGGCGACGACGCGACGATCGTCACGTACGGCCGGATGGTGCATCTTGCGATGGACGCTGCCGCGAAGCTCGCGAAGGACGGCATCCAGGTCGACGTGATCGACCTGCGCACGACGTCGCCGCTCGACGAGGACACGATCCTCGAAAGCGCGGAGCGCACCGGGCGCGTGGTGGTCGTCGACGAGGCGAACCCGCGCTGTTCGATCGCGACCGATATCGCCGCGCTCGTTGCGCAGCGCGCGTTCCATGCATTGAAGGCGCCGATCGAACTCGTGACCGCGCCGCATACGCCCGCGCCGTTCGCAAGCGTGCTGGAAGACCTGTATATCCCGTCCGCCGATGCGATTGCGCAGGCGGTCCTGAAGACGAGGAGCTGACACGATGTCGATTCACATGATCACGATGCCCAAGTGGGGGCTGTCGATGGAGCAGGGGCAGGTCAACGGCTGGCTGAAGTCGCTCGGCGAACGCGTGACGAAGGGCGATGAAGTGCTCGACGTCGAGACCGACAAGATCTCGTCGGGCGTCGAATGCGCGTTCGACGGCACGCTGCGCCGGCAGGTCGCGCAGGAAGGCGAGACGCTGCCGGTCGGCGCGCTGCTCGGCGTCGTCGCGGCCGCCGACGCGAGCGATGCCGACATCGACGCGGCGATCGCCGAATTCCAGCGCGATTTCGTGCCGAGCGCGAGTTCCGACGAAGCCGCGGGCCCGCAGCCCGAAAAGGCGCAGATTGGCGGCCGCACGATCCGCTTCCTGAAGCTCGGTGACGGTTCGGGCACGCCTGCGGTGCTGATCCACGGCTTCGGCGGCGACCTGAACAACTGGCTGTTCAATCACGCGGATCTCGCCGCGCACCGGCCGGTGTGGGCGCTCGATTTGCCCGGTCATGGCGAGTCGGGCAAGGCGGTCGAGACGGGCAGCCTCGACGAGCTGGCCGACGCGGTGCTCGCGCTGCTCGATGCGAAGGGCATCGACAAAGCTCACCTGATCGGCCATTCGATGGGCGGTGCAGTCGCGATGACGGCGGCCGAGCGCGCGCCGCAACGCGTCGCATCGCTGACGCTGATCGCGAGCGCCGGGCTCGGTACCGACATCAACCGCGCTTACATCGACGGCTTCGTTGCGGGCAACAGCCGCAACACACTGAAGCCGCACCTCGGCGCGCTGTTCGCGGACAACGCGCTGGTCACGCGGCAGCTCGTCGAGGATCTGGTCAAATACAAGCGGCTCGAAGGCGTGCAGGCCGCGCTCGAGAGGATCGCGAATGCCGCGTTCGACGGCGCCGCGCAGCGGCGCGTGTTCCGCGACCGGCTCGCGACGCTTGCGCCGCGCACGCTCGTCATCTGGGGCGAGCGCGACCAGGTGATTCCGGCGCAGCACGCGCAGGGTTTGCCGGAAGGCGTGCGGGCCGAGGTGATCGCCGGCAGCGGGCACATGGTGCAGATGGAGGCGGCCGCCGACGTGAACCGCCTGATCGTCGCGTTTCTCGGAGACTGACGATGGCCGCCGCGCTCGAACGACCCAGCCTCACGGCGCTCGGCCAGCCGGGCGCGAGAAGCCGTGACAAGCTCGCGCGCATTCCGGTGCGCGTCGAGCCCGCGGCCGGTGCGTCGTTGCCGAAGCCGCCGTGGCTGCGCGCGCGGCCGATGATGAGCGCGGCGGTCGCCGACGTGGCGGCCGTGTTGCGCGAGCATCGGCTGCACTCCGTCTGCGAGGAGGCGATGTGCCCGAACATCGGCGAATGCTTCGCGCAGCGCACGGCGACCTTCATGATCATGGGCGGCCTGTGCACGCGGCGCTGCCCGTTCTGCGACGTTGCGCACGGCCGTCCCGAGCCGCTCGACGCCGACGAGCCCGCGCGGCTGGCGGATGCGGCCGCGGCACTCGGGCTGCGCTACGTCGTGATCACGTCGGTCGACCGCGACGACCTGCGCGACGGCGGCGCCGCGCATTTCGCCGCGTGCATCGCGGCGGTGCGCGCGAGCGTGCCGGGCATCGGCGTCGAAGTGCTGACACCGGACTTCCGCGGCCGCGTGACCCGCGCGCTCGATGCGCTGTCGACGGCCTGGCCCGACGTGTTCAACCACAACATCGAGACCGTGCCGTCGCTGTATCGCGCGGCGCGGCCGGGCGCCGACTATCGCGGCTCGCTCGAACTGCTCGCGCAGGCGAAGCGGGCACGGCCGGGACTGGTGACGAAATCGGGGTTGATGCTCGGGCTCGGCGAGTGCGACGACGAAGTGCGCGACACGCTGCGCGACCTGCGTGCGCATGACGTCGACGTGCTGACGCTCGGCCAGTACCTCGCGCCGTCCGCGCACCATCTGCCGGTGCGGCGATACGTCAGCCCGGACGCGTTCGCCGCGTGGCGCGACGAGGCGCTGTTGCTCGGTTTCAGGGAAGTCGTCGCCGGCCCGCTCGTGCGATCGTCGTATCACGCGGCCGACGTGCTGGAGGAGACGTAGCGGGCAGTGCGTCAGGCGGACGTGGAAGCGGCGGCATGCGCATGACTGACGCGGCGCAGGTACAGCACGAGCCCGGCGCCCGCGAGCATCAGGCTGATCGTGTTCGCGAACCAGAAGCCACGCGCGCCGGTCAGCCACGCGGGCGCGATCCCGCCCACGTCGAAGCCGAGCACGTAGCCGCCGCTGAGCCCGACGCCCCACAGCGCGACCGCGTAGATCACGGTCGGCACGACCGCGACCTTGTACGCGCGCAGCACGAACGCCGACGTGACCTGCAGCGCGTCGAAGACGTGGTAGCACGCGACGATCGCGACGAGCGGCATCGCGGCCGCGGCGACGGCCGGGTTCGGCGTATAGCCGCCGATGATCAGCGGGCGCAGCACGAACACGAGCAGGCCGTAGGTCGCGGCGATGCCGCACGCGAAGATCACGCTGTGGCGGCCGAGCAGCCGGGCTTCCTCGGGGCGTCCGGCGCCGAGCGCGCGCGCGACCAGCGTCGACGCCGCCACGCCGATCGACAGCGGCGTCATGTACAGCACCGCGCCGATGTTGCCGGCGATCTGGTGGCCGGCGAGCGTCGTCGTGCCGAACTGCGCGATGAACAGCGCCATGCACGTGTACGACGTGACCTCGATCAGGTACGACAGGCCCATCGGCACACCGAGTTTCAGGATCGCCTTCTGGCGTTCCCAGACCGGCCAGCAGAAGCGCGAGAAGATCGCGAGCGGCGCGAACACGTCGAGCTTCGCGAGCAGCGTGTAGCCGATCAGCGCGAGCGCCCAGTTGATCAGCGTGCTCGCGAGCCCGCAGCCGGGGCCGCCGAGGGCCGGCACGCCGAACCCGCCGAAGATGAACCACACGTTCAGCGGAAACTTGAGCAGCAGCGCGCCGATCTGCAGGATCATCGCGAGGCGCGGCTTGCCGGCCGCGTTGGTCAGCGCGTTGTAGATGCGGAAGACGAGGCTGGCGGGCAGCCCGTAAGACAGGATGCGCAGGTAGTCGACGGTGCGGTCGTGCAGCGCGGCGGGCGTGTGCGCGACGCGCAGCAGCGGTTCGGGAAAATGCAGCAGGAGAAAGCCGGGCACCGCGAGCAGCAGCGCGAGCCACAGCGCCTGGCGCACTTCCTCGCCGATCTCGGCATAGCGGCGCGCGCCGTACAGCTGCCCGGTGATCGGCTGCAGCGCCGACAGGATGCCCGTCAGGCCGATATAGATCGAAATGTAGATCGACGAGCCGAGCCCGAGTGCGGCCAGATCGACGGCCGAATAGCGCCCGACCATCGCGGTGTCGATCACGCCGAACGCGATGATCGCAAGCTGGCCGACGAGCACCGGCCATGCGAGACCGACGATCCGGCGGATGTCGCCGAACATCGTCAATCGGCCGGCTGGCGGCGCGGCGGACGCCGCTTGACGGGCGTCTTCGGCCGTTCGATGCGCTCGTACAGGCGGAAGCGCTCGTCACGGTCGGCGGCGCGGCGGCCTTCCCACACGAGACGCCACACGTATTGCGACATCGAGCTCGGCTCGCCGAAGTCCGAGCGGTCCTGGCGCAGGATCACGTCGCAGTCGCCGGAAAAGTCAAAGCGCATGTTGCCGAAATACGCGAAGGTCGCGATCTGCGCGTCGCCGAGCCGCACCGGCGAGATGCACTCGTAGTCGGACGGCAGGTGCACGGCGATCTGCTGCGCGACGTCGCGATAGGTCCGGCCGTAGTTGACGATCGGCAGCCACAGCGTCATCAGCAGCACCCACATCAGCGTGGTGCCCGCACCCGACAGCACGACGCTGCGCCACAGCACTTTCGGCTGCCGCGAGATGCGCCAGCGCACGAGGAAGCACCAGCACACGGTGGCGATCACCGCGCAGATGAACGACAGGATCTTGAAGTGCGGCTCGTAGCCGGGCACGAGGCGGGCGAGGTTGCGCGCGAGCGGATGCGGGAAGCCCGTGAGCGAGGCGAGCCACACGAGCCACACGAAGGTGCCGAGGATCGTGAAGCTCAGCACCGCGAACCAGTCGATCGCGTTGATCGCGCCGCGCTTGAGGGTCGGCAGCGCGAACGTCGCGAGTACCGCGAGCGGCGGCAGCAGCAGCATGTACATGCGGTTCGACTGCTGGCTCTGCAGAATCACGAGCGCGACGAGCGGCACGGCGACCGACAGCGGAATCGCGACGTGCGCACGGCGGCGCATGCCGGCCCAGCTCCACCATGCCCAGATCGCGAGCGGCCATGCGGGCCACGTGAACAGCGGGAGGTTCTTTGCCGCATAGCCGAGCACGGCGGTCGGCGGCCCCGAAAAGCGCATCAGGCTGCCGTGGATCCACTGGTTGAAGAACCATGCGGCGTCGTCGGGCGCCGCGACGAACGCGGCCAGCGGCCACAGCGCGAAGATCGCGGCCGCGAGCGGTACGCCGACCAGCGGCAGGCGCAGGTTGCGCATCTCGGGCGTGACGAGCCACAGCACGGCCGTGCCGGCGAGCAGGGCGACGACCAGGACCGGATTGCCGGACAGTGCGACGAGGCCCATCGCGAGGCCCCACCACAGCGCGCCCTGCATCGGCTTGTCGATGCTGCGCACGATCCCGTACACGAGCATCGCGATCCACGCGAACTCCGCAAGCTGCGGCGTCGTTTCATGCCCGCGCTCCGCGAGGCCGAAGCAGGCGACGAGCACCAGCAGCGCGCCATCGGCGAGCGTGCGGCCGTAGTCGCGCGGCTCGGGCTCGCCGCCGAATGCGTATTTGAACGGCTGGACCTCGGCACGCCGGCCGAGCAGGTAGGCCGCGTACCAGACGAATGCGCACGCGACGCAGAACAGGATGCCGGTATCGACGCGCGACGCGTTGCTCGCGTCGACCCACGGGCCGAGGCCGCGGATCGACAGCGCGCCGAGCCAGTAGCCGAGCGGCCCGTCGGTCGTGATGAACTTGCCGACCAGGTTCGGCAGCAGCCAGTCGTGCCAGCCGCCCTTGGCCATCGTCCACATCACGCCAAAGCCCGCCGCGTCCTCGTTCTTCCACGGGTCGCGGCCGAACAGGCCGAACGCGGCGTAGACGAAGCAGAGCGTGAGCAGCAGCCAGCGCGGTAGCGCGCGCGTGGCGGAGGCGGTGAGACGGACGACAGGCTTCATGCAGATGAGCGATTTGTTATGGGCGGGTGGCCGGCGCGGATGCGCGCGGTCGAGCCGGTTTCGAGCATCCGGCATTGTAGACGCGCCCGCTGTTGCGCGTCAGGTCGATGCCCGGGCGCCGGCTGGCGCCTGCCGGGCGAGCAGAGACAAAAAAGGGCAGCCTGGGCTGCCCTTTTGTGCGGTACCGGTGCAATGCAACCACCGGATGCAGTGCGAAGCTTACTTCGCCTTGCCGCTGGCGCGAACGCCGAACTTGTTCTTGAACTTCTCGACACGGCCTGCCGTGTCCATGATCTTTTGCTGACCCGTGTAGAACGAGTGCGATTCCGACGACACTTCGATCTTGGCGAGCGGGTAGGTCTTGCCGTCGAGTTCGATGTTTTCGCGCGTCTGGATCGTCGAGCGCGTGATGAACTTGAAGCCGTTCGACATGTCTTGGAAGACGACTTCGCGGTAGTTCGGGTGGATGCCTTCTTTCATGGTCTTTCCTTGGTGAGAGCGGTAGCCAACCCGCCGCTTGTCGTACCGGAACGCGCACATTGCGCAAACCAGACCACGCCAAGCCCGGCGCGAGCCACTTGCCTAAGGTCGAAAAACGGCGATTATGCCAGAAAATCAGATGGTTGACGAATAATTTTCACGGTGCGTCGAGCGCGCCGGTGCCCGCCGGATCCTGCCGGTAGTAGCGCGCGAGCAGCCGGTACAGCTCCGGAAATTCGGACTCGAACGCTTTCGGCCGGACGAACAGCGCTTCGCTGCATACCGCGAAGAATTCCGACGGGTGGTCGGCCGCATAGGGATCGATCAGCGAATCCCGCTCGAAGCGCGCCCACGCACGGTCCGGCACCGCGTCGACGCGCGCGCAGAACTGGTCGTACGCGTGTTCGAACACGTCGGCCCAGGCCTGCGCATCGAGGTGCGGTGCGTGCCAACGCCGAAATAGGGGCGGATAGCCATCGGCCGCGCCGTTGACCATGTCGATCTTGTGCGCGAACTCGTGGATCACGACGTTGTATGCGTCGTGGCCGTCCGTCATCTGCGCGTCTTCCCAGGACAGGATCACGGGGCCGCCTTCCCAGGCCTCACCGCTCGCATCCTGCTCCACTTCGTGCACGACGCCGTCCTCGTCCTGCACCGTCTTGCGGATCACGAATTCACCCGGATACACGACGACGCCGACCCAGCCGTCGTACAGCGACAGGTCGAGATTCAGCACGGGCAGGCAGGCCTGCGCGGCGATCGCGACGATCATCGCGTCTGTCAACTCGAGCCCGTGTGCGGTCGAGAACGATTTCTTCGCGATGAACAGGCTCGTCAGTTCGCGCAGACGGCCGAGCGCGTCGGGCGGCAGTGCCGCGAGAAACGGCAGGCGCTCGACGGTGTCCTGCCACAGCGCGTCGGGAATCGGGTGGCTGCGCAGCGCGCGGTTGCGGCGGCGGTCGTCGAACCAGCGGGTCAGTTTCGAGAGCATGAAGGCGGCTCGCGGAAATCCAAAGCCTGTCTTTTAACTCAATCGATCTCTTTTTGCCATGCCGCAAAGAGGCCGCCGACGAGCGCCACGCCCGCCAGGAAGTAAAAGCCGTCGAGCGACGCGAGGAACGACGCCTGTTGCGCGACCGTGCGCGCGATCGACGCGATCGCGAGTCCGTGCGCCTCGTTCAGCGCGTGGCCGGCGGCGGCATAGCTGCGCGTCAGCGCATCGACTGTCTGCTGGAAGAGCGGGTCGAACACGTTCGCGCGCTCGACGAGCCGCGTCTGATGCACGGCCACGCGGTGCTGTTCGACGATGATCACCGACGACGTCGCGAACGAGATCGTCAGTTGCCGCACGATGTTCTTCAGCCGGTAGCCGTGCGTATATTCGTCGATCGCGAAGATCCGGAACGTCAGGTTGGCCACCGGCAGCACGATGAAGAGCAGCAGCAATCCGCGCAGCAGCAGCGGGACGATCAGCGCGGCCTCGCCGACCTGCGGCGTCATCCGCGTCATCCACAGCGCGGCCGTGATGGCGATCGCGAACCCCGGCACGACGAACCACTTCTTGTGGGTGACGAGTTTCGCGTAACGCAGGTAAGCGAACAGCGCGGTGGCCGAAATCAGCGACATCGTGCCCACCAGCCGCCCGGCGTTCTCGACCGGATAGCCGAGCCCGCTTTCGAGAAAGCGCGACGTCAGGTAACTGAAGCCCGTCGACTCGTAGTAATAGAACATGTAGAGCAGCAGCCCGACCTGGAACGTCCGTTCGCGGAACGCTTGCAGGCGCACGAGCGGCGTCGGGTGGTTCCACTGGTGATACGCGAACCACGCAAGCGCGCCGATTCCCGCGATCGTCAGCAGGATCAGCATGGGCGAGCCGCTGTAGAGCTGGTAATGCACCTGCTGCAGCACGATCTGCAGCGCGCCTTGTGCGAGCGCGAACACGACATACGGCCAGAAGTGTCCGGAGCCGCGTTCGTCGTCGGGTGTCCGGCCCGAATCGGGCAGCGTGAGCAGCGCGAGGATCGCGAACGCGATGCCGGCCGGCGCCGAGCACGCGAACAGCGCGCGCCACGTCGAATGTGCGACGAGCAGGCCGCCGACGATCGGCGCGAGCGCGCTGCCGAGCAGGATCATGATCAGGAACGCGCGTGTCGCGGGCGGCCGTTCCTGCGGCTTGAAGCTGATCTGGATCAGGATCCGGCACGCGCCCATCATCGGGCCGATGAAATATCCCTGAAAGCCGCGCGCGAATGCGAGTTCGAGCGACGTGTCGGCGAGCGCGGCGGCGATCGCGCCGAACGAGAACATCAGCATGCAGCCGGCGACGTAGCGGCGATGGCCGAGCCGGTCGACCCACCATTGCTGCTGCAGGATGCCGAGCACGGCCGTGACCGCATAGGCACTCGACGACCACACGAGCTCGTCGGGCGATGCGTTGATGCCGCCTGCGATGTAGCTCGCGAAGAACGAGAAGACCGCGTTGTCGAAATAGTCGATGCCGGTGACGAGCGCAAGCGCCCAGGGGAACAGGTCCGCGCGCAGGTTCGCGCGGCTCCACAGCGGCGAGCGACCGGGCATCGCGTTCACTCGCGCGCCTTGCGTGCGCGCCGCGTGCCGGCTTCGGCCTGCCGCTGCGCGATCAGCGCATCGGCGTTTTCGCCGGCAAGGCGCCGATCGACGTAGTCGATGTCGTGCTGCAACTCCTTGCGCAGCGCGACGGCTTCCTTCAGTTCGCGCTGGACGGCCGCGATCCGCCTGTCGAGTGTGTCGATCTGCTCGGCGAGGCCGGTGCGGATGTCGCGCAGCGACGCGTCCGAATAGCGGCGCCGGCCGTCGCCCGTTTCTTCCAGCGGGCGTTTCAGCATTTCCGTGATGCCGTGTAGCGAGAAGCCGAGCGCCCGCAGCCGCAGGATACGCGCGAAGCGCTCGAGGTCGGTCTCGTCGTAGAGGCGGTAGCGGCCTTCGCTGCGCGACGGCGTGACGAGCCCGCGCTCTTCGTAATACTTCAGCGTGCGCGGTGTGACGCCGAGCCGTGACGCCGCATCGCTCACGGTCAACAGCGGGGTGGAGGTGTCGTTCGGCATCGGGGGAGGAACGGGTTTGGGTGATGCCGCGATTATAGATCAACCTGTACGTTCACGTTCAGGTTGATACCGAAAAACGGCCGCCGGGCAGGATGCGCGGGCGGCCGTCTTGTTGGTGCGGGGCGGGGCGATTATCCGCCGCGGCGCATCAGGTCGAAGAACTCGGAGTTGCTCTTCGTCTGGCGGATCTTGTCGAGCAGGAATTCCATCGCTTCGACTTCGTCCATGTCGTGGATGAACTTGCGCAGCACCCAGATCTTTTGAAGGATCTCGGGCTTGATCAGCATTTCTTCGCGACGGGTGCCCGACTTGTTCAGATTGATCGACGGATACACGCGCTTTTCCGCGAGACGGCGCTCGAGGTGCACTTCCATGTTGCCGGTGCCCTTGAACTCTTCGTAGATGACGTCGTCCATGCGGCTGCCGGTTTCGATCAGTGCGGTGCCGATGATCGTCAGCGAACCGCCTTCCTCGATGTTGCGCGCCGCGCCGAAGAAGCGCTTCGGACGTTGCAGTGCGTTCGCGTCGACACCACCCGTCAGCACCTTGCCCGATGCCGGGATCACGGTGTTGTACGCGCGTGCGAGGCGCGTGATCGAGTCGAGCAGAATCACGACGTCGTGCTTCATTTCGACGAGGCGCTTGGCCTTCTCGATCACCATTTCGGCGACCTGCACGTGGCGCGTGGCCGGTTCGTCGAACGTCGAGGCGATCACTTCTCCGGCGACCGAGCGCTGCATTTCGGTCACTTCTTCAGGGCGTTCGTCGATCAGCAGCACGAACAGGATCACGTCCGGGTGGTTCTGCTTGATCGCGTGTGCGATGTGCTGGAGCATCACGGTCTTGCCCGACTTCGGCGACGCGACGAGCAGGCCGCGCTGGCCCTTGCCGATCGGCGCGATCATGTCGATGATGCGGCCCGTGACGTTTTCCTCGCCGCGCATTTCGCGTTCGAGCGACAGCGGCTTGTTCGGGTGCAGCGGCGTGAGGTTCTCGAACATGATCTTGTGTTTCGAGGCCTCGGGCGGCTGCCCGTTGACTTTGTCGACCTTCACCAGCGCGAAGTAGCGTTCGCCGTCCTTCGGCGTGCGGACTTCACCTTCGATGGTGTCGCCGGTGTGCAGGTTGAAGCGGCGGATCTGCGACGGGCTGATGTAGATGTCGTCGGTGCTCGCGAGGTACGACATTTCCGGCGAGCGCAGGAAGCCGAAGCCGTCCGGCAGCACTTCGAGCGTACCGTCGCCGAAGATCGTCTCACCCGTCTTGGCGCGCTTTTTGAGAATGGCGAACATCAGCTCCTGCTTGCGCAGGCGGTTCGCGTTTTCGATCTCCAGGCCATTGGCCATTTCGATCAGTTCGGAGACGTGCAGAGACTTGAGCTCGGATAAATGCATACGGAGAACCCGCCAGGGAGGAGACGACGAAAGAAATAAAGGGAGGAGGGCGAGCGGAAGCGCTCAGAGACTTAAATGCGTCTTGTAGACGTTTTTTAATTCTAGCATAGGCCGATTCGCGCTTGAGCGAGCGATCGGCGGCTTGTCGACGGACGTGTTGCCGGCTGACAACACGTCCGCGGAACTGCCCGTATTACAGGTGGCTGTCCAGGAATGCGGTGAGCTGCGACTTCGACAGCGCGCCGACCTTCTGCGCGGCGGCCGCGCCGTTCTTGAACAGGATCAGCGTCGGGATGCCGCGCACGCCGAACTTCGCGGGCGTTGCCTGGTTGTCGTCGACGTTGATTTTTGCGATCTGCAGCTTGTCGCCGTAGTCCTTCGCGACTTCGTCGAGGATCGGGGCGATCATTTTGCACGGGCCGCACCATTCGGCCCAGAAATCGACGAGCACGGGCTTGTCGGATTTGACGACGTCCTGTTCGAACGATGCGTCGCTGATGTGTTTGATCTGTTCGCTCATTGGGTCAATACCTCTTACGGTTCGGGGACTGCCTGCTTGCGCGTTGCGGCGAACCGGCTGCCGTTGGCTGCCGGCCGCTGCGGCAGGTCACTCCGCTCTCCGGAAAGGAGGGGTGTAAGCGCTGCATGCCGCGGCTCGCGGGTCGTTCGGGCGTCATATTAGCCTAAATTGCTATCTGCTGCGGGCGGCGATAGTAGCCGCTACGCGAGTAGGGGTACGACGCGACGTTCGACCATCGTGTCCAGCAGGTGGAGGCCGGCTCGCAAATTACAAGGGGTGGACGCGCAGGCCCTTCGCGTCGGGAGGGCTTCGTGGAGCCCGATGTGCGTCGGTTTGTCTGGTCAAATTCGCTTTGGTGCGAACAAACGGTCGCATTCATCCGGAAGCGGTGATAGAATATGCCGTGACGGGCCTCCTCGCATGGTGGGGCGGTGAACCTGGTCAGGTCGGGAACGAAGCAGCCACAATCGTTTTCCGCCAGTGCCGAGGGTCGGGCTCGTCACCTTCCTTCTCGCCCCGTTCGCCGGGCGTTTTTTATTTCTGCACCACACTCCGTTTTACCTGCGCGTTGCCTGTCTTCCGCACCGTTTCGCGTGTCGGCGCGACGCAGCGTTACTGATACAATTTCCCGATGACCTATCAAGTTCTCGCACGCAAGTGGCGTCCGAAGGATTTCGCTTCGCTCGTCGGCCAGGAGCACGTCGTCAGGGCGCTTACGCACGCGCTCGACGGCGGGCGTCTCCATCACGCCTATCTGTTTACCGGAACCCGCGGTGTCGGCAAGACGACGCTGTCGCGGATCTTCGCCAAGGCACTCAATTGTGAAACCGGCGTTACGTCGCAGCCGTGCGGCGTGTGCCGTGCCTGTCGCGAGATCGACGAAGGGCGATTCGTCGATTACGTCGAGATGGATGCCGCGAGCAACCGCGGCGTCGACGAAATGGCCGCGCTGCTCGAGCGTGCGGTGTACGCGCCCGTCGATGCGCGCTTCAAGGTCTACATGATCGACGAAGTGCACATGCTGACGAATCACGCGTTCAACGCGATGCTGAAGACGCTCGAGGAGCCGCCGCCGCACGTCAAGTTCATCCTCGCGACCACCGATCCGCAGAAAATCCCCGTGACCGTGCTGTCGCGCTGCCTGCAGTTCAACCTGAAGCAGATGCCGGCCGGGCACATCGTGTCGCATCTCGAACGGATCCTCGGCGAAGAGCAGATCACGTTCGAGCCGCAGGCGCTGCGCCTGCTCGCGCGTGCCGCGCAGGGCAGCATGCGCGACGCGCTGTCGCTCACCGACCAGGCGATCGCCTATTCGGCGAACGAGGTGACCGAGTCGGCCGTGTCGGGCATGCTCGGCGCGCTCGACCAGACTTACATGGTGCGTCTGCTCGACGCGCTCGCCGCAGGCAGCGGCCCGGAAATCCTGGCGATTGCCGACGAGATGTCGCTGCGCAGCCTGTCGTTCTCGACCGCGCTTCAGGATCTCGCGAGCCTGCTGCATCGCATCGCGTGGGCGCAGTTCGCGCCGGGCTCGGTGCTCGACGAATGGCCCGAAGCGGGCGACCTGCGCCGCTTCGCCGAGACGCTGAGCCCCGAGCAGGTCCAGTTGTTCTATCAGATCGCGACGGTCGGTCGTGCCGAGCTCGGCCTGGCGCCGGACGAGTACGCCGGTTTCACGATGACGCTGCTGCGGATGCTCGCGTTCGAGCCGGCGGTTGCCGCCGGCAGTGCGCCGGGCGGCCAGCCGTCCGCGCCGCGTGCGGTGCCGGGCCCGCGCGTGGCGGCGGCATCGGCCGCTGCGGCGAAGCCGGTATCGGCTAAACCTGCCGAAGCAGTGCGGCCGCAGGCTATTGCTCCGGCACCGCCCGCGGCACCGGTTGCGCGTGCAGCGCCGGTACAGTCCGGCGACGAAGCAGACCGGCCGGCCGTGACGCCGGCCGCCGTCGAAGCAGCCGCGCCGGCCCCGATTGACGCGCCAGTCGTCGAAGTGCCGCAGTCGCAGACGGCTGCGGCACCGCAAGCGGAGCCGGCCGGCGACAACCCGGCACCGGTACGCAAGGAACCCGAGCGGCCTGCTGCCCCGCCTGCTGCCGTTGCGCAGCGAAGCGACGAGCCGGCTGCGCCGGCCGAACCGATGCCGCGCGCTGCGCCGCCTGAGCCCGCCGCGCGTCCGGCGGCGCGTTCCGGCGGAGCCGCTGCCGCGCTCGACGTGTTGCGCAATGCGGGGATGCGCGTGTCGTCCGACCGCGGGCGCGCAGGCGCCGCCGCGGCGAAAACGGCTGCCCAGCCGGCCGCCGAGAAGCCGGCCGCACCGCGTCCCGCCGCCGTCCAGGTGCCGACGCCGCGCGCTGCCGCTCGTGCACCGCAGGCGGCCGATTCGCGCCAGGCTTCGCCGCCGTGGGAGGACATCCCGCCCGACGACTACGTGCCGCTCAGCGCCGACGAAATGTTCGGCGGCCCGCCCGACGATGGCTTCGTGCCGGTATTCGACAGCGGCCCCGACGATGTGCGCGTGGCGCCGAGGCCGGCGGAAACCCGTCCGTCCGCACCGGTCGACACGCGTCCGTTGCCGCCTGCGATCGCACTCGATCCGGTCGGCTTCGACGGCGAATGGCCGGCGCTCGCCGCGCGGCTGCCGCTCAAGGGCGTCGCGTACCAGCTCGCGTTCAACAGTGAGCTGACGGCTGTCGATGCGACGACGTTGAAGCTTTCCGTACCGGTGCCGCAATATGCGGACGCCGCGCAGGTCGCGAAGCTGAAGGCCGCGCTGGCCGACGCGCTCGGCAAGCCGGTCGAGGTGGCGGTCGAGGTCGGGCCCGCGCGGCGCACCGCGGCGGCGCTCGACGCGGCCGCGCGCGCGGCACGCCAGCGCGAGGCCGAGCAGGAGATTCACGGCGACCCGTTCGTCCAGCAGCTCGTGCGCGATTTCGGCGCGCGCATCGTAGAAGGTTCGGTGCGCCCGCTCGCCGATGCGGCGCCGGACGGCCCGCCGCCGACACTGCATTGAACTGACCGCCCCGCGACAGGCACAATCACGCCCACACATAGGCCGGCACGCGCCGCGTGCCGGTTTTCACACGATCAAGAAGGAGTATTCCCATGTTGAAAGGCAACCTCGCCGGACTGATGAAGCAAGCGCAGCAAATGCAGGAAAACATGAAGAAGATGCAGGAGCAGCTTGCGCTGATCGAAGTCGAAGGGCAGTCGGGCGCCGGCCTCGTCAAGGTGACGATGACGTGCCGCAACGAAGTGCGTCGCGTGTCGATCGACCCGAGCCTGCTCGCGGACGACAAGGACATGCTCGAGGACCTCGTTGCGGCTGCGTTCAACGATGCCGTGCGCAAGGCCGAAGCGACGTCGCAGGAAAAGATGAGCGGCATGACGTCGGGCCTGCCGCTGCCCCCGGGCTTCAAGCTGCCGTTCTGAGCACCGCGCCCGTGCCACTTTTTGCCCCCGTATGAAACAGCCGTCCGCCCTGTCCGCTCTCGTCGAAGCGTTGCGCGTGCTGCCCGGCGTCGGGCCGAAATCCGCGCAGCGCATGGCGGTCCACCTGATGCAGCACGATCGGGAGGGCGCGGAGCGGCTCGGCCGGTCGCTGCTGTTCGCGACCGAGCACCTGCAGCACTGCGAGAAGTGCAACACGTTCACCGAAGCGCAGATCTGCGAGGTCTGCAGCGACGAAGAGCGTGATCCGACGCTGCTGTGCGTCGTCGAGACGCCTGCCGACCAGATCATGCTCGAGCAGACGATGACTTACCGCGGGCTGTATTTCGTGCTGATGGGTCGGCTGAGCCCGCTCGACGGGATCGGTCCGAAGGAAATCCATTTCGATCGCCTCGTGCGGCGCGCGTCCGACGGTGTCGTCAAGGAAGTCGTGCTCGCGACCAACTTCACGAACGAAGGCGAAGCCACCGCGCACTACCTCGGGCAGACGCTGAAGGCGCGCGGGCTCGCGGTCACGCGCCTCGCACGCGGTGTGCCGGTGGGCGGTGAGCTCGAATACGTCGACGCGGGCACCATCGCCCGCGCGATGCTCGACCGCCGCACGATGTAAGCCGGGCGCCGCCGGCAGGCGGCGCCGTTCCTCATGCCAGGGAGACACATGAGCACCAGCCAGGGTCCGCTCGCGGGCGTCAAAGTGCTCGAATTCGGAACGCTGATCGCGGGGCCGTTCGCGTCGCGGCTGTTCGCCGAATTCGGCGCGGAAGTGATCAAGATCGAGGATCCGAACGGGGGCGACCCGCTGCGCAAGTGGCGCAAGCTCCATCCGGAGCAGGGCGGCACGTCGCTGTGGTGGTCCGTTCAGGCGCGCAACAAGAAATCGGTCACGCTCAACTTGAAAGCCGACGCCGGCAAGGCGATCGCGCGCCAACTTGCGCGCGAGGCAGACATCGTGATCGAGAATTTCCGCCCGGGCCTGCTCGAAAAGCTCGGGCTCGGCTACGACGTGCTGTCGGCCGACAACCCGGGCCTCGTGATGGTGCGTCTGTCCGGTTACGGACAGACCGGCCCGTACCGCGACCGGCCCGGCTTCGGCGCGATCGCCGAATCGATGGGCGGGCTGCGTCACATCACCGGCTATCCCGAACTGCCGCCGCCGCGCATCGGCATCTCGATCGGCGATTCGATCGCCGCGCTGCACGGTGTGATCGGCGCGCTGATGGCGCTGCATCACCGCAAGGTCAACGGCGGTGCGGGGCAGGTGGTCGACGTTGCGCTGTATGAAGCCGTCTTCAACATGATGGAAAGCGTGGTGCCCGAATACGGCGTGTACGGGATGGTGCGCGAGCGCACCGGCGCGTCGCTGCCGGGCATCGTGCCGTCGAATACGTATGCGTGCCGCGACGGCAGCATCGTGATCGGCGGCAACAGCGATCCGATCTTCAAGCGGCTGATGAAGGCGATCGAGCGCGACGACCTCGCCGACGATCCCGCGCTCGCGCAAAACGACGGGCGCGTGCCGCGCACGCAGGAGATCGACGACGCGATTGCCGCGTGGCTTGCGCCGCGCACGATCGAAGAAGCGCTCGTCGTGCTCAACGCCGCCGACGTGCCGGCCGGGCGTATCTACAGCGCGGCCGACATGTTCACCGATCCGCAGTTCGTCGCGCGGCAGATGATCCAGCGCTTCAAGCTGGCCGACGGCACCGACATTCCGTTGCCGAACATCACGCCGAAGCTGTCCGACACGCCGGGCGAAACACGCTGGCTCGGGCCCGAACTCGGCGAGCACACGGACGAGGTGCTGCGCGGTCTCGGCTACGACGCGCAGGCGATTGCCGCACTGCGCGACGCGGGCGCGATTTGATTCCCCTCGGGCCTGTCGCTTCGCGCCAGGCTCCTGGAGCGGCGCATTCCCCAAGGGGGCTCCGCTGGCGGGGGAAAACCCGGGGCGACGCGGTGTTTTCCCGAGCACGCAGAACGCCGCAGCGCAACGCGGCGGCGCGGCGTGTCCGGGGGGCCGCAACCGTCCATCCGTAGTCGCCGGACTGTCGCTCTCGCGCCATCTTTCCTCGGTTACAATCGCCGGATGCGAATCCTACTCAGCAACGACGACGGCTATCTCGCCCCCGGTCTCGCCGCGCTCAGCGACGCGCTGCAGCCGCTGGCCGAGCTCACGGTGATCGCGCCCGAGCAGAACTGCAGCGGCGCGTCGAACTCCCTCACGTTGTCGCGGCCGCTGTCGGTGCAGCGCGCGGCGAGTACGGGTTTCTTCTACGTGAACGGCACGCCGACCGATTCGGTTCACGTCGCGTTGACGGGGATGGCCGAAGCCAGCCCGGACCTCGTCGTTTCCGGGATCAACAACGGCCAGAACATGGGCGAAGACACGCTCTATTCGGGGACAGTTGCGGCCGCCACCGAAGGCATCATGTTCGGCGTGCCGGCCATCGCATTCTCGCTGGTCGACAAGGGCTGGGCCCATCTGGCCGACGCCGCGCGCGTCGCCGCGGAGATCGTCGAGCACTATCTCGCGCATCCGCTGCCGGGCCAGCCGCTGCTCAACGTCAATATTCCGAACCTGCCGTACAACGAACTGAAAGGCTGGAAGGTCACGCGCCTCGGCAAGCGTCATCCGTCGCAGCCGGTGATTCGCCAGACCGACCCGCGCGGCGAACCGATCTACTGGATCGGCGCGGCAGGTGAAGCGCTGGACGCCAGCGACGGCACCGATTTTCACGCAGTGGCAAACGGTTTCGTGTCGATCACGCCGCTGCAACTGGACCTCACGCATACGCAGATGCTGCCCGCGACGCGCGAATGGGCGCGCGCCGGAGGGCGGGCTTCATGAGCGGCGAGCGCGCGAAGCGGTTCCCGCTCGCGCTCGAAGATCTCAAGCGAGCGCCACGCAAGTCGGAAGGTCGGGCCGGCGAACGCCATGCGGCGGTCGCGGTATCGAAGGCCGCCGACAAGCCTGCAGCCGTGCTGAAACCGGTTGCGGTGAAGCCTGCCGTGGTGCGGACGGCATTGCCCGGCTCCGCCGCGGCGAAGCCCGCGACCGTTCCGAAGCCGACCGCGCTGAAGCCCGCCATGCCGAAGCCGGCCGCGCCGAGCGTCGCGCCGGCCGGCGCGTTCGCGCTTACGTCGGAACGCGTGCGCGAACGGATGGTCGAACGGCTGCGCGCGAACGGTGTGACCGACGCGCGCGTGCTGGAAGCGATGGCCGCGGTGCCGCGACACATGTTCGTGGATCCGGGGCTCGCGACGCAGGCTTACGAGGATTCGGCGTTGCCGATCGGCCACCAGCAGACCATATCAAAGCCGTCGGTCGTCGCGCGCATGATCGAGCTCGCGATGGCCGGCCGCACGCTCGAGCGCGTCCTCGAGATCGGCACGGGCTGCGGCTATCAGGCCGCCGTGCTGAGCCACGTGGCGCGCGACGTGTATTCGATTGAACGCATCAAGCCGCTCTACGAGCGCGCGAAGCTGAACCTGCGGCCGCTGCGCGTGCCGAACATCCGTCTGCACTACGGCGACGGGCGTGTCGGCCTGCCGTCCGCGGCCCCGTTCGACGCGATCGTGATCGCGGCGGCGGGGCTCGACGTGCCGCAGGCGCTGCTCGAACAGCTCGCGATCGGCGGGCGGCTCGTCGCGCCGGTCGGCGCGCAGAGCGGGCAGCACCAGGTACTCACGCTCGTCGAGCGCGTCGCGCACGCGCAATGGCGAGCGTCACGGCTTGATCGCGTTTTCTTTGTCCCTTTAAAATCCGGAGTAATTTGAAACCGATGAGTATGTTGCGCGCGATGCAAAACAACCGTTCCAGGGAACCGCTCACGCTCGCCCAGCGGGCGATCTGCGTAGCTGCGTTCTCCACGCTTCTGGCCGCCTGTGCGACGCGGCTCGACAACGCGCCCGTCGTCGATCGCTCCGGTTCGCTCGGCACGACCGGCGCCGCGCAGCCCGCGGCGCCGCTCCCGCCGGCGCCGCCGGGTTACTACCGGGTGAAGCCGGGCGATACGCTGTACCGGATCGCACTCGAAAACGGGCAGAACTATCGCGACATCGCCGCGTGGAACAACCTGGCGAACCCGAACCAGATTGAAGTCGATCAGCTGCTGCGCGTTTCGCCGCAGGCCGGTGCCGCCGTTGCGGGCACGCAGGTCGCCGCGCCGATCGCGGGCGCCGCCGTTGCGACCGCGCCGCTCAGCAGCGGTCCGGCAACGCCGGCCGCCGGTACGTCGTCGTCGGTCGCGACGCCGCCTGCCGCAGCAGCCGCATCGAGCGATACGGCAGCCGCGCCGAGCGGCCCCGTGACGTTCGCATGGCCCGCGCGCGGTCCCGTGCTGAACGGTTTCGACGACGCGAAGAACAAGGGCGTCAATATCGGCGGGTCGGCCGGCGAGACCGTGAAGGCGGCGGCCGACGGCCGCGTTGTCTACTCCGGTAATGGTCTGCGCGGCTACGGCAACCTCATTATCATCAAGCACGATGCAACTTACCTCACGGCGTATGCACACAATCGCGCTTTGATGGTAAAAGAGGGGGACGCGGTAACGAAGGGGCAGAAGATCGCCGAGATGGGGAACAGCGATTCCGACCGCGTGATGCTGCATTTCGAGGTTCGCCGGCAGGGTAAACCTGTCGATCCGCTGAAGTATTTGCCGCCTCAATAACCGAGACGACCATGCCGAAATCGAAGCGCCACGAGCCGCAAGCCGAGTCTGAGAAGATCAGTCGTGCCACGCAAGCATCGGTGGGGCGAGCTGGTGCTTCGACGGACGACGAAGACGATGTCGCGGAAAACGAGCGTGACCTCGAGGCACGCGACTCTGACGCGGAAGGCGGCGACGACGAGCGCGAAGGCCGCGCCGAGGTGGCGCCCGACGTCGACGATTTCCGCACGCTGCTGCAGGCCGAGCTCACGGCCGACACGATCCAGCATTACCTGAACCGCATCAGCGTGAAGCCGCTGCTCACCGTCGAGGAGGAGCAGCGCTATTCGCGTCTGGCCAAGGCCGGCGAATTCGAGGCGCGGCAGGTGATGATCGAGCGCAACCTGCGTCTCGTCGTCAGCATCGCGAAGGGTTACCTGAACCGCGGCGTGCCGCTGCTCGATCTGATCGAGGAAGGCAACCTCGGCCTGATGCATGCAATCGAAAAATTCGACCCGACGCGCGGCTTCCGCTTCTCGACCTACGCGACGTGGTGGATCCGGCAGAGCATCGAGCGCGCGATCATGAATCAGGCCCGCACGGTGCGCCTGCCCGTGCACGTGATCCGCGAACTGAACCAGGTGCTGCGCGCGAAGCGCCACCTCGAAAAGAACTCGATGTCGACGGGCGAGGCGGCCGAGCGCCGTGAAGCCAGCATCGACGACATCGCCTATCTCACCGGCAAGACCGCCGAGGAAGTCACCGACATCCTCGCGCTCAACGAGCACACGGCGTCGCTCGATGCACCGCTCGACCTCGATCCCGCGAGCAGCCTGCTCGATCTGCTGCCCGACGACCAGAGCCAGTCGCCCGACGCGGAGGTGCAGCACCGCGAGCTCGAGACGCTGACGCGCGCGTGGCTGTCGCGGCTGTCCGACAAGCATCGGCATGTGATCGAGCGCCGCTTCGGCCTGAACCACATCGAACCGGCAACGCTCGAGGAGCTGGCCGACGAGATGGGGCTTACACGCGAGCGCGTGCGCCAGATCCAGCAGGAAGCGCTGGTGCGCCTCAAGCGGTTTTTTGCCTCCAACGGTGTGCGCAAGGACGCCGTTCTGTAACTGATGACTCCGATTCTTGTTTTTGACATCGAGACGATTCCCGATGTCGACGGCATTCGCCGTCTGGAAGACCTGCCCGCGACGCTCGACGATGCCGCGGTGGCCGAACATGCGTTCGCGGCCCGCCGCGAGAAGACCGGCGGCGATTTCCTGCCGCACCACCTGCAGCGGATCGCGGCGATTTCGTGCGTGTTTCGCGACAACAACGGGTTTCGCGTGCGCTCGCTCGGCACGCCGCAGGACAACGAAGCGACGCTGATCCAGTCGTTCTACCGCGTGATCGAGAAATACACGCCGCAGCTCGTGTCGTGGAACGGCGGCGGCTTCGATCTGCCGGTGCTCCATTACCGCGCGCTCGTGCACGGCATTCCCGCGAGCCGCTACTGGGACCTCGGCGAGGACGACCGCGATTTCAAGTGGAACAACTACATCTCGCGTTACCACTCGCGGCATACCGACCTGATGGATGTGCTCGCGATGTACCAGGCGCGCGCGAACGCGCCGCTCGACGCGCTCGCGAAGATGTGCGGCTTTCCGGGCAAGCTCGGCATGGACGGCAGCCAGGTTTGGCCGGCGTTCCAGGCCGGGCGGATCGAGGAAATCCGCAACTATTGCGAAACCGACGTCGTCAATACCTACCTGCTGTATTGCCGGTTTCAGTTGATGCGCGGCGGCCTGACGCCGAGCGAGTATGCGGACGAGATCCTGCTCGTGAAGAACTCGCTTGCGCAGGAGCCTGCGTCGCACTGGGCCGAATACCTGGCCGGCTTCGACGCGTAGCGCGGGCGAGGTGCGCCGCGGACGGTGGCGCGATCATCCCAGTTCGAGCAGCACCGGCTGGTGATCGGACGCGCGCACGTCGCCGTCGATCTCGCAGCGCGTGACGCGTGGCACCAGCGTTTCGGTCACGAACACGAAGTCGCACGTGAGCGGCCCCTCCGACCATTGCACCGTATCGTAGACCCCCGCCGTCGGCGGTGGCGGCCGGCCGGGGTGTCGTGCGACCCATGCGTCGACGAAGCGCGGCGCCTCATCGATCGGCTCCAGGAATCGGCGATAGGCGTCGCTGCCGAATGGGCTGTTGAAGTCGCCGCAAACGATCGCATCGCACGGCTGGCCGGTCGCGCTGAACGGCCCCTCGGCGGTTTCGGCAGGCGCCGGTCGTGCCGCGTGCGTGCAGGCCTCGCGGTGCCGGTCGCGCAATGCGTCGACCTGGGCGAGCCGCTGGCGCGCCGAATAATATTCCAGATGCGTGGTGACCACCCGCAGTGGCCCGACGGGCGCCTGCAACTCGACGTCGAGCGCGACGCGTGGCATCGACGGCGCGCCGGCGTCGGCCGGCCAAGGCAGCAACTGGCGGAGCACGCGCCTGACCGGCAGCCGGGTTGCGATCGCGTTGCCGAACTGGCGGCGCGGTGCGCCGGTTTCGATGGGCGGCAAGTCGGCGCCGATCGCTTCGGCGATCGTATATCCGGGCAGCAGTGCCGCGAGTTCGGCGAACTGGTCGGCACCGGGCCCGCCGGGCAGTGCACCAAAGCCGCGCGTGACTTCCTGCAGGCAAAGCACGTCGAAGTCGCCGAGCGCGTGGATCGCGGCGACGGTGCGTGAAAGATCGACGCCGCCGTCCGCGTCCCGACCCCATTGGATGTTCCAGTCGATCAGCTTCATGGTCGAATCTCCTGTCGGGCGGATCCCGGGCCCGGAGCCGCTTGTGAGTCGGCGCGACGGGCCACGCGCGGCCACGGGTGCGCCCGGGCCGTCCGTCTGGCCGTTTCGGTGCAATGGCGGGCCGGCTATGCTTAAGTATCGACGCTTGGCGCATGCAAAGCGGGCGATGCGGGCCTGCGTCGTCTACAATCTCGCCTTCTTCAACGTTTGTCAGGAAAAGCTGGTGTCCGAAGCCGTCCCCACTTCTGCGCGCAAATCAAGAAATGCGCCCGTCGCGCCCGGAATCGCCCCGGTCCTCGAGATCGAATCGCTCGACATGGAAGCGCGCGGTGTCGGCCGCACGATTACCGAGGACGGCGAGCCGGGCAAGGTCATCTTCGTCGAGGGCGCGCTGCCGGGCGAGCGCGTGACCTATTCGAGCTTCCGCCGCAAGCCGAGCTACGAGCAGGCGACGGTTGTCGACATTCTGCGCCCGAGCGTGATGCGCACGAAGCCGAAATGCGCGTTCTTCGGCACCTGCGGCGGCTGCTCGATGCAGCATCTCGACATGCGCGCCCAGGTGGCGGTCAAGCAGCGCGTGCTCGAAGACAACCTGTGGCACCTGGCGAAGCTGCGCGCGGAAACGATGTTCGCGCCGATCCATGGCCCGTCGTGGGGCTATCGCTACCGCGCACGCCTGACCGTGCGCAACGTCGCGAAGAAGGGCGGCGTGCTGGTCGGATTCCACGAGAAGAAGAGCAGCTACGTCGCCGACATGACGAGCTGCGAAGTGTTGCCGCCGCACGTGTCGGCGATGCTCGTGCCGCTGCGCAGGCTCGTCGAGGGGCTGTCGATTCGCGATCGGATGCCGCAGATCGAACTCGCGGTCGGTTCGGAAGTGACGGCGCTCGTGCTGCGTGTGCTGGAGCCGATCAACGCGGACGACGAAGCGCTGCTGCGCGCGTTCGCGGACGAGCACAAGGTGCAGTTCTGGCTGCAGCCCAAAGGCCCTGATACGGTGGCGCCGTTCTATCCGCTCGACGTGTCGCTCGATTACACGCTGCCGGAATTCGGCATCCGCATGCCGTTCAAGCCGACCGACTTCACGCAGGTCAACCATCAGATCAACCGCGTGCTGGTGGGCCGCGCGCTGCGCCTGCTCGCCCCGTCGCGCGACGACCGCGTGCTCGACCTGTTCTGCGGGATCGGCAACTTCACGTTGCCGCTCGCACGGTTGTCGCGCGAGGTGATGGGCATCGAAGGCAGCGACACGCTGACGACGCGCGCGCTGGCGAATGCGCGCGAGAACGGTGTCGACGGCCACACGACGTTCGCGTGCCGGAACCTGTTCGAAGTGACGGGCGACGACATCCGGGCGCTCGGCGCGTTCGACAAGTTCCTGATCGACCCGCCGCGCGAAGGCGCGCTCGCGGTGTCGAAGGCGCTGGCCGAGATCGCGCAGAGCGGTGAAGGCCCGCTGCCGAAGCGCATCGTCTACGTGTCGTGCAACCCGTCGACGCTGGCACGTGACGCGGGCCTGCTCGTGCACGAGGCCGGCTACCGCCTGAAGGGCGCCGGTGTCGTGAACATGTTCCCGAATACGTCGCACGTCGAATCGATCGCGCTGTTCGAGCGCGACTGAGTCGGGCGGCGGACGCAAAAAACCGGCCCGCGGGCCGGTTTTTTCATGGGGGTAGCGAACGTCAGTTGCGGTTGCCGCCAAAGATGCCGAGCAGCGCGAGCAGGTTCGTGAACACGTTGTACAGGTCGAGGTAGATCGCGAGCGTTGCCGAGATGTAGTTCGTCTCGCCGCCGTTCACGACGCGCTGGACGTCGAACAGCATGTACGCGGAGAAGATCGCGATCGCAAGTACCGACACGGTGAGCATCAGCGCCGGGAGTTGCAGGAAGATGTTCGCGACCGATGCGAGCAGGATCACGATCACGCCCATGAACAGCCACTTGCCGAGCCCCGAGAAGTCGCGCTTGCTGACGGTGGCGATCGTCGCCATCGCGGCGAAGATGATGCCGGTGCCGCCGAACGCCAGCATGATCAACGACGGGCCGTTCGAGAAGCCGAGGATGAAGCTCAGCAGCCGGGACAGCATCAGGCCCATGAAGAACGTGAAGCCGAGCAGCACGAACACGCCGACCGAGCTGTTTTTGGTCCGCTCGATCGCGAACATGAAGCCGAACGCGATCGCGAAGAACGCGAGCAGGCTCATCATCGGGCTCGTGGCCGCGAACAGCGAGAAGCCCGTCGCGACGCCGACCCAGGCGCCCAGCACGGTCGGCACCATCGACAGCGCGAGCAGCCAGTACGTGTTCCGCAGCACGCGGTTGCGGACCTCGGCGGTGCTGACGGAACCGCCACGGCCGAAATTGTACGGATAGTCGTTCATGGTTTCTCCTAACATTGAACGCATGGGCGTCCGGGGCCGGTTCGGCGCGCGCGGTGTGCGGCGCAGCAAACCGGAGCAGCTATGGCTAAGATACGTTCCGTGCCGGGAGGTTTCAATGGCCGGGCGGCACAAAACATATGGATTCTGAACCTTTCATGCGTGTAAGGGTTCAATCGCAATGATACACGGGATCGTGCTACAATAGCGGATTCATTTGAACCTGTAACTTCTTAATTTTTTGGAGTTTTTATGGCAATCGAGCGCACCCTGTCGATCATCAAGCCGGATGCGGTGGCAAAGAACGTGATCGGTCAGATCTACAGCCGTTTCGAAGGCGCCGGCCTGAAGATCGTCGCATCGCGCATGGCACACCTGTCGCGTGCAGACGCAGAGAAGTTCTACGCGGTTCACGCAGCGCGTCCGTTCTTCAAGGACCTCGTCGATTTCATGATCTCGGGCCCGGTGATGATCCAGGTTCTGGAAGGTGAAGGCGCGATCCTGAAGAACCGCGACCTGATGGGCGCAACGGATCCGAAGAAGGCAGAAAAGGGCACGATCCGCGCCGACTTCGCCGACAGCATCGACGCGAACGCCGTGCACGGCTCGGACGCTGCTGAGACGGCAGCGGTCGAAATCGCGTTCTTCTTCCCGGAAATGAACGTTTACTCGCGCTAAGCCCTGGCTGGCAGCAAGTAGGCAGGATTCAGCGCACGCGGCAAGGCAGCACATCATGACGAGCGAAACTTCCGTCAATCTTCTCGACTTCGATGCCGAGGGTCTTGTCGCGTACTGCGGCAGCCTCGGCGAGAAGCCGTTCCGCGCCAAGCAGTTGCAGCGCTGGATCCACCAGTACAACGCTGGCGACTTCGACGGCATGACCGATCTCGCGAAGTCCTTGAGAGAAAAACTCAAGGGCCGCGCGTCGATCGGCATGCCCGAGATCGCCAGCGATCACGTTTCCGCCGACGGCACGCGCAAGTGGCTGATCGACGTCGGAAACGGCAATGCGGTCGAAACCGTGTTCATCCCGGAAGAGACGCGCGGCACGCTGTGCGTGTCGTCGCAGGCCGGATGTGCGGTCAACTGCCGCTTCTGTTCGACGGGCAAGCAGGGCTTTTCCCGCAACCTGTCGACAGCCGAAATCATCGGCCAGCTCCGGATGGCCGAATTTGCATTGCGAGCGTCCCTGGGTCGCGCGCCCGGTCCGAACGGCAAGGCCGAACGGGTCGTCACTAACGTGGTGATGATGGGCATGGGCGAGCCGTTGCTGAATTACAGCGCGGTCGTGCCGGCGATGCGGCTGATGCTCGACGACAACGCATACGGGCTGTCGCGCCGTCGCGTCACGCTGTCGACGTCTGGCGTGGTGCCGATGATGGACCGCCTCGGCGCCGAGCTGCCGGTCGCGCTGGCCGTGTCGCTGCACGCGCCGAACGATCCGCTGCGCGACGAGCTGGTGCCGCTCAACAAGAAGTATCCGCTGCGCGAGCTGATGGCGGCTTGCCAGCGTTATCTGAAAGTCGCGCCGCGCGACTTCATCACTTTCGAATACTGCATGCTGGACGGCGTCAACGACACCGAAGCGCATGCGCGCGAACTGCTGGCCGTCACACGCGACGTGCCGTGCAAGTTCAATCTGATCCCGTTCAATCCGTTTCCGGAATCGGGCCTCATCCGCTCGAAGCCGGAGCAGATCAAGCGCTTTGCACAGGTCCTCATCGATGCGGGTGTCGTCACGACCGTGCGCAAGACGCGCGGCGACGACATCGATGCCGCGTGCGGCCAGCTGGCCGGCGCAGTGAAGGACCGCACGCGCCTCGCGGAACGGACGGGCGCAGCAGGAAAGATCATCGAAGTTCGGGCGATTTGACAGGGATGCCTGGCCGGGGATGCCAGGGCCTTTAAGCGGTACAACACGCGAATAGCGATCGGTCGCGGCGCCTCGGCGTCGCGCATGGTAAGGACAGTTGCGGGTGCCGGCCGGCGTGAACCGGTGGCGGCCGCCAGTGAAGAAGAATCGACGCGAGGACAAGGATGAGTGAGCCGCAGCCGTCTAACGGCGCAGAGACGAATGGCGCGAAGCCGGCACCGGCGGGGTTGGAATCGCTTGCGGCAGTCGGCAGCCGACTGGCGCAGCTTCGGGAAACAAGGGGTTGGACCGTCGATGACGTGTCGGCGCGACTCAAGGTCGCACCGCAGAAGCTTCGGGCACTCGAGGCCGGCGACATCAGCCATTTGCCCGGCGTGACGTTCGCGCTCGGTGTCGTGCGCAGCTACGCGAAGATGCTCGGCGTCGATCCGGAGCCGTTCGCGCAGGCGTTGCGCCGTGAGCGCGGGGTGCCGGAAGTCGATCTGTCGATGCCCGCGTCATCGGGCACGGATCTGCCGCGCGGCCGCGTGTCGATTCCGCTGGGCGGGTCGTCGCGGCACCACCCATGGCTTTGGGGCACGGGGATCGTCGTCGTCGCGGTAGTTGCCGTACTGATGTGGCACACTGGCGGCGATTCGTCGAGCCTGCTCGCGCGCTTCAAGAGCGGCGATGCTGAGCATGCGTCGGCCGCGAGCGCGCCGGCGGCATCGTCGTCATCCGTCGAAGAGGCCGCCTCGAGCGGCGCGTCTGCCGTAGTCGCGAATGAGGTTCCGGCCCCGGCCGTTGCGTCTGCAGCGCCGGCGCCGGCAGTTGCGTCGGCTGCTCCGGCGCCTGCGCCCGTGGCGCCGGTCGTGACGGCAGCCGCGTCGCAGCCCGCCGTGGCAACGGCGACGGCAAGCGCCGCAGTACCGGCCCAGCCGGCGAGCGTCGTGGTTGCGGCCGGCCAGTCGATGATCGAACTGAAGGTCAAGCAGGACAGCTGGTTCAGCGTGCGCGACAAGAGCGGCAAGGAGCTGTTCTCCGGGCTGGTGCACGGCGGCGAGGCGAAGCAGGTCGCCGGCGACGGCCCGTTCAAGGTCACGATCGGCAACAAGGCGGGCCTCGACGCGATCGCGTTCGACGGAAAACCTGTCGATCCGGCAAAATATTCGGCAGCGCGGGGTAATGTGGCGCGGTTCACGTTGCCCTGACGTCAAGCGCCGTGGCGAAGGCCTGTCGACGATATCGGCAGGCCGTGAGGGCACGGCGCTTTTTCAATTCATGCGCCGCGTTGAGGCGCATTCCGCGTAAATGGATCTATCGATGCAATCCGAAGCTCAATCCCCACGCAGCAGTCAGATTTGTTCAACCGAGCCGGTGTTCGGCGGGCACAAGCCGCGCCGTGTATCGCATGCGGTGGATGTCCGCTGGGGCGGGCAACTCGTGACGATCGGCGGCGACGCGCCGGTGCGCGTGCAGTCGATGACGAATACCGACACGGCCGACGCGATCGGCACGGCAATCCAGATCAAGGAACTCGCGAACGCGGGCTCCGAACTGGTGCGCATCACGGTCAACACGCCCGAGGCCGCGGCCGCCGTGCCGGCGATCCGCGAGCAGCTCGATCGCATGGGCGTGACCGTGCCGCTCGTCGGCGATTTCCACTACAACGGCCACCTGCTGCTGCGTGACTACCCGGGCTGCGCCGAGTCGCTGTCGAAGTACCGGATCAACCCGGGCAACGTCGGCCAGGGTGCGAAGCGCGATACGCAGTTCGCACAGATGATCGAGGCTGCGGCCAAGTACGACAAGCCGGTGCGGATCGGCGTGAACTGGGGCAGTCTCGACCAGGACCTGCTCGCGCGCATGATGGACGAGAACGGTGCGCGTGCGCAGCCGTGGGACGCGCAGAGCGTGATGTACGAGGCGCTGATCCAGTCGGCGATCGGCTCGGCCGAGCGTGCGGTCGAACTGGGCCTCGGCCGCGACCGCATCATTCTGTCGTGCAAGGTCAGCGGCGTGCAGGACCTGATCGCCGTGTACCGCGAACTCAGCCGCCGCTGCGGCTTCGCGCTGCACCTCGGGCTGACCGAGGCCGGCATGGGCTCGAAGGGCATCGTCGCGTCGACGGCTGCGCTCGGCGTGCTGCTGCAGGAAGGGATCGGCGACACGATCCGCATCTCGCTGACGCCGGAACCGGGCGCGTCGCGCACGGGTGAGGTGATCGTCGGCCAGGAAATCCTGCAGACGATGGGCCTGCGTTCGTTCGCACCGATGGTGATCGCGTGCCCGGGCTGCGGCCGTACGACGAGCACGCTGTTCCAGGAACTCGCGATGCAGATCCAGACCTACCTGCGCGAACAGATGCCGGTCTGGCGCAAGGCGTATCCGGGCGTCGAGAAAATGAACGTCGCGGTGATGGGCTGCATCGTCAACGGCCCGGGCGAATCGAAGCACGCGAATATCGGCATCAGCCTGCCGGGCTCGGGCGAGAACCCGGCCGCGCCTGTCTTCATCGACGGCGAGAAGGTCAAGACGCTGCGCGGCGAGCGGATCGCCGAGGAATTCCAGCAGATCGTCAGCGACTACGTCGAACGCAACTACGGCCGCGCTGAGGCCACGAACTAATTCGTCCACACACACGATGACTGAACAAAAACGCAAGATCGAGAAGCTCACCGGCGTCAAGGGCATGAACGACATCCTTCCGCAGGATGCCGGCCTTTGGGAGTTCTTCGAAGCTACGGTGAAATCGCTGCTGCGCGCATACGGTTACCAGAACATCCGCACGCCGATCGTCGAGCACACGCAGCTCTTCACGCGCGGCATCGGTGAGGTCACCGACATCGTCGAAAAAGAGATGTACAGCTTCACCGACGCGCTGAACGGCGAGAACCTGACGATGCGCCCGGAAAATACCGCGGCCGTCGTGCGCGCGTCGATCGAGCACAACATGCTGTACGACGGCCCGAAGCGCCTGTGGTACATCGGCCCGATGTTCCGTCACGAGCGTCCGCAGCGTGGCCGCTATCGCCAGTTCCACCAGGTCGGCGTCGAGGCGCTCGGCTTCGCGGGCCCTGATGCGGATGCCGAGATCATCATGATGTGCCAGCGCCTGTGGGACGACCTCGGCCTGACCGGCATCAAGCTCGAGATCAACTCGCTCGGCCTTGCCGAAGAGCGTGCCGCGCATCGCGTCGAACTGATCAAGTACCTCGAGCAGTTCGCCGACGTGCTCGACGAGGATGCGAAGCGCCGCCTGTATACGAACCCGCTGCGCGTGCTCGACACGAAGAACCCCGCGCTGCAGGAAATCGCGCAGAACGCGCCGAAGCTGATCGACTTCCTCGGCGACGAGTCGCGCGCGCACTTCGAAGGGCTGCAGCGCCTGCTGCTCGCGAACAACATTCCGTTCAAGATCAACCCGCGTCTCGTGCGTGGTCTGGACTACTACAACCTGACCGTGTTCGAGTGGGTGACCGACAAGCTCGGCGCGCAGGGCACGGTCGCAGCCGGCGGCCGCTACGATCCACTGATCGAGCAGCTCGGCGGCAAGCCGACCGCTGCATGCGGCTGGGCGATGGGCATCGAGCGGATCCTCGAACTGCTGAAGGAAGAGGATCTCGCGCCCGAGCAGGAGGGCGTCGACGTGTACGTCGTGCACCAGGGCGAGACCGCGCGTGAACAGGCGTTCATTGCGGCCGAGCGCCTGCGCGACACGGGCCTCGACGTGATCTTCCACTGCAGTGCCGACGGCGCGCCGGCGAGCTTCAAGTCGCAGATGAAACGGGCCGACGCAAGCGGCGCCGCGTTCGCGGTGATCTTCGGTGAAGAAGAGGTTGCAAACGGCACGGTGGGCGTGAAAGCGCTGCGCGGTGCGGGCGGAGATGGGGAAAAGAACGTTCAGCAGACCGTACCGGTCGAAGGCTTGACCGAATTCCTAATCAATGCGATGGTTGCATCCGCCGAAGACGGCGACGACTGATCGCGCTGGCATCCGCTCGACAAGAAAAGCCTGAACAGGAAGGAATCGCTCGCCGATGAGTTATCACGACGAACAAGAATCGATTGAAAGTGTCAAGGCGTGGTGGGCCCGCTGGGGCAACCTCACCACGTGGATCGTGCTCGCGGCGCTCGTCGTCGCGGCCGGTTTCAACGGCTGGAACTACTGGCAGCGCCGTCAGGCTGCCGAGGCGTCCGGGCTGTACGAACAGGTCCAGAAGGCCGCCGCCGCGAACGACAAGGCGACGATCGCTCGCGCCGCCGCCGACATGGAAGACAAGTTCGGCAGCACGCCCTATGCGCAGATGACTGCACTCTCCGCTGCGAAGACGCTGTACGCAGCCGGCGACTCGGCCGGTGCGAAGGCGCAGTTGCAATGGGCCGTCGATCACGCCAAGGACGACGAGTACAAGCAGATCGCGAAGCTGCGTCTCGCGTCGCTGCTGCTCGACGAGAAAGCGTACGATGCGGGCCTCGCGCTGCTGTCGGGTACGCCGGTCGATGCATTCAAGGGCCTCGTGGCCGATCGTCGCGGCGATCTGCTTGCCGCGCAAGGCAAGACCGACGACGCGCGCGCGGCTTACAAGCTCGCGCTCGACGGCCTGTCGAAGGACGACCAGTCCGCGCGTCAGCTCGTGCAGTTCAAGCTGGACGCGCTTGGCGGCTGAACCCCGGTCCCCTCAACCTCTTAACTCTGCTTCGCTAACCGATGAATTTGCTGAAACGTTACGCTGTGCCCGTTGCCTGCGCGGCGGCTGTCCTCGCACTGGCGGCCTGCTCGTCGTCGAAGGACGCGCGCCGCGTGCCGACGCCGCTCACCGAGTTCAAGCCCGTGATGGACGTGCAACAGGTCTGGAAGGCGAGCGTCGGCAAGGGCGGGCGCTACCTGTTCTCGCCGGTGGCCGTGGGCGACGCCGTCTACGCAGCGGGCGAGAACGGTTCGGTCGAGAAGATCGACGCGAAGACGGGCCAGACGCTCTGGCGCGCGAAGGTCGGCTCCGACCTGTCGGCCGGTGTCGGCAGTGACGGCAACCTGACCGCGGTCGGCGCGCTGAAGGGCGGCGTGTTCGTGCTGGGCCCGGACGGCAAGCAACTGTGGAAGACCAGCGTGCAGGGCGAGATCTTCTCGCCGCCGCTCGTCGGCAACGGCCTCGTGGTCGTCCGCACGATCGACGGCCAGGTGATCGCGTTCAACGCGCAGACGGGCGAACAGAAGTGGAACTACCGCAACCGCGCGGTGCCGCTGAACCTGCGCGTGTCGGCCGGCATGACGTTCGCGGGTGACGCAGCGGTGCTGGCGGGCTTCCCGGGCGGCGGGCTGGTCGCGATCAACCTGCAGACGGGCGAGCCGTTCTGGCAGACCCCGGTGTCGTTCCCGAAGGGCGTGACCGAAGTCGAGCGCATCAACGACGTCAGCGGTCCGCCGACGCTCGTGGGCGCGGAGGCCTGCGCGGTGACGTTCCAGGGTCAGCTTGGCTGCTTCGATGCGAACTCGGGCCGCCCGCTGTGGGAAAAGGCGTTCTCGAGCCGCAGCGGTCTCGCGCAGGACGATTCGGTGGTCGCCGGCGGCGACGACTGGTCGGTCGTGACTGCGTACGACGCTGCGTCGGGCAACCAGCTGTGGCGTAACGACAAGCTCAAGAGCCGTGACGTCGGCGTGCCGTATCTGCTCGGGCACGCGGTCGTGTTGGGCGATTACAAGGGCTTCGTGCACTTCCTGTCCCGCGAAGACGGCAGCTTCATCGCACGGATGAAGACCGACGGCAGTGCGATTACGGCGGCGCCGGTCCTCGCGGGCAACACGCTCGTCGTGCAGACGAAGGACGGCGGCCTGTACGGATTCCGTCCGCGCTGACGCGCAGGAAACATGCGCGGCCGTGGCGCGACGGGCTTGTCCCGCGCGCCGCGGCCGCGCGACTTGAAGGCGGCCGGTGCTCCCGGCCGCTCGGTATTTGAAAGGCAGTTCGAGACGAAAGACGACGGCGCGCAACGCGCGCCAGGCGCGCGCATCCGGCGCGGCGCGAATTCGTGATATTTTCATTCAGCGCAGCCGCCCGCAGCAGCGGGCCTCCCGCTGCTGCGCTTCACCGTAGAAAACACAGATGAAACCGGTCATTGCCCTCGTTGGGCGCCCCAATGTGGGGAAATCCACGCTGTTCAACCGGCTCACGCGCTCGCGCGATGCGCTGGTCGCCGACTTGCCGGGCCTGACGCGCGATCGCCATTACGGCGAAGGGCGCGTCGGCGAGCGGCCGTACCTGGTCGTCGATACCGGCGGCTTCGAGCCCGTCGCGAAGGACGGCATCCTGCACGAAATGGCCCGCCAGACGCGGCAGGCGGTCGAGGAAGCCGACGTCGTCGTGTTCATCGTCGACGGCCGTAACGGGCTCGCGCCGCAGGACAAGTCGATCGCCGACTACCTGCGCAAGACCGGCCGGCCGATCTTCCTCGTCGTCAACAAGGCCGAGGGGATGAAGTACACGGCGGTCGCGACGGACTTCTACGAGCTCGGCCTCGGCGATCCGCGTGCGATCTCGGCTGCGCACGGTGACGGCGTCACCGACATGATCAACGAGGCGCTGGACGTCGCGTATGCGGACCGTCCGGAGGAAGAGGACGAGAACGATCCTTCGCGCGGCATCAAGATCGCGATCGTCGGCCGTCCGAACGTCGGCAAGTCGACGCTCGTGAACGCGCTGATCGGCGAGGATCGCGTGATCGCGTTCGACATGCCGGGCACGACGCGCGATTCGATCTACGT